>NZ_BAAJXA010000061.1:0-47032 GCF_057537855.1 Streptomyces diversicolor
TCCGTGGGGGCCGGGCTCGCTGTATACCTGGGACATGCCCGACGTTCGGCTGTCCTCGCCCCAGGGCAAGTGGATCCTGCTCACCACGGTCCTCGGATCCAGCATGGCCATGCTGGACTCGACCGTCGTCAATGTGGCGCTGCCGCGCATCGGCCGCGACCTGAACGTGGGCCTTGCGGCCCTCCAGTGGACGGTCAACGCGTACATGGTGACGCTGGCCGGGCTGATCCTGCTCGGCGGGTCACTGGGCGACCGCTACGGCCGGCGCAGGATCTTCGTGATCGGGGTCGTCTGGTTCGCCACGGCCTCCCTGCTGTGCGGGCTCGCTCCGAGCGCCGGCGTCCTCGTCGGCGCCCGCGCCCTGCAGGGCATCGGCGGCGCCCTGCTGACCCCGGGCTCCCTCGCGCTGATCCAGGCGTCCTTCCATCCCGACGACCGGGCCAGGGCGGTCGGCCTGTGGTCCGGGTTCGGCGGCATCGGCGCGGCCGTCGGGCCCTTCCTCGGCGGCTGGCTGGTGGCCGGCCCCGGCTGGCGCTGGGTGTTCCTGCTCAACGTCCCGCTGGCGCTGCTGTGCGCCCCCATCGCCGTACGCCACGTCCCCGAGTCCGGGGGACGCGAGTTCCGACGGGCCGGCGCGGTGGCCGACGGCGCGGAGGCCGGTGGGGCGGGTGCGGGGGCCGCGGGGCGCGGCGCGGCGGGGGACGCCGTGGGCGTCGAGGCCGGCGGCTCCGGGAGTGGGCCGGGGGGCGGGCCGGGAGATGGTCCGGGAGGTGACTTCGGGAGCGCTCAGGGAAGTGCGCTCGGGAGTGGCCGGAGAGGTGACGTCGACGGTGCTCCCGGTCGTTTCGACGTGCTGGGCGCGGCCCTCGGCGCGCTCGCCCTGGCCCTGGTGACGTACGCCCTGATCGAGGCCCGCCAGGGCTCGCTCGTCGTCGCCCTCACGGCGGTGGCGGGGATCGCGGCCGGCGTCGCCTTCGTCTACGTCGAAAAACGCCACCCCGACCCGATGATGCCGCTGGACATCTTCGCGTCCCGGCAGTTCACGGTGGTCAACCTGGTCACCCTGTGCGTCTACGCGGCCTTCGGCGGCTTCTTCTTCCTGACCGCGCTGCAACTCCAGGTCGTGGCGGGCTATTCGCCGCTGCGGGCCGGTACGGCGCTGCTGCCGACCACCGTCCTGATGCTGCTGTTCTCGGCCCGCTCGGGCGCGCTGGCCGACCGCATCGGGCCGCGCATCCCGCTCACCGTCGGGCCGCTGCTCTGCGCGGTCGCGATGCTGCTGATGCTGCGGGTGGGCAAGGGCGCCGACTACCTCACGGACGTGCTGCCCGCGCTGCTGGTCATGGGCGCGGGCATGGTCACCCTGGTGGCGCCGCTCACCGCGACGGTGCTCGCCTCCGTCGACGCGACACGGGCGGGGCTGGCCAGCGGCATCAACAACGCGGCGGCCCGCGCGGCCGGGCTGATCGCGGTGGCCGCGCTGCCGCTGCTGGCCGGGATGGGGCCCGAGGCGTACCGCTCGGCGGACGCCTTCGACGCCTCGTTCCGGCGGGCGATGCCACTGTGCGCGGCGGTCCTGGTGGCCGGCGCGGCCCTCGCCTTCGCCGCGGTCCGCCGCCCACCCCCGGACTGCAACCGCCCGGAATGCCACACCCACGGCAACGTCACGACGCCACCCCTGGAAACGGGACGGATGCAGAGGGGCACGATTCGCTGGGGCAAGGGGCGGGGGAGGGGGTGAGATGGGCTTCTGGGGGTGCCGGTGAGATGGGGCTGTTGGGGGTGCCGGTGAGATGGGGCCGCTGGGGGTGCCGGTGAGGTTGAGGGCTTTGGGCGTTGTCGTGATGGCGGGGGCGATGGGACCGGCGGTGAGGCCGGGGCGCATCGGGCCTGTGGGGGCGGCGTTCCCAGGGTGTCGGTCGGGCGGGCTACCCCGGGGGCGTTGAGGGGGCGGGCCCGTCCGGGAGGGGCGGGCCCGGTTGGTGGTGCGGTCAGCCGAGGAGTTCCGCGTACGCCTCGGGGTCGCTGTCGCGCAGGAACTGGCGGCAGCGTTCGGCCTCGTCCTTCTCGTCGATCGCCTCGGCCGCCCGAGCGAGCACGGCCAGGCAGCGCAGGAAGCCCTGGTTGGCGCGGTGGCTCCAGGGGATCGGCCCGTGGCCCTTCCAGCCGTTGCGGCGCAGGGCGTCGAGTCCGCGGTGGTAACCGGTACGGGCGTAGGCGTACGACTCGATCACCCGGCCCGCCGAGAACGCCTCCTCGGCGAGCGCGGCCCACGCCGGCGAGAACGTCGGGTGCTGCGCGGCGACCTCGGCCGCCGGCACGGACTCCGCGTCCAGCAGCCGGAAGGCCGCCTCGTTCTCGGGGAGGTAGGTCGGGTCGGGTCCGCCGAGCAGGTTCGTGTGGGTCGTCATGGATGCAGTGTGCCACCGGCGCCCCGCCCCCGGCCGCCGAGGGCAACCCCACGGTTCGACAGCGCCCCGAAGGGGCGCGGGGAACTGCGCGACCAGCCACGACGGTGCCGCAGACAGCTCGGTACAGACAGGTCCGTACAGACAGCCCCGCGTACACGGTCCCGCGGGACGCCTCCGGGCCGGCCGGGCTTGCCGGGCGGTGGGGGATTGCGGAGGATGCGGGTGGGGACCGGGGCCCCCGTGCCGGCATCGGCAGGGGCGGACCGCTACCCGGAGTACAACAGGAGACAGCGATGTCCCAACCGGCTCACCCCCTTCCCGAGGCCGCTGAGCCCGAGACCCCGCATCTCGACTTCGCGGGCACGACGCCGTACGAGGACTACGTCAAGGCGGACGTGCTCACCCACCTCCAGCACACCCTCTCCGACGACCCCGGAGAGATGGTCTTCCTGGTCACCACCCAGGTGATGGAGCTGTGGTTCACGGTCGTCGTCCACGAGTGGGAGACGGCGGCCAAGGCGCTCCGCGAGGACCGCGTGCCGGTCGCGATCGACGCGCTGAAGCGTTCCGTACGCGAGCTGGCGGCGCTGAACGCCTCCTGGAAGCCCCTTGCAGCGCTGACCCCGGCCCAGTTCAACGCGTACCGCTCCGCCCTGGGCGAGGGCTCCGGCTTCCAGTCGGCGATGTACCGGCGCATGGAGTTCCTGCTCGGCGAGAAGTCCGCGTCGATGCTCGTCCCGCACCGGGGCGCGCCCCGCGTCCACGCCGAGCTGGAGAAGGCCCTGCACGAGCCGAGCCTGTACGACGAGGTGGTACGGCTCCTCGCGCGCCGCGGCCACGCCATCCCGCGGGAGGTGCTGCACCGGGACGTGTCCCTGCGCCACGAGCCGTCTCAGGCCGTCGAGGCGGCCTGGACGGCGGTCTACTCCGGCGACCAGGACGCCGAACTCGCCCGCCTGGGCGAGGCGTTGACGGACGTGGCCGAACTGGTCTGGCGCTGGCGCAACGACCACCTGGTCGCCACCCGCCGCGCGATGGGCGCCAAGCCGGGCACGGGCGGCTCCGCCGGGGTGGCCTGGCTGGAGAAGCGCGCGCAGAAGAACGTGTTCCCGGAGCTGTGGACGGCGAGGTCCCATGTCTGACACCACCGAACCGGCCGTCATCGCCAAGCGGTTGGACGCGGCGGACGAACTCGCCCCGCTGCGCTCGCGTTTCGTCCTCGACGACGTCGTGTACCTGGACGGCAACTCACTGGGCGCGCTGCCCGCGAACGTCCCCGACCGGGTCGCCGACGTGGTACGCAGGCAGTGGGGCGACCTGCGCATCCGTTCCTGGGAAGAGAGCGGCTGGTGGACGGCGCCCGAGCGGATCGGCGACCGGATCGCCCCGCTGGTCGGCGCGGCGCCCGGGCAGATCGTCGTGGGCGACTCGACAAGTGTCAACGTTTTCAAGGCACTTGTGGGTGCCGTCCGGCTGGCCGGTGAGGGGCGGGACGAGATCCTGGTCGACGCGACGACGTTCCCCACGGACGGCTATATCGCCGGGTCGGCGGCCCGGTTGACCGGCCGCACCCTGCGCCCGGTGACCCCGGCGGAGGTGCCGGCGGCGCTCGGCGACCGTACGGCCGCGGTGCTGCTCAACCACGTCGACTACCGCACCGGCCGGCTGCACGACCTGCCCTCGCTCACGGCGGCGGTGCACGCAGCGGGCGCGGTGGCAGTGTGGGACCTGTGCCACAGCGCGGGCGCGCTGCCGGTGGGCCTGGACGAGCACGGCGTCGACCTGGCGGTCGGCTGCACGTACAAGTATCTGAACGGCGGCCCGGGCGCACCGGCGTACCTGTATGTGCGCCGCTGTCTCCAGGACCGCTTCGACTCCCCGCTGCCGGGCTGGAACTCCCACGCCGAGCCGTTCGGCATGCGCCCGGACTACGTAGCCGCGCCGGGCGCGCCGCGCGGGCGGGTGGGCACCCCGGACATCCTGTCCATGCTGGCCCTGGAGGCCGCGCTGGACGTGTGGGAGGGGGTGTCGGTGGCGGCGGTACGGGCCAAGTCCCTGGCCCTGACCGACTTCTTCCTGGAGTGCGTGACGGCGCACGTGCCCGAGGGGCTGGTCGAGTCCCTGACGCCGGCGGCCCACGCGGAGCGGGGCAGCCAGGTGGCCCTGCGCTGCCCGGCCGCCGGTGACGTGATGAAACGGCTGATCGCGCGCGGGGTGGTGGGGGACTTCCGGCACCCTGATGTCCTCCGTTTCGGCTTCGCCCCGTTGTACGTGGGGTTCGCGGACGCGGAGCGGGCCGCCCGGGTGCTGGGGGACGTACTGCGGGAGACACCGGGGGAGGCGGCGTCCGGGTAGCGCCCGAGGGGTACGCCCATCGGCGTAGCGCCCGAGGGGTACGCCCATCGGCAGGGGCCCGCTCACCACGCGACCCGACCGGGCCTCGCCCACGGACGTTTCGGCTTTTCGGGCAACCGGTTCGCTCCGGTTGCCCGGTTCGCGCCGTACGGCACCGCTTTGCCCCTCACCGAGCGTGACATCCGCGTGTCCGCGCACGTCACTGGCCTGATACCGTCCCCGCCAACGGCTGCCAACTCCCCTGGTCCGCCAAATCCGTTACGTCGCTGAGAGGTTGGAGCATGCCGGACGACGCCGCCGCAGCCCGGGCCGCTGCCGAAGAGGAGTCGGCCTTCTCGCATCCGCCCGTCGATCCCGACGCCACGGCAGCGTACGGCGACCACCCCGACCAGGTGATCGACTTCTACGCCCCGCGCGGCACGGAGCCCTCGTCGCCGGGCGCCGGCGCCCCGCTGGTCGTCGTCCTGCACGGAGGGGCCTGGCGCGGGCCGTACGACCGGCGGCACGTCACGCCGTTCGCGGACTTCCTGGCCCGGCGCGGCTTCGCCGTCGCCAACGTGGAGTACCGGCGCGGCGGCCCCGCACTGGCCGGAGGGAGCGCCGCGCCGGCCGGGGGCGGCGCGGGCCCGGTCGCGGGTCGCTGGCCGGACACCTTCGACGACGTCGCCGCCGCGCTGGACGCCCTGCCCGAGCTGGCCCGCGGGGCGCTTCCGCAGGGCGACCTGCGCCGCACGGTGCTCACCGGCCACTCGGCGGGCGGCCACCTGGCCCTGTGGGCGGCGGCCCGCCATGTGCTGCCCGCGGATTCCCCCTGGCGCACGGACCGGCCCGCCGCGCTGCGCGGAGTGGTCGCCCTCGCCCCGATCGCGGACTTCGAGGTGGCGCGGAAGCTGGCCGTCTGCGACAACGCGGTGCTGCAACTGCTGGGCGGCCAGGACGAGTTCACGGTGCGCAGGCCGTACGCCGACCCGGCACTGCTGCTGCCCACGGGCATCGCGACGACGCTCGTCCAGGGCCGCGCGGACGTGGACGTGCCGCAGGCGGTGGCCGAGGCTTACGCGGAGGCGGCGGCCAAGGCGGGCGAGGTGGTGGGTCTGACGCTCCTGGAGGACGTGGGGCACTTCCCGCTGATCGACCCCTCGGCGGACGCGTGCGCGGTGGTGGCGGAGGAGATCGCGCAGCTGGCGTGGTGACATGGGCCCCGGTCCCTCAGGGGGTTCCCCGCCCCTACCCGTAATACCTGAGAGCTACGGCGGAGAAGAGCTCTCTGGCGGGACGCGAACGACGGGCCCCGATTTCTAACTTCCTTGTCAGAACGCCCGATGGCCGGGCGGACGGGGAGGAAGACGATGACGGGGCATGGGCCGGGACCGGCCGTGGACCAACGCGACCGAGCGGACCCGGCCGCCACCGTAACGGCCGCTGCGGTAGGGGCCCTTGCGGTGCCGGGCGCCGCTGTTCCTGACCTTGTCGTATCGGACGTCGCCGCGCAGGGTGCCGCGGCTTCGCGTGCCGCCCAGCCGGGCGCCGCGGGTGACGCCGGACCGTTTTCCGATGCGCCGGGCTCCCCTGGCGCGGGCTCCGCCGACCCTCGATCCGCGGGTTCCGTTGCCGTCGAGCGGAGCGTGGAGGCGTCGGGCGGTGCCGGGCAGGGCGCCGACAGGCCGGGCGCCGCCGGGTGGTGGAGAGCGCGGGGACATCGCGGGGCCAGGTGGGTACGCGCCCTGCTGGCGGCGCTGATCACCGCTGCCGTGGTGGTCCCGCTCTCCGCGGCCGCCCGACCGGAGGTCCCCGCGCCGGCCCCCGCCTCGCTCGCCCCGCCCACGGCGCGGACGCTGTCCGAGGCGTACGCGGCGAACCGGGCCAGCGCCGCGCAGGCCGCCCGCATGGCCGCCGCCCACGGCGACCACCGCCGTGCCGCCGCGGACCGCGCGATAGCCGCTCCCACCCGCCGGTTCCTCTTCTTCGACGGCCGCGGCTCCGGCCGGGCCACGGAGGTCTTCGGGGATCTCGCCCACGCCGACCGCGTGGCGGTCCTGGTCCCCGGCTCCGACACCTCGATAGACACCTACGACCGCTTCCACCGGGCCGCGGCGGCCCTGTACGGCGCGCTGACTCGCGGCGCACCTCCGGGCAGCCACCCGGCCGTGCTCGCCTGGCTGGGCTACGACACCCCGGGCACGGTCAGCACCACGGTCCTGACCACCGGCCGCGCGGAGAAGGCCGCACCCCGGCTGCGCGCGCTGGTCGAGGACGTGCGGCGGGTCACCGGAGGACGGGCGCACCTCACCGTGGTGTGCCACTCGTACGGCTCGGTGGTCTGCGGCCGGGCCGCCGCGGGCATGGACGTCGACGCGCTCGCGCTCGTCGGCAGCCCCGGCACGGGCGCCGACTCGGCCGCGGCGCTGCACACCCCCGCCCGGGTCTGGGCGGCACGCGGCTCCGGCGACTGGGTGGCCGACGTGCCGCACGTCAGGGCGGAACTGTTCGGCACCACCGTCGGCTTCGGCACCGATCCGGTCTCCCCGGGCTTCGGCGCCCGTGTCTTCGACGCCGCCGAAGCCGACCACAGCGGCTACTTCACACCGGGCTCGACCGCGCTGGCCAACCTGGCCCGGATCACCCTCGGCGAGACGCCGGAGGTGAGCCATGCGTGACGGCCGCCTGCCGACCGCGCTGAAGGGCCTGCGCGAGGGCGCCCTCCGCGTGGACGCGGCCACGCCCGCCACCCGGGACCGCGCGGTCGACGCCCTGCGGGCCTTCGCGATCCTCGGTGTCGTCCTCGGCCACTGGCTGGTCACGGCGCTGGTGTCGGACGGCGGCGCGCTGCACGCGGCGAGCCCGCTTCGGCACATGCCCTGGCTCGCCCCCATCTCCTGGGTCTTCCAGAGCCTCGCCGTCTTCTTCCTGGTGGGCGGCCATGTGGCGACCCGCAGCCACGCGCTGGCCCGGGCCCGCGGCACGACATACGGCCGGTGGCTGCGCGGCCGGCTGTCCCGGCTGTTCCGGCCGGTGATCGCCGTCGCGGTCCTCTGGGCGGTGGCGGCGACGGCCCTGCTCCTGCTGGACGCGCCGTTCGACACGGTCCGCACGCTGGTGAAGCTGGCCCTGTCCCCGCTGTGGTTCCTGCTGGTCTTCGCCGCCCTGACGGCGGCGACGCCGCTCGTGGCCCGGCTCAGCCCACTGTGGCCGCTGGCCGTCGTCCTCCATGTGGACCTGTTCCGCTTCGGCCCGGACGGCGCCCCGTCCTGGCTCGGCTGGGTGAACCTGGCGGCCGGCTGGCTGGTGCCCTACACCCTGGGCGCGGCCTGGACGCGCGGTGAGCTGGAGGGCCGCCGCCCGGGGCTGGTGCTGTTCGCCGGCGGCGCGGCGGCCACGGCCGCACTGGTCGCGTGGGCCGGATACCCGGCGTCGATGGTGGGCGTCCCCGGCGAGCCGGTCTCCAACCTGAACCCGCCGACCCTGGCGGCGGTCACCTTCGGCCTCGCCCAGTGCGGGCTCGCCCTGCTGCTGCGCGACCCGTTGCGCCGTGCGCTGCGCCGCCCCGTCGCCTGGGCGGCCGTGGCCCTGGTCAACCTCTCCGCGATGACGATCTTCCTCTGGCACCAGACGGCGCTCATGGCGACGACGGCCGTGCTGCTGTCGGCAGGCCGGCTGCCCGGTCTGCACACCGCCCCCGACGGCCTGGCCTGGGTCGCGGCCCGCCTCGGCTGGCTCCCGGTCTTCGCCCTGGCCCTCGCCGTGTGCTGGACGGCCTTCCGGTCCCGCGAACAGGGGAGTCGCCGATCCCCGCCGCGCCCCTCCCGGGTGATCCGCGGGCACCGCCCCCGCCGCTCCGAATCCGAGGCGGCGCGCGGTGCCTAGGGTGGGTCGGGTGAATCCCGCGGACGCCGACGGCGACAACGCCCCGCAGGGGCCACCCGCGGCCGGCGACAAGGACGGCGCCGGGACCGCGGGCGGTACCCCGTACCCGGAGGCGGGCCGTGTACCGCCCGCCGCCCCCGGACCCGGCACCCCGCCGCACGGGCCGCGGGCGCGGCTGCGCCGCCTCGGCGCCTGGCTGGGCGATGCCCCGTCGCCCCAGTCGCCGCCCTTCTCCCGGTACCGCTGGGGCCGACTGCTGACCTATCTGATCGCCGGCTATCTCGCCCTCGGCATCGCGCTGGGCGGCGGCCAGGAGATCGCCGACGACTACCGCCTCTCCACGGCGCAGGGGCTGCTCGCGGGATTCGTCCAGGGGGCCGCCGTGGTCCTTGCCCTGTGGCGTCCCGTACCCGCCTGGGGCCTCGCCCTGACCGGCATGGTGGCGACGGCGATGGCGGCGCGCCCCGGCCTTGTGACGGGCCCGCTCCCGGGCCCCAACTGGCCCTGGGGGCCGCCGGCGCTGCTGGCGCAGATGGCAGTGCTCCTGTTGTTGGCGCTGCGCGTGCGGGTCAGCGGCGCGCTCATGGCACTGGCGGGCACCGCCCTGACGACCTATCTCGTGCAGGGCGCGCTGGGGGCCCAGCGGTACACCTCCACGGGCTTCATGGCTGTGGCCCTGTTCGCCGTGGCGGTCCTGGTCGGCGCCGCCCTGCGCGGCCGGAGCGAGGCCCGCACCCAGCTCGTCCGGCAGACCACGATCACCGCAGAGGAACGCGCCCGCCGTACGCTCCTCGAAGAACGCAGCCGTATCGCGCGCGAACTGCACGACGTGGTCGCCCACCACATGTCAGTGATCTCCATCCAGGCGCAGGTCGCCCCGCACCTCGTGGAGAACCCCTCCGAGGAGCTGAAGGAGAACCTGGCCGGCATCCGGCAGAACGCGCTGGAGGCGCTGACCGAACTGCGCCGTGTCCTCGGCGTGCTGCGCTCCGAGAGCCCGGAGGACCTGGACGACCCGTACGGCCTCGGCAACCCCGGCACGGGCCATGCCCCCGACGCGCCCCAGCCCACCCTGGACCGACTCGACGTACTGATCGAGAACACACGGGCGGCGGGTCTGGACGTGGTCACCGACATCAAGGGCGAGTTCCGCGGCTACCCGCCCGGCGTGGAGCTGTCCGCCTACCGGATCGTCCAGGAAGCGCTCAGCAACGCCCTGCGGCACGCTCCGGGCTCCACGGTCCGTGTCGAGGTCAGCCACTTCCCCGGCGGCCTGCACCTGGGGATCATCAACTCCGCTCCCCGCCACCCGGTGCTGCCCTCGCCGGGTTCCGGCCACGGTCTTCTGGGCATGCGGGAGCGCGCCGCCATGCTGGGCGGCAGCGTCACCGCGACGCCCACGCTGCACGGCGGCTTCGTCGTGACGGCGTTCCTCCCCCGGGACGGGTCCACGGCACCACGGGTGCCCGCCGTCACCCACATCCCCGAACTCACCACCGGACCCGATCCCGCATTCGATCCCGCACCAGATCCCGCACCAGATCCCGCACCAGATCCCGCATTCGATCCCGAAAGAGGAAACGGACCATGACCCCCGGCGCCGGCCCCATCCGCGTACTGATCGCCGACGACCAGCAGATGGTCCGTCAGGGCTTCTCCGTGCTGCTCAACACCCAGCCGGACATCGAGGTGGTCGCGCAGGCCGTGGACGGCCTGGACGCGGTCGCCAAGGTCGGGGACATCGCCCCCGACGTGGTGCTGATGGACATCCGCATGCCGGGGCTTGGCGGCATCGAGGCCACCCGTCGCATCACCATGGACAACCCGGACATAAAGGTCATGGTGTTGACGACGTTCGACCTGGACGAGTATGTGTACGAGGCGCTGCGGGCCGGTGCCTCCGGCTTTCTGCTGAAGGACGCCTCCGCGGACAAGCTCGCCGAGGCGGTCCGGGTGGTGGCCGCCGGGGACGCGCTGCTCGCGCCCGGGATCACCCGCCGGCTGATCGCCGAGTTCTCCCGGCTGCGCGGCACCCGTCGTGCCCCGCTGAAACAGCGCGTGGGTGCGCTGACGGAACGGGAGACGGAGGTGTTGGCCCTGATCGCCCAGGGCCTGTCGAACGCGGAGATCGCCGAGCATCTGGTGGTGGCCGAGCAGACCGTGAAGACCCATGTGAGCCGGATCCTCGTGAAGCTGGGCCTGCGCGACCGCACCCAGGCGGCGGTGTTCGCCTACGAGACGGGCCTGGTCCGCCCCGGAACCCACTGAAGCGCTCCCGCTTCCCTGGAGTCCGCGGAAGCGGCTCTCGCCTGCCCGGTGCCTGCGGAAGAGGCTCCCGCCTGCCCGGTGCCTGCCCGGGGCGCTGCGCCTGGCGCTCCTCGGTGGCCGCGGTCACACGCCGGGCCCGCGGGCGGTGGGGCCTGCTCAGGTCCGTCGGTCGCAGGGGTGCCCGTAGTACCTGAGACGGATCCCGAATGACCCCTCTCACAGGTGACGCCCCCGACCCCCGGCCCGGCCTACGGTCTTGTACGTGACCGAGACGACGCACACGCAGACCACACCGGCGGACGGCCGGTACGACGCGTACAAGCCCCGCAGCCCGGAGGCCCGGGCGGCGATGGACGCCCTGCGCGGGCTGCGGCAGGACCTGTTCCACGACGCCTTCGCCTACCGCCCGCTGGCCCCCATGAGCGTCGACGGCCCGATCACCCGACGGCTCTCCGGCCGCATACGGGAGTACGCGTCCTGGACCCCGCACGCGGCGGTGGCCGCGGTGGGCGGACTGGCGATGCTCATCTCCCTCGGGTACCGCGGTTCCGGCTTCTCGGGCCTGCTGTGCGCCCTGCTCACCCTGGGCCCGGTCCTGCTGACACTGGTCCGGCCCGTCGGAGCGTTCTGGCTGTCGTTCCCGGCGTCCGCCGTGGTGGCCGTCCTCGGCCCGAACTGGGGCGAATGGCCCTGGCTGCCGGGCAGCTTCCTCGCCCATCTGACGGTGCTCACGGTGGTGGCGATCCGCACCCGCCCCCGCACCGCGGCCTGGATGTGGCTGACGACGGGGGGCTACGGCTTCGTGGCCGGCACCGTCCTCAGCGGCGGCTACAGCCCGAACATCGGCCCGATGATGCTTCTGTCCGCGCTGCTCCTGCTCGCCGTCACCGTCTGGCACATACGCCGCGACGCCGAGCAGGAGGTGACCGCCCAGCAGACGGTGACCGCGCACGAGCGTTCCCGCCGCACCCTGCTGGAGGAGCGCACCACCATCGCCCGCGAACTGCACGACGTGGTCGCCCACCACATGTCGGTGGTCGCCATCCAGGCGGAGGCCGCCCCCTACCGGGTGGAGAACCCGCCGCCCGAGCTGGAGAAGGCATTCGCCACGATCCGGGAGAACGCGGTGGCGGCGCTGACCGAGCTGCGCCGGGTCCTCGGAGTGGTCCGCGCGGAGGACTACGAGGCGCCCGAGACCCCGCAGCCCACGCTCGCCGACCTGGACGCGCTGCTGGCGAACGTGCGGGAGGCGGGGCTGGAGGTCGAGAAGGCGGTGACCGGCGCGGTGCGTGAACTCCCGCAGGGCGTGGAGCTGTCGGCTTACCGGATCGTCCAGGAGGCGCTGAGCAACACCCTGCGGCACGCGCCGGGGGCGAGCGCACGGGTCGAGATCGGCTATGTCCTCGGCGGGCTCGGCCTGCGCATAGTCAACGGACCGCCGCCCGCGACGGCTCTGGTGAAGCCCTCGCCCGGCGCCGGGCACGGCATCACCGGCATGCGGGAGCGGGTCTCGATGCTGGACGGCGAGATGACGGCGGGCCCGGTCGACGGGGGGTACGAGGTGACGGTGTTCCTGCCGGTCGCGACGGTGAGCGAAGGTGAGGCATGACGATCCGCGTACTGATCGCGGACGACCAGATGATGGTGCGTGAGGGCTTCTCGGTCCTGCTCAACGCGATGCCGGACATCGAGGTCGTCGGCGAGGCCGTCCATGGCCGCGAGGCGGTGGAGCGGGTGCGGGAACTCGCCCCGGACGTGGTGCTGATGGACATCCGGATGCCCGAGATGAACGGCATCGAGGCGACGCGCGAGATCGTCGCCGCGGACGGCACGGCGAAGGTGCTGGTGCTGACCACGTTCGACCTGGACGAGTATGTCTACGAGGCGTTGCGCGCGGGAGCCTCGGGCTTCCTGCTCAAGGACGCCTCCGCCCGGCAACTGGCGGACGGCGTACGGGTGGTGGCGGCCGGCGAGGCGCTGCTGGCCCCCTCCGTCACCAAGCGGCTGATCACGGAGTTCTCCAAGCTGTCCGACGGCCCGCGCCTGACCCCGACCGCGCAGGCGGCGTACGGCGATCTGACCGAACGGGAGACGGAGGTGCTGGTCCTCATAGCCCAGGGCCTGTCCAACGCGGAGATAGCCGAGCGTCTGGTGGTGGCCGAGTCGACGATCAAGACGCACGTCAGCAGGATCCTGGTGAAACTGGGCCTGCGCGACCGAACCCAGGCAGCGGTGTTCGCCTACGAGGCCCGCCTGGTGACGCCGGGCTGACGCGGCCCACCCATGGCCCCGGCCGGCCGCCGGGCCGCGCTCGCCGTCACCGGTCTCGCGCCCGTCGACGGTGGGGCCCACGCCTCCGGTCACCGGCCCTGCCTCCGCCACCCCTGGTCAGGGTGGTGGTGGGCGGGCTAGCGTCCGTTCATGGCTGCTGCTTCGGACCTCGCTTTCGATCCCTGGGACCAGGCGTTCGTCGCCGACCCCTATCCGGCCTATGCCGAGCTGCGGGAAAAGGGCCGGGTGCACTACTTCGAGCCCACGAACCAGTGGCTGGTTCCGCATCACGCGGACGTCTCGGCGCTGCTGCGGGACCGGCGGCTCGGCAGGACGTATCAGCACCGGTTCACCCACGAGGAGTTCGGGCGTACGGCCCCGCCGCCGGAGCGGGAGCCGTTCCACACGCTGAACGACCACGGGATGCTGGACCTTGAGCCGCCGGACCACACCCGGATCCGGCGGCTGGTGTCGAAGGCGTTCACACCGCGGACGGTGGAGCGGCTGAAGCCGTACGTGCACGCTCTGGCCGATGAACTGGTCGGGGCGCTGGTGGCGGCGGGCGGCGGCGATCTGCTGGCGGACGTCGCGGAGCCGCTGCCGGTCGCGGTGATCGCCGAGATGCTGGGCATCCCGGAGTCGGACCGTGCGCGGCTGCGGCCCTGGTCGGCGGACATCTGCGGCATGTACGAGCTGAACCCGTCCGAGGAGACGGCGGCGAGGGCGGTGCGGGCGTCGGTCGAGTTCTCGGAGTACCTGCGGGAGCTGATCGCCCACCGCCGCGAGGAGCCGGGCGAGGATTTGATCTCCGGGCTGATCGCGGCCCATGACGAGGGTGACCGGCTGACCGAGCAGGAGATGATCTCGACGGCGGTCCTGCTGCTGAACGCCGGTCACGAGGCGACGGTCAACGCCACGGTGAACGGCTGGTGGGCGCTGTTCCGCAACCCGGACCAGCTGGCCGCGCTCCGCGCCGACCGCTCCCTCGTGCCGTCCGCGGTGGAGGAGCTGATGCGCTACGACACCCCGCTCCAGCTCTTCGAGCGCTGGGTGCTGGACGAGATCGAGATCGACGGCACGACGATCCCGAGGGGCGCGGAGATCGCCCTGCTCTTCGGTTCCGCCAACCACGACCCGGCCGTCTTCGCGGCCCCCGACCGACTGGACCTCACCCGCGCCGACAACCCGCACATCTCCTTCAGCGCCGGCATCCACTACTGCATCGGCGCCCCGCTGGCCCGGATCGAACTGGCAGCCTCCATGACCGCACTACTGGAGCGGGCCCCGACCCTCACCCTGGCACAACCCCCCGAACAAAAACCAAACTTCGTGATCCGCGGCCTGAAGGCACTCCCCGTAACAACTTGACCCACGCCACCCGCCCGCCCTCCACGGAATGACACGGACCCGGACAGCCGCCCTGAAGGGCCGCGGGGATCTGCACGCTCAGCCACGACACGGCCGCACCCGGCGTCCGGCCTATACAAGTTGGCGCGGGGTCGTGCTGGCGCCCTGAAGGGGCGCGGGGAACTGCGCGCTCGGCCACGACGCGGCCGCACTCGGCATCCAGCGCACCGTGCCACGGCGGGTGTCCGGCCTATACATGTTGGCGCGGGGTCGTGCTGGCGCCCTGAAGGGGCGCGGGGAACTGCGCGCTCGGCCACGACATGGCCGCACCCGGCGTCCGGCGCACCGCGCGACGGTGGGTGTCCGGCCTATACATGTTGGCGCGGGGTCGTGCTGGCGCCCTGAAGGGGCGCGGGGAACTGCGCGCTCCGCCACGACGCGGCCGCACTCGGCGTCCGGCGCACCGCGCGACGGTGGGTGTCCGGCCTATACATGTTGGCGCGGGGTCGTGCTGGCGCCCTGAAGGGGCGCGGGGAACTGCGCGCTCGGCCACGACATGGCTGCACCCGGCGTCCGGCGCACCGCGCCATGGCGGGTGTCCGGCCTGAAGGGGCGCGGGGAACTGCGCGCTCAGACACAAGCCTGCCGCACCCGGCGTCCGGCGCACCGCGCCACGGCGAGCGTCCGGCCGAAGCAAGCGCAGCGCTACGTGAGGTCCCGTCGCCGCAGGCCCGCGAGCCCGGCGCCGACCAGGGCCGCGGCGAGCGCCGGCAGGACGAGCACGGGGCCCCACCGCATCGGGCCGCCCGGCAGCTTGGGCAGATGGCCGAACGGGGACAGGTCGAGTACCGCTTGTGGAACGTCCAGTGCGGGACCGACCCAGCCGATGAGCAGCACCGCACCGGCGACTCCCCAGGCCGCCATCGCGCCGCGCGGCAGCACGCCGTACAGGAGGACCGCCAGGCCGCCCACCACCCAGACGGCCGGCACCTGCACCAGGCACGCCCCGAGGATCGGGCCGACCTGCCTGCCGTATCCGGCGGCGAAGCCCAGTGCGGTCAGGAGCATGAGCAGCGCCACCCCGCCGAAGGCGATCGTCAGATGACCCGCGGCCCAGCGCAGCCGGCCCACCGCCCCGGCCAGCACGGGCTCCGCCCGGCCGGCGGTCTCCTCGCCGTACAGCCGCAGGACGGACGAGACGACGTACAGGGCGGCGACGAGACCCATGATCCCGACCATCGAGGCGAGGAACGCGTCGGTGATCCCGGACTGGCCGCCCATGCGCTCGAACAGGTCCCGGGCCTGCTTGTTGTCGCGGACCAGGTCGGCCGCGCCGTCGGTCATCCCGCCGTAGACCACGCCGGCCAGGAAGAAGCCGATCGACCAGCCGAGGACGCTGCCCCGCTGGAGCCGCCAGGCCAGCGCGCCGGCCGTGCCGAGCCGCCCGCGGGCCGGTCCCGGCAGGGTCGGCAGGAAGCTCATGCCGGTGTCGCGGCGGCCGGCGAGCACATAGGCGACGGCCGCCTGTGCGGCCACGGCCGCGGCGAACAGCAGCAGGGCCCACCAGCGTTCGTCGGCGAAGGCCCGCAGGTTCTCCAGCCAGCCGAGCGGGGACAGCCAGGTCAGGACGGAGGAGCCGTCGGAGGACGCCGAGTCGCCGGCCGCGCGCAGCACGAAGGCGGCGCCGAGCACGGCCGCGGTCAGGCCGCGGGCCAGCCGTGCGCTCTCCGTGAGCTGGACCACGATCGCCGCGGCCGTCGCGAAGACCATGCCGACGCCGGCGATGCCCAGGCCGAGGGCGAGCGCCCCGGAGCCGCCGTGCCCGGCCAGGCCGGCGACGAGCAGCAGCGCCAGTACCGCGTTGGCGACGGCCGCGGCCAGCAGGCCCGCGGTCAGCGGGGCGCGGCGGCCGACCATGCCGGACGAGACGAGTTCCTGCCGCCCGCTCTCCTCCTCGTCCCGGGTGTGCCGGACCACGACGAGCAGGCTCGTCACTGCGGCGAGCGCGCCCGCGTAGATGCCGATGCGCCAGGCCGTCAGGGCGCCCAGCGAGTCGTCGAAGACCGGGCCGATGAGCGCGCGCAGGGAGGGGTTGGTGTCCATCTGGCGGAGCAGGTCGGCGCGTGCGGCGGCGGTGCCGTACAGGCTCGTCAGCGACTTCGGCATGGACAGGACCATCAGCGCGTTCACCGCGACCCACACCGGGATCATCACGCGGTCGCGGCGCAGCGCGAAGCGCAGCAGCACGCCGGTGCCGGCCAGGTGACGGGAGCCGCCGGTCCGGGCGTCGCGGGCGTGCGGGGAGAAAGTGGCGGCGCTCACCGTGCCACCTCGTCGCTCTCGGCGGTCTCGGCGGTGGCCGCGGTCGCGGCATTCTCGGGGGGCCTGCCGGTGTCGTCGGTCTCGGTTTCGTAGTGCCGCAGGAACAGCTCCTCCAGCGTCGGCGGCGTCGAGGTCAGCGAGCGCACGCCGGACTCGCTCAGCGAGCGCAGGACCTCGTTCAGCTTGTCCGTGTCCACCTGGAGGCGGACGCGGCGGCCCTGGACGTCGAGGTCGTGGACGCCGGGCAGGCGCGCGAGCCCGTTCGGCGGGCCCGCGAGCTCGGCGCTGACGCTGGTCCGGGTCAGATGGCGCAGGTCGGCCAGGGAGCCGGTCTCGACCGTGCGGCCCTTGCGGATGATGCTCACCCGGTCGCACAGCTCCTCCACCTCGCTGAGGATGTGCGAGGACAGCAGGATCGTGCGGCCCCGGTCGCGTTCCTCCTCGACACAGCGCTGGAAGACCGCCTCCATCAGCGGGTCGAGGCCGGACGTCGGTTCGTCCAGGATCAGCAGGTCGACGTCCGAGGCGAAGGCGGCGACCAGGGCGACCTTCTGCCGGTTGCCCTTGGAGTAGGTGCGGCCCTTCTTGGTGGGGTCCAGTTCGAAGCGTTCGATCAGTTCCGTGCGGCGCCGTGCGTCGAGCCCTCCGCGGAGGCGGCCGTAGAGGTCGATGACCTCGCCGCCGGAGAGGTTGCGCCACAGGGTGACGTCTCCGGGTACGTAGGCGATGCGCCGGTGCACCTCGACGGCGTCCGTCCACGGGTCGCGGCCGAGTACCTGTGCGGCGCCCGAGTCGGCCCGCAGCAGGCCGAGCAGGACCCTGATGGTGGTCGACTTGCCGGCGCCGTTGGGGCCGAGGAAGCCATGCACCTCGCCGGTCTCGACCTCCAGGTCGAGGCCGTCCAGCGCGTGCGTGCGGCCGAAGGACTTGTGGAGCCCCGAGACCGTGATTGCCTTCGTCATGGTTCGGAACGTACGCTTCTTTCAGAAAATTGTGAAGTTAAGGAAGCGTATAAACCGCGGGTAGGGTGACGGTATGGCGGAGTCAGGGGCGGTGGGGCGGGACCCGGAGGCGGTCTCGCGGTTCGTGGAGTCCTTCGCGGCGCAACTCGTCGAGGCGGGCGTGCCGCGCATGCCGTCCCGGGTGTTCGCCGCGCTGCTCGCCTCCGACACCGGCACGCTGACCTCCGCGGAGCTGGGGGAACAGCTCAGGATCAGCCCCGCGGCCGTCTCCGGCGCGGTGCGCTATCTGGCCCAGGTGCACCTGGTCTCCCGCGAACGGGAGCCCGGCTCGCGGCGGGAGCGGTACCGGGTGCACAACGACCAGTGGTACCAGGCGCTCACCAGCCGCGACGCGATCATCAAGCGCTGGGAGGACGCCCTGCGGGACGGCGTGGCCGGCCTGGGCGCCACGACCCCGGCGGGCCGCCGGCTGGCGGAGACCCTTGCCTTCTTCGAGTTCGTCGAACAGGACGTGGCGGGCATGATGGAACGCTGGCGACTGCACCGCGAGCGCCTGTACCCGAGGGCCCGCTCCGCCGACTGACCGGGCCGGGTGACCGTTGCTCCACTGGACCGGTCGTGGTGCGTTGTCGTTTGTGTGCGGTCGCGTGGTGGCCGGGCGCGCAGTTCCCCGCGCCCCTTCGGGGCGCATCCAGGGTGCGGCGGATGCGCCGGTGCCGCGGGGCCTGGGCTACGGGAGGGTCAAGGCCCAGGCCCGTTCTCGGAGGGTCCAGGTGCGGCGGTGGACCGGGCCGGTCACGCCCGCGTCCGTGTGGTAGCGGAAGTCCGTTCCGGTCACGGTCACCGTGCGCCCCGACACCCGCAGCGCGGACGCCTCCGCGCCCACCGACACCGGCCGCACCTCGACGTCGGCCCGCCCGGCGGCGCCCGGCGTCACCGACACCGCCTCCACCGGCTGGTCCAGGTCGACGAGCGTGGTCCCGTCGACCTCCACCCGCAGCCGGGCGGGGCCGGGCGGTGCCGGGGCGAGCCGGGACGGCCGGGGCGCCAGGGTCCGCACCAGCGACCGGTACGTCGAGCGCAGCCACGGACGCCCCGAGACGGCGGTCGCGCCCACCGGCTCCGCCGGCCGGTCCTCGCGCGGCGCGAGCGGCGGAATCCGCAGGGCGCCCAGCACCACCCCGTCGCTGTCGTCCACCAGCAGGTCCAGACGGCGCTCCGTGCCGTCGAGCACCGCACGGGCGGCGGCCACCGCACCGGTCGGCACCCCCAGCGTCTCCGCCAGCGCCAGCGCGCCCCCCACCGGCACCATGGACAGCACGCATCCGGCCAGCTCCCGCTGCCGGTGCAGCAGGGACACCGCCCGCACCAGCGCGCGGTCGTCGCCGACCACGACCGGCCGCCGCGACCCGCGGCGCGTCAGCGCCCGGGCGAACTCCTCCGGGCCGTCCGGCAGGCACACCTTCGTGGTCGCACCCGCGCTGAGCACGTCTTTCGCGATGCGAACGGATTCTCCGTCGGTCCGCCGGGCAACCGGATCGATGATCACCAGCAGCTGATCGGGCGTCGCGAAAGTCGCCACCTCGGTCCTGCCTCGCTTCCTCGGGTAGCATCTTTGTGCAAGAGCCCCTTGCGCTATTGCGCCAGGGGCTTCGTCTATTCCGGGGCATCCGGTCCGACGGTTGTGCGGCCAACGGCGGTCGCGGTGGTACGTGGCGGTGAACCCTACGCGTACGCCCCTGACCTTGGACATGCCCCGCCCGGAAGGGGTGTACGCGCGTGCCCGCACTTGTGCTGCTCGGTGCTCAGTGGGGTGACGAGGGCAAGGGGAAGGCCACCGACCTGCTCGGCGGCTCGGTGGATTACGTCGTCCGGTACCAGGGCGGCAACAACGCCGGCCACACCGTGGTCGTCGGTGACCAGAAGTATGCCCTCCACCTCCTTCCTTCCGGAATCCTCTCGCCCGGTTGTACGCCGGTCATCGGCAACGGCGTCGTCGTCGACCCGTCGGTCCTGCTCTCCGAGCTGAGCGGTCTGAACGAGCGCGGAGTCGACACCTCCAAGCTGCTGATCAGCGGCAACGCGCACATCATCACTCCGTACAACGTCACCGTCGACAAGGTGACGGAACGCTTCCTCGGGAAGCGGAAGATCGGCACGACCGGGCGCGGCATCGGCCCGACCTACGCCGACAAGATCAACCGCGTCGGCATCCGGGTGCAGGACCTGTACGACGAGTCGATCCTGCAGCAGAAGGTCGAGGCGGCGCTCGACGTCAAGAACCAGATGCTGACCAAGCTCTACAACCGGCGTGCCATCACCGCCGACCAGGTGGTCGAGGAGCTGCTGGGCTACGCGGCCCAGCTCAAGCCGTACGTCGCTGACACGGTACTGGTCCTCAACCAGGCGCTGGAGCAGGACAAGGTCGTCCTCTTCGAGGGCGGGCAGGGCACCCTGCTGGACATCGACCATGGCACGTATCCGTTCGTCACCTCCAGCAACCCCACCGCGGGCGGGGCCTGCACGGGTGCCGGCGTCGGCCCGACGAAGATCAGCCGGGTCATCGGCATCCTCAAGGCGTACACGACCCGCGTCGGGGCCGGGCCCTTCCCGACGGAGCTGTTCGACGAGGACGGCGAGGCGCTGCGCCGGATCGGCGGCGAGCGGGGCGTCACCACCGGCCGGGACCGGCGCTGCGGCTGGTTCGACGCGGTGATCGCGCGGTACGCGACCCGGGTCAACGGACTGACCGACTTCTTCCTCACCAAGCTGGACGTGCTCACCGGCTGGGAGCGGATCCCGGTCTGCGTGGGTTACGAGATCGACGGCCGCCGGGTCGATGAACTCCCGTACTCCCAGACGGACTTCCACCACGCCAAGCCCGTCTACGAGACGCTGCCCGGCTGGTCCGAGGACATCACCAAGGCCAAGTCGTTCTCCGACCTGCCGAAGAACGCGCAGAACTACGTCAAGGCGCTGGAGGAGATGTCCGGCGCCCCGATCTCCGCGATCGGCGTGGGCCCGGGCCGCGACGAGACGATCCAGATCAACTCGTTCCTCTGAGGTGCGAGCCGGATTTCCCCGCGTCCCGCTGCGCCGCGTCATGATTCGGTCTCATGTGCACAACATCCCCAACTATCCCGTTTGCAAGGGTAGTTGGGGATGTTAGTTTCATAGCGACAGGTGCGATCGGGTACTGGGGTTCTCCAGAAGGAGCAAGGTGCGCATCACACTGGCCGTTGACATGGCGACCGGCGACCGCGCGGGCGCCACGGACGATCTGTACGACTGGCTGCGTCAGGACCCCGAGTTGCGGGGTCTGGTCCGGCGGGAGGCCCCGGCCGACGCCCCGGCGGGGGCCATGGGGGCCTGGAGCGAGGTGCTGACGCTTGTCCTCGCCCCGGGCGGGCCGACGGCGGCCGTCGGAGCGGCGGTCGTGGTCTGGTTGCAGAACCGCCGGGGCAACCAGACGGTCACCATCAACCAGCCGGACGGCACTGAGGTCATCGTTTCCTCCGAGAAGGTCCGCGGGCTGACGGCGCAGGGCGCGGGCGAACTGGCCCAGCGGGTCGCCGAGGCCCTCCGGCAGCCGCCGGCCACCGACCAAACGCACGTCCCGCCCGAGCAGGGAGACTGACCATGCCGTTACGGGGGAGGCCGGACCTGCACGGGCCCGGCTGCCGGGCGGTGGTGGTCGGCACCGGACGCCACCCCGGCGAGGGGCTGGCGCCGCTGCCGTCCGCCGTGCCGTCCGCGCGGGCCCTGGCCGAGGTGCTGGCCACGGAGTGCGGCATGGGCGACCGGATCCGGCTGCTGTGCGATCCCGAGTCGCCGAGCGAGGTCCTCGCCGCACTCGCCGAGGCCGTGGACCTCGCCGGTCCCACGCAGGGGCGGTACGAGAGCGGAACCGTCGTCTTCTGCCATGTCGGCCACGGACTGCGCGGGCCGGGCGGACGGTTGTATCTGGCGACCGCGGCGACCGGCTCCCTCACCGACACGGCGCACTCCGTCCCGTACGACGAGATCGAGCGCTATCTCAGCGACGGGCCGGCGGACCCGCTCGTCGTCCTCGACTGCTGCTTCGCCGGAAACGCGCGGGAACCGAGCCGCCCGCCGGCCTCGGACCCGTTCGGCGGCAGCCGTCCCCAGGGCAGCTATCTGCTCGCCTCCGCCCTGCGCGACTCGCTGGCCTACGCCCCCGACGGAGCCGAGTACACCCTGTTCACCGGCGAGCTGCTGAACCTGCTGCGGCAGGGCGACGCGGGCGGCCCCCGGTGGCTGACGCCGGGCAGCCTCTACCGGCTCCTCGACCAGCGGCTCCAGGGCGGCCCCGCCCGGCCGTACGGCGGCGGCACGGCCCGTATGGCGGAGCTGGTGCTCACGGCCAACCGCCGTTACACCCCCAGCCCCAGGGTCGCTCCCACTCCCGGTGACCCGGACGCGGTCAGCCCGTATCCGGGCATCGTGCCCTTCCTCCCCGAGCAGCATCACCTCTTCTTCGGCCGCCAGAAGGTGACCCGCGAGCTGCTGCGGCGCGTCGAGCGGACCCGGCCCGGCGAGCCGCTGGTGGTGCTCGGCACGTCGGGCGTCGGCAAGTCCTCGCTGCTGCGGGCCGGGCTGAGCGTGGCGGCCGAGGACGCCGGCCTGGGAGCCGTGCGGATCGTGCCCGCGCCGGGCGCGCAGCCGTTCCGGGCGCTGGCGGAGGCCTGGGCGGCGGCCGTGGACCGACCGCTCGGCGAGGTCGTGCGGGACCTGGCGGAGGGCCGGTTCAGCCGCCCCGCCCCCGGCCCCGAGGCCGTCAGGGCGCCCGGAGTCCTGATCGTCGACCAGCTGGAGCAGTACTTCACGCACGGCGCGGACGGCACCGAGCGGGAGCGCTTCGCCGCCGCGCTCGCGGCCGTACCCGGCCCCCGCATCGTGCTGGCCCTGCGCGCCGACTACCACGACGACGCCCTGCGCGACCGTCATCTGGCCCCGCTCGTGGCGCGGGACCACTTCACCGTGCCCGCCCTCGACGACGCCGAGGTCGAGGCGGCCATCGTGGGACCGGCCCGCTACGAGGGGCTTCAGTGGGAGGAGGGCGTGCCGCGCATCCTCAGGCGGGAGGTGACCGAGGAGCGGGCGGGCGGCGGGCCGGGCGACGCGGCGGCGCTGCCGTTCCTGGCCCACGCGCTGCGGGAGATATGGCTGCGGCGGGACGGTACGACGCTCACCTACGCCGCCTACCAGGACACCGGTGGCATCCGCGACGCCGTCGCCCGGACCGCCGAAGGGATCTACGCCGCCCTCGACGACCCGGGCCGGACCCGTCTGCGCCGGCTGATGCTGGCCATGGTCCAGGTCGCCGACGGCGAGGGACGGCTGGTGCGCCGCCGCGTCCCACGGGAGGAACTGGCCGGCTCCGAGGACCTGCTGCGCCGTCTCGCCGACGCCCGCCTCGTCGTCGTGGACGAGCAGGGCGGGGCACAGCTCGGCCACGATTCGCTGCTCTACGCCTGGCAGCGGCTGCGGGACTGGATCGACGAGGTGCGCGGTGACCTGCTGCGGCTGCGGCGGCTGACGGAGGCGGCGGAGTCCTGGTCCGACCACGGCAGCGGGCTGTGGACGGGCACCGGCCTGGACGAGGCGAAGGCACTCGTCGACGAGGAGTCCTCCGAGGAGTCCGCCCGCCTGCCGGTCCGGCAGGTGGTACGGGACTTCGTCAGCGCGGCCGACCACGCGCAGCGGCGTCGGCGACGGATCACCCGGGCCTGGATCGCCGGGCTGTCCGCCCTCGCCCTGGTGGCGGCGTCGCTGGCGGGCTGGGCGTTCTACGAGAACGGCCAGGCGGCCGACCGGGAACGCAGCCTGATCGCGAGGGAACTGGCCGCGCAGGCCGACGTCATGCGCGAGCGCGACCCACAGACGGCCCTGCGCCTGAGCCTCGCCGCGTACCGCACGGCGCAGACCTCGGAGACCCGGTCGAGCCTGTACGCGGCGGCGACGACGGTGACGCCGACGCACCTCACCCCCGCCGGTGCGGAGCGCAAGCCGGTCCTCAACCTGGCCTACAGCCCGGACGGTGACGTGCTGGCCGCCAGCCACAGAGGCGGGAAGGTGCGGCTGTGGGACGTCTCGAAGCCGTCGGTGCCGGTGGAGGCGGGGCAGTTCCGGGTGGACGGCAACGCGGTCATCGCCTACCACCCGCGTCAGCGGCTGCTGGCCGCACAGACGGCGACGTCGCTGACGCTGTGGCGGACCACGGATGTGCGGCACCCCGAGCGGGTGGCGCGGCTGTCGATCGCCAAAGGCCAGACGTACTCCCTGGCGTTCAGCGGGGACGGCAGGACGCTCGCGGCGGGCAGCGCGGCGGGACGGCTCCGGCTGTGGGACGTGAGCGACCCGGGGCACCCCGCGCTTCGGCTGGAGCGGACGATCGCCGGGGCGGCGGTGATCTCACTGGCGTTCACGCGCGACGGACGTCACCTGATCACCGGTAACGGCGGAGGGGAAGGCCGGAGCACGGCGCCCGCTCAGGTGCGGCTGTGGGACCTGACCGATCCGGACCGGCCCGTGCTGCGGGACACCGAGCGGGCCGAGACGGTCACGGCGGTCGCCGCCCATCCGAAGCGCGACCTGGTCGTCGCGACCGGGGCCAGTGGGAAGGTCGCCTGGTGGGAGCTGGTGGGCGGACGGGACCTGCGGCGCGTCCGGGTGGAGGAGTACCGGGACTACTGGGGCACGGACCCGGACGGCATTCCCTCGCTCAGTTTCAGCCCGGACGGCAGACTCCTCGCGGGTGCGGACCGGGACAACGGCGTGCACCGGGGCGACGTGACCCGAGAGGTGTCGGACGTGGAGAACTGGCCGTCCCTCTCCGAGCTGCCGACGGGCGAGCCCGCCCAGTCGGTCGCCTACAGCCCGGACAGCCGGTATCTCGCGGCCGGTGACGTGGCCGGCGAGATACGGCTGTGGCCCGGCCGGGCCTGGGCGTCCTCGATCGAGGGCACGGTGCCGTCCATCGCCGAGGCGGGCACCAGTGCCTTCAGCGGCGACGGCGGACTGGTCCTCGCCCAGACCGACAACGCCGACTACACGAGCACGACGCGCGTGTGGGACATCGGTGACCCGCACGCGCCGAAGGTCCGCTACACCCTGCCGAAGGGCTGGCAGGCGAACTACTTCCTGAAAGTCCCCAAGACGCCCGTCCTCCTCGCTCATTACTGGACGAAGGGACTGGAGCACACCTTCCAGTTCTGGGAGTTCGGCTCCGACGGCGGGCCGGTGAGGGGCGGCAGCATCCGCCTCGCCGCCGACGTCCCGCACGTCGTGGTGAGCCCGGACGGCCGGCTGCTGGCCGCGGGCTCGGCGGAGGAACGCGGCATCGCCCTGTACGACATCGAGGACCCGGCGAAACCGGTACGCGTCGGCACGGTCGACGCACCGGTCAGCCAGGGCCTCTTCAGCTCGGGAGAACTCTGGTTCGCGGGGAACCACTCACTGGCGACCGTCGAGCGCGGAGAGGACCTCCGGTTGTGGGACCTCTCCGACCCGGCCCGGCCCCGCAAAGGCGGTCGCATCAAGGGCGTGGCGCAGATGAAGAGCGCGATGTACGACGCCGTGTCCGGGTATCTCGTCACCGAGGACGTCGGGGACAACATCCACGTGTGGGACCTGTCCCGCCCCGCGCACCCGGTCGGGGGCACCCTGCTTCCGGGAGCCCCCGGCGACTACTTCCCCACCGACAAGGGAGAGCTGGCGACCGCGCTCAGCGACGGCACCGTCGAGTTCTGGGACGTCACCGACCCCATCCATCCGAGGAAGAAGCGCGACCTGCTCTTCGACCGTGAGATCTCCTCCATCTCCATGACTCCGGACGGCCGCCATGCGGTGACGGGCGACCCGTACCGCATCTGGACCGTCGGCCCGGACGGCAGGTGGGACACCCCGGAGTTCGTCGAGCTGACGAACGCGAAGGACGTTCAGGTACCCCGCTCGGACTCACCCGAGGGCCCTCGCTGGCTGGCGGTGAGCGTGGAGCGGACCTGGGGCAGCTCCCTCGCCGGCAGAAACACCTACGTGTTGGACTTCGACACCGACCACCTCTACCGGCAGATGTGCGAGGCGTACCCCTTGAGCGTCCCGCAGGACCAGTGGGAGCGGCTGTTCCCGCACCTGTCCGCGCGCAAGTCCTGCGGCTGACCGCCCGGGACCGCTCCGTCGTTCCGCCGTTCCGCCGTTCCGCCGTTCCGCCGTTCCGCCGTTCCGCCGTTCCGCCGTTCCGTCAGAGGATGACCTGGGACGGGCCCGCCTCCATGCGGGCCACCGCCGCCCGTACCGCGTCCGCGAACCTCCAGAACTCCGCGTTGACCGAACCGGCCCTGCCCTTGAGGGTGTTGGTGCCGAACATGGCCGCCCGCAGCTCGGTCGTCAGCTCCAGCTGCGCGCCCATGCCGAGCAGCGTCCGGTTGCAGATGTTGTCCGGTGAGACCCCGGCGATGTCGTCGTCGGCGGACGCGTCGATCGTCTGGACGCCCGCCGCGTCCAGCGCCTCGCCGAGGTACCGGCGCAGGGCGGTGTTGCGGCCACCGATCACCACCGCCTCGGGACGGGATGCGGGGGCGCCCGCCTGGGCGGCCGTACAGCCGTGCACGCTCACCACGTTGAGGGCGCCGGCCGCGAGCGCGAGGGCCACCCGGTCGTCGCAGTGGGTGGATGTGACGTGGAGTTCGGAGTTGCCGCTGGATCTGATGCCCTCGAACATCCAGTAGTCGAACAGCGGCGCCCCCGGCCCGTAGCGGGGGGTGAGGTCCTTCGGGTCGTAACCCGCTATGCCCAGGCACAGTTCGGAGGTGCCGCCCTCGATGCCGCCGCCGTGCGGGGCGAGGACCGCGGTTCTGCCGTACGAGCCCGGCGCGCCCGCCTGGTCGTCGTCGGTGTACGCGTGCCGCCGGTAGCGGCGGGCGAAGTCGATGCCCTCGCGCCCGGCGAGCCCGCGGTACAGGTCCGTGTTGGAGGCGTACAGGTCGCTCGCGGCGGACGCGGGCGCGGCACCGAGCGCGGTGGGCAGCGCGGTGCCGAGTCCGGCGGCGGCGAGGACGGTCAGGACGGAGCGTCGGGAAGCCGTGATCACCTTGCCGATGATGACAGAGGGCGCGACCGCGCTCCCCGGGATCGGACCGTCAGCTGAAGACGATCATCGAGCCCTGGGCCAGGCTCCGGGTGGCCGCGGCGTGCAGCCCGAGCCAGACGTGCCGTTCGCGGGCGAACGGGCTCGGGTCGTACGGCGCGGGCACGGCCGGCTCCTCCAGTTCCGTGGGCGCGCTCGGCGGTTCGGGGGCGGCCGGCGGGTTGGCCGGGTCGATGCCGATCGCCGGTGCCACCTGCTCCAGCTCCCGCAGCAGCGCCTGCGAGGAGCCCAACGGGCCGCCGCCCGCGAGCAGTTCGTCGTTGGACAGCGGCTGCGGGAAGTCGACCGGGACATAGGCGCCGGCGTGGTCGTAGTGCCAGACCAGGTGCGACTGCTGGGCCGTCGACTCGAACATCTCCAGCAACTGCTCGTAGTCACCGCCCAGTTCGTCCACCGGGGTCACCGGCAGCCCGCACACCTGGAGCAGATGGGCCCGGCGCAGGAAGTGCAGCGCGTCGTAGTCGAAGCCGGCCACCGGGGCGACGTCCCCGGACAGGCCCGGCATGTACTGGTACACCGGCACCGGCGGCAGTCCGGACTCGGCGAGCACCTTGTTGTATTGCGCGAGTTCCTCGGCGAACGGGTTGTCGGGGGTGTGGCACAACACGTCGACGAGCGGCACCAGCCACAGGTCACAGGCCAAAGAGGGCTCCTCGCATCGGCACGCGGCGCGCAGGCGCGCACAGCAGGTGGTCAGGGAAGGGTAGTCGGTGCGGCGCGGGGTCAGCTCCCCTCGTGCAGGTCCCATACCCACACGCCGCCGGTCCACTTGCCCGGCCTGCCGGTCAGCTTCGCCACGGCCTCGCGCAGCGGACCGTCGTTGGTCTGCGGGGCGAGCACCAGGACGCCCGCCTTCCAGTACGCGAAGTCCCGCCGGGCCTGCGCCCGCCAGTTCGTGCCGATCTCCGGTACGAGGCCGCTGTAGCGCACCTCGCGCAGCATGGTGGAGGTGTAGCGGGGGGACGCGCCGTAGATGCCGATGCGGTCCTCGCCGTAGGGGCCGTTGAAGTAGCCGCCGGGCAGCTTGAAGCCGAGGCCGGCCGCTGTCTGCCAGTGCAGCGCCTCCGCGGCGCCTGGATCGGGCAGCGGCACCGGGACCAGCGACTCACCCGGGCGGACGTACGGCTTCCACATCCCGTCCGCGATGAACGCCGGCACCGGCGCCCGTGGCACGGACTTCAGCGGCGCCGGGACCAGCGGCAGCAGCGCCAGGGCGACGCCGAGCAGCCCGACGTACTGGCTCGCCGCGGCGCGGGTCGCGGCCAGCCGGTCCACGGCGATCGCGAGCAGGATGCCCAGCGCGGGCGCGCAGATCATCGCGACGCGGCCCTCGATGACCGACTCGAACAGCGGCCGGTGGGCGAGCGCCGCCCATGGGCCGGTCACGACGGTGTCGGTGAGCGGGATGCGGATCTTCGGGCCGAGCGACAGCAGTGCGGCGGCCACCGCCGTGAACGCCAGCGCCTTGACCAGGGCCCGCTCCCACAGCCGTACGACGATCGCGAAGGCGAGGGCGACCAGCGGCCAGCCGTAGAAGGCGTTCTGCTCCGTGGGGTTGAGTGAGAGGGACCCCGCGACCTGCGCGTCACCGGCGAACAGGGAACGCTCGGCGAAGGCGAGCAGCGCGAGGGGGCTGTTGCCCGCGTTCTCGCCGTGCAGGACGCTGTGGTAGCTCTGCGGTCCTGCGAACTGCCAGTACAGCGGGAAGGCGACCAGCGGCAGACACACCGCCGCGCCGATCAGCAGCCCCTTGGCCAGGGGCCGCCAGGACCGCCGTGCCACGTCCGGGCGGACGACGCCGTAGCCGGCGGCGAACAGCAGCATGCCGACCGAGGCGAGCAGCAGCGGCTCCTCGCCGAGGAAGACCTGGTACGCCGCCATCAGGCCCAGCACGATCCCGTCCCGCACCACCCGGGTGCCCGCGCACAGCCGCAGGGCCCGGTCGATGATCAGCGGGATCATGAACAGGACGACGAAGTTGGGGTGCGCGTTGGCGTGGCTGACCATCGGCGGGGCGAAGGCCGCAAGCGACGCGCCGAGGAACGCGGCGGCCCGCTGCCGCACCACCCGCTTCACGATCAGCCAGTACCAGGCGGCGGCGGTCGCGGCCAGCCCCAGCGCCATGCACACGCTCAGCGAGACCGCCGGTCCGGCCAGCAGGGTGAGCGGCGCGAACGGCACGGACAGGCCCAGCATGACCGTGTTGGCCATCAGGTTGACGCCGTCGGGGAAGCCCTGAAGGTCGGTGAAGAGCGGGTTGCGCAGATGGGCGACGTTGTCGGCCGTCACCGCGAAGAACCACTCCCACTGGTTCTGGTCCTGCAGCGAGTCCGGGAGGTAGCGGTGGGCCGGGTCGAAGAGGCGGCCCGAGTACAGGAGGACCGCCATCAGCAGGAACAGGACGGCCGCCAGCAGATCGGCGGGGCGCAGCGCGCGGGCCCGCAGCCGGGCCAGGTCGGCCAGCACGCGCGCGTAGTCGAGCGGGCCGATCTTCGAACCGGGCTGGTGGCTCCAGCGCACCGGGACCTCGGCGATCGGCCAGCCCGAGCGGTGGAAACGCTGGAGCACTTCGACGTCGATGCCCCAGCCGTCGAGCCGGGAGTCCGCGAACGCCGTGCGCGCCCGCTCGCCGTCGAACAGTTTGAAACCGCATTGGGTGTCCCGTATGCCGGGCACCGCGGTCGCGCGTATCAGCAGGTTGCCGGCCCGGCCGAGCCATTCGCGGACGCGGTGCTGCCGGTGGGCGATGTCCGCGCCCGGCACGGAACGCGAACCGATCGCCACCGCGTTCCCCTCGCTGAGCGCCTTGTCCAGCCGCTCCAGCTCCTCGATGGGGGCGGCCAGGTCGGCGTCGGTGACCAGCACCCGCCGGCCGCGGGAGTCGGCGACCCCGAGCCGCAGCGCGTGGCCCTTGCCGCGGTTGCGCGGGGCGCTGACCAGCCGGATCCGTGGATCCCCGAGCCGGGTGACGACGTCACGGGTGCCGTCGGTCGAGCCGTCGTCGGCGACGACGACCTCCCACTCGCCCCAGCGGCCCTCGCTCTCGCCCAGGTAGCCGGTGATGGCGGCGAGGGTGGGACCGAGGCGCGCCTCCTCGTTGTAGGCGGGCACGACCACGGTGAGGTCGACCGCCCCGCTACGGACGCTCACCGGGCCGCCAGCCGCTCGATGACGGCGAGGGAGTGCGTGTTGTAGCCGGTGACGACCGCGCGGGCCGCGGCGGCGTCCCGCCGCGTCAGCGCGTCGACGAGTTCGGTGTGGCCGGACCACAGCAGACCGCGCAGGTCCGGCAGGCGGCGCAGGTGCTGCACCGCGCACACCCAGGACAGCAGGCGCAGCCGGTGCAGGAAGTCGGCGAGGTAGGGGTTGCCGAACAGGGCGCTCAGCTCCCGCCAGAAACGCAGGTCGTAACCGATGAGCACGCTCAGATCGCCGGCGCCCGCCGCGCGCCGTGCCTCCTCGCCGCGCCGCCGGACCGTGGCCAGGGCCGCCGTGGTCCGCTGGTCGGCCGGGTCCTGGAAGGCGCCGTGGCCGTCGGCGAGGGCCTGGAACATGCCGTCGGTGACCAGGCTGCGGGCCTCGACCATGCCCCGGTAGTCGGTCAGCGAGTACTCGGGGACGTGGAAGCCGCGATGCTGGTCGGCCTCCAGGATGCCCTGCGCGGACAGGTCGACCAGCGCCTCACGGACCGGGGTCGCCGACACGCCGTACTGTTCGGCGATCTCCTTCACCGTGAACTCCCGCCCCGGCTGGAGCCGGCCGGCGAGCACTTCGTCACGCAGCGCGTCCGCGATCTGCTGGCGCAGGGTGCTGCGCGTCACGGCGCCGTTGCCGGGCATGGTCGGCGACCTCTCCTCACACGTGCGGGTGACGTACTCGCTTATGTCTACGAGCACGCCACCTTACGCGTTCGGGTTGCGCCCGGTGGGAATCGGTGCTGCGGGGACCCTCACTCCGTGTAGGTGTCGGCCACGCTGAGGGCCGCGTCCAGGGCCGCGAACCCCTCCTTCAGTTCGGCCTCGGAGACATTGCAGGGCGGCACGACATGGGTGCGGTTCATGTTGATGAAGGGCCACAGGCCGTGCCGCTTGGCGGCGGCGCCGAACGCGGCCATCGGGGCGTTCGCCTCGCCCGTCGCGTTGTACGGCACCAGCGGCTCCCGGGTCTCGCGGTTCTTGACCAGGTCGAGCGCCCAGAACATGCCGACGCCGCGCACCTCGCCCACGCTGGGGTGCCGCTCGGCCAGTGCGCGCAGCCCCGGTTCCACCACGGTCGCGCCCAGCCGCCTCGCGTTGGCGACGACGCCCTCCTCCTCCATCACCGTGAGGGTGGCGACGGCGGCGGCGCAGGCCAGCGGATGGCCGGAGTACGTCAGACCGCCCGGATAGGCGCGCTTGCCGAAGGTCTCGGCGATCTCTTCGGAGATGGCGACGCCGCCGAGCGGCACATAGCCGGAGTTCACGCCCTTGGCGAAGGTCATCAGGTCCGGTACGACGCCGGACAGATCGGCCGCGAACCACTCACCGGTCCGTCCGAACCCGGCCATGACCTCGTCCAGGACGAAGACGATCCCGTACGTGTCGCACAGCTCCCGCACGCCCGCGAGATAGCCCGGCGGCGGCACCATGACGCCCGCCGTGCCCGGGATGGTCTCCAGGACGATCGCGGCGACGGTGTCCGGGCCCTCGAAGGCGATCGTGGTCTCCAGGTGCTCCAGCGCCCGGGCGCACTCCTGCTCCTCGGTCTCGGCGTAGAAGCGGGAGCGGTAGAGGAACGGAGCCCAGAAGTGGACGACCCCGGCCGACCCGCTGTCGGAGGGCCAGCGGCGCGGGTCGCCGGTGACGTTGATCGCCTGCTGGGTGCCGCCGTGGTAGGAGCGGTACGCCGACAGCACCTTCGGGCGGCCCGTGTGCAGCCGGGCCATGCGGACGGCGTGCTCGATCGCGTCGGCGCCGCCGTTGGTGAAGAAGATCTTGTCGAGGTCGCCGGGTGTCCGCTCGGCGATCAGCCGGGCCGCCTCGGAGCGGGCCTCCACCGCGAACGCGGGCGCGAACGTGGCCAGGGAGGCGGCCTGCTCCTGGATCGCGGCGACCACCTTCGGGTGCTGGTAGCCGATGTTGGTGAAGACGAGCCCGCTGGTGAAGTCCAGGTACCGCGTGCCGTCGTAGTCCCAGAAGTACGACCCTTCCGCGCCGGCCACGGCGAGCGGGTCGATGAGGTCCTGAGCGGACCAGGAGTGGAACACATGCGCGCGGTCCGCGGCCTTCACGGCGGCGCCGGCGTCGGGGCGGGGCTGAGGGGTCATGCTCGCGAGCGTAGAGGCCCGCGGCGCGGAGCGGACATCGGCGTCCTGTTCCGTGGCCGGGGGGTTTATGCGACAGGTTGTCGACGCCGGCGGCCTCGTCGCGCCCGGGACCGGGCCCGGCGGCGGGCCGCCCGCCGCCCGGACCGGGGGGTGCCGGAACCGTGCGGACCACCCTGGGCGACTCCTTCCAGGGCCGCACTATTCTCGGTCCGAGGCTGACGTACGGGGGGAGGCGGCGGTTCCGTGGAGAAGCTGGGACCCGGGGATCCGCGCGGGATCGGGGCGTACCGGCTGCTGGCGCGGCTCGGCGCGGGCGGGATGGGGCATGTGTACCTGGCCCGGTCGGAGCGGGGCCGTACCGTCGCGGTGAAACTGGTGCGCGAGGAACTGGCCGCGCAGGAGGAGTTCCGGGCACGGTTCCGGCAGGAGGTGCGGGCCGCCCGGCGGGTCGGCGGCCACTGGACGGCGCCGGTCCTGGACGCGGACACCGAGGCGGCCGTGCCGTGGGTGGCCACCGGGTACGTCGCCGGGCCCAGCCTGGAGCAGGTCGTCGGGCGCGAGCACGGTGCGCTGCCCGAGCGCACGGTGCGCATCCTCGCCGCCGGGCTCGCGCACGCGCTCCAGGACATCCACGCCGCCGGGATCGTCCACCGCGACCTCAAACCGTCCAATGTGCTGGTGACCATCGACGGGCCGCGGGTCATCGACTTCGGGATCGCGCGGGCGCTGGAGGCGCCGGCCGGGGACGGGCTCACCCGCACCGGCTCGCTGGTCGGCTCGCCCGGGTTCATGGCGCCCGAGCAGGTGCGCGGCGACCGGATCACGCCCGCCTGCGACGTCTTCTGCCTCGGTTCGGTGCTCGCCTACGCGGCGACCGGCGCGCTTCCCTTCGGCGGCCCCGGCAGCGGGGTGCACGCCCTGATGTTCCGCATCGCCCAGGAGGAACCCGACCTCGCGGGCGTCCCCGAGGGCATCGCCGACCTCGTCCGCGACTGCCTGCGCAAGGACCCGGCCGCACGGCCGACGCTGGACTCGATCCTGGAACGCACCGGCGCGGAGGACACGGTGTCCGACGGCCGCTCCCGCGACCCCTGGCTCCCCGCCACCCTGGTAGCCCAACTCGGCCGCCACGCGGTCCGCTTGCTGGAAACAGAAAACCCAGAAACCGAGCCCTCGCCGGGGGCACCGACACCGGGTCCGGCGGACGCCGGGGGCGTGAACCCGGCGGGCGCGCTGGGTGCGGCGGGGGTTCGGTGCGCGGACGGGGCTGAGGGCTCGGATCGGGCGGGCGTCCAGGGCGCGGGCGGCGCGGGGGCGTCCGGCGGACATCCGGCGGGGGGTGGTGATGCGCCCGCCCGGGACGGCAGCACGGCGGTCCAGACCCGCATGCCGTTCATTCCCAAACCAAGTGCTCCCGGCCCATCCGCTCCCGCTTCGGGAGTTCCTGATCCCGCGGCTCCCCATCCCGCCGCTTCCGCTTCGGCCGCTGCCGGTTCCGCCGCTGGGGCGGGGGGTGGTGCTTCGGGGGCTCCGGAGCATGCCGCTGTCACCGACGGCGCCGCTCCGTCGGTGTCGGAGGGCTCGGCTGGGGGGCCGGCGGGCGGCCGGCCTCCGGCGGTGGCCGTCGGCCGTACGCCCGGGCCCGGCGCGGCCCCGCACTCCGGGTACGGCGTCCCCGGCGGGTTCGGGTCCGCGGGGGTTGCGGGTCCGTACGGCCACGGGCACCCGCAGCAGCACCCCCAGCCGGCCGGGTACGGCTACCCGCACCAGCCGTACGCCGGCGGCCCCGGCCCCACTCCGCCGTACGGCCCCCCGCCGGTCGGCCCGTACGGACCGGGCGGGCAGGAGCCCGAGCGGCGCAGCGGCCGGTCCACGGCGCTGCTCGTCGTGATCGCGCTGGTCGTCGCGCTCGCCGCGGGCGGCTCGGTGTACGCGCTGCTGAACGGGGGCGGCACCACCGACGACAAGGGCGGCCGCGGCACCGCCACCTCCGCCCCGCCGACCGGCGGCGGACCCACCGGCGGGACGCCGTCGCCCACGGACACGGCGCCCGCGGACGGCGTGGTCCCGGCCGCGTACCTGGGCACGTGGGAGACGTCGATCGAGAACGCCGCCGGGCACAACACCCGCGAACTCACCATCACCCAGGGGAGAGTGGGCGACACCGTGCTGACCCTGGTCGCCGACGGGCCCGCCGAGGGCGGCGGCACCTACCACTGCGTGTTCGAGGCGAAGCTGGCTGAACAGCCCAGCGGTGACGGCCCGTTGCGGATCGGCCCGTCCACCGTCGCCTCCGGCGAACCGCTGTCGTCGTGCAGCCCCGGCGAGGCCACCGTGGTCACGCTGCTGCCGGACGGCCGGCTGCGGCGCACGAAGCCGGACGGCGGGGAGAGCCTGACGTACACCCGGCGGTGAGCGCGGCGGCGCCGTGGCCGCCCGGCCGGCCCCGTGCCGGCCACCGTGCGCCGAACTCCCCTGCTGCGCAGGCCGGTTGAACGTCCGGCGAACTTCTGCGGACCAGACCGGATTGTCCGCTCCCGTGCGCGTACGGTGACCCCACCTTGACTCCGGGGAGTGGCGGGGGCACCCACATGGAGTGGCTGAGCACGGAGAACGTCGTAGCCGTCGGGACGGCGCTGCTGGGCATCGTCGCGTCGGCGGGCATGGTCTGGTACGAGCGCCGGGTGCCGCGCCGCAAACGGATCGGCTACCGCGTCCAGATGGACAACCCCATAGGGGACGACGAGCGGTCGGGCCGTCTCAACCGGCGGCTGGGCCTGTTCGACGAGGCACCGGACATGGCGGACGCCACGCTCGTGCTGCTGCGCGTGGAGAACGACGGCTCGCAGGGCATCGACCGGGACGACTACACGGGGCCCGAACAGCACGGTCTGACCGCGGTGTTCACCGACCGGACGGTGCGCGGCGTGTCGGTCACCCAGCCGACCCACACCGACCACCTGATGGACCACTTCACCGCGGACCGCGGCTTCTCCTACTCCGGCAACAGCCTGCGCATCCCGCGGGTCCCGCTCAACAGGGGGGACCACTTCAAGCTGCTGGTGCTGCTGTCGGGCGGCGACGTCGGGCGGCCGATACGCATCACGGGCGGCCTCCGCGAGGGCGAGGTCCACCCCAACCGCTCCGCCACGCCGGACGACAAGCCGCCGCTGTTCAGCCGGGCCTCCCGGCTCATCACCATCATGCTCACCGTCTGCGTCGTCACGCTCGCCACCATCGTCGTGGCCCGGGACGACACGCCCCCGCCGATCGGCTGCGCCGGCGGCTCGCTGACCGTCACCGGCTCCACGGCGTTCGCGCCCGTCCTACGGGAGGTGGCGGACAAGTACGAGGCGGACTGCGCGGACTCGGCCATCACCGTGGACCCGCACGGATCGACGGCGGGCATCCGGGAACTGGACGCCACCGGGGCCCAGTGGCACAAGAAGGGCTCGCCGCCGCTGGTGGCACTCTCCGACGGCCCCAAGCCGAACGACATGCCCGAACTGCGCGAGAACCGGATCGCGGTGTCGGTCTTCGCGCTGGTGGTGAACGACAAGGTGGGCCTGGAGAACCTCACCACGGCCCAGGTGCGGCGGCTGTACCGCGGCGACATCACCAACTGGCGGCAGCTGGACGGCCCGGACCTCAAGGTCCACCTCGTCAGCCGGGACGCCAACTCCGGTACCCGGCAGGTCTTCCAGCGGCGGGTGCTCGGCCGGGGCGAGACGGCCAACTCGTCCGTGGACTGCGTCACCGTGGACGACCCGACGGCGACGGTGCCGCGCTGCGAACTGGACTCCACGGAGCAGGTGCTCACCCAGGTGGCGAAGCTGCCGGGCGCCATCGGCTACAGCGAGCTGAACCTCGCGGACTCCACGGCGGGCCTGCACGTCCTGAGCCTCGACGGCGACGCCCCGTCGGTGGACGACATCGAACACGGCGGCAGCCCGTACCCGTACCGGGAGATCGAGTATGCCTACACCTACGGCCAGCCGCCCGCCGACTCCCTGGTCTCCAGCTTCCTGACCTATCTGTCCCGCGGAAACGGCCAGGACATCATCCGCACCCACGGCCATGTCCCCTGCTGGACCCCCGAGGGAATGAAGCTCTGCGCCTGACCGGAACGCCCTGGGGGTGCCTGGGCCGTCGTCGGCGCGGGCTCTCCGGGACCACTGGGGTCGCCGGGTCGCCGGGTCGCCGGGTCGCCGGGTCGCCGGGTCACCGGGGCTCCGGGGGGCGTTGGCGGGGCATGTTGGGGCGGGTGGGGGTGCCGGGCGGGGCGGGGAAGCGGCTCGGCGTGCCGGGGGTGTCGGGGCGCGGGCCGCTGGGCAGGGCCGCCTGGAGTCCGAGGGGAGCCGTTCCGGTGCGGAACTCCACCATCCAGTCCGCCGTCTCTGTGCGCACCAGTTCGGTCACGTCCTCCGAGAAGCGCCGCAGCACCCCGAGGCACCGGTCGGCGGCCTCCGCCGCCGTGCCCTCCGCTGGCCCCAGCACCTCGCGCACGCTCTCCGACGCCCAGTCGAACTGCAGCGCCTGAAGCCGCCGCTGCACGGCCTGCGCGGTCGCCACGTCCCGCATCCACCCGGACGTCACCCCGAAGAACCGGTCGACCCCCAGGCAGGCCACCGCGAGCACCAGGGCCAGATACCCCCAGGGCGCCGCCCCGGCGATCACCCCGGTCAGATCCAGCAGGGGCAGCGCGGCCCCGCCCACCGCGCCCGCCGCCGCCCCGGCCCGCAGCCCCCGCGCGGCCCGCCGCTTCCACACCCGGTCCGCGAGATACCACGCCGCCGTCTCCAGAGCACCCCGTTCCACCCACCGGTACAGCTCGTCGAGCCGTTCGATCGGTTCCGCCCAGTCCCCGAGCGGAAAGGCCCGGCCGGCCAGGTCGCCGGGACGCAGCCCGGCCGCGCCCTCGCCCCGCCCGTCCTGAGGCGGACCCTCGGGCTGCATCTCCGGCTGACCCACCCGGCACTCCCTACTGATCACGACCGGTCACGTTGTGTGACATCGGATGCTGACGCGCGGCGTCCTTCCTACCGCCCAATGGGTGGCGAAGGTGGCGCTTTCGCTGCTTTTCCGCCCGGAAGGGGGCCTTGATCAGGTATAGGAGTCAGCACGTTCTCACCCGAAAGAGTGGCGGGGCGAGGGCCGCGTGGACCACGTAGGCTCGTGCTCAACGGAGGAAGACGAGATCGAACCAGGAGCTGATCGTGATTCCCGGTGGTGGCCAGCCCAATATGCAGCAGCTGCTCCAGCAGGCCCAGAAGATGCAGGAGGAACTGGCGAAGGCCCAGGAGGAACTGGCGAACACGGAGATCGCCGGGCAGGCGGGCGGCGGCCTGGTGACGGCCACCGTGACCGGCGCCGGCGAACTGCGGGCGCTGAAGATCGACCCCAAGGCGGTCGACCCGGAGGACACCGAGACCCTCGCCGACCTGATCGTCGCCGCCGTGCACGCGGCCAACGAGAACGCGCAGGCGCTCCAGCAGCAGAAACTCGGCCCGCTCGCGCAGGGCCTGGGCGGCGGCAGCGGCATCCCGGGTCTGCCGTTCTGACGTTCGCCACCGGCAGGACACCCGTACCGCCTTCCTAGGACGGGCGGCAGCCATCTACCGTACGTACCGGGAAAGACTCCAGGAAGGGCAGTCCGTTGTACGAAGGCGTGGTCCAGGACCTCATCGACGAACTGGGGCGGCTGCCCGGCGTCGGTCCCAAGAGCGCGCAGCGGATCGCCTTCCACGTGCTGCAGGCCGAGCCGACGGACGTACGGCGGCTGGCCCAGGCGCTCCTGGAGGTGAAGGCGAAGGTCCGCTTCTGCGCGGCGTGCGGGAACGTGGCGCAGGAAGAGCTGTGCGCGGTGTGCCGGGACACCCGCCGGGACCCCTCGGTCATCTGCGTGGTCGAGGAACCGAAGGACGTGGTGGCGATCGAGCGGACGCGTGAGTTCCGTGGCAGGTACCACGTGCTCGGCGGCGCCATCAGCCCGATCGAGGGCGTGGGCCCGGACGATCTGCGCATCCGGGAGCTCCTGGCCCGCCTGGCCGACGGCACGGTCACCGAGCTGATCCTGGCCACGGACCCCAACCTTGAGGGCGAGGCGACGGCCACGTACCTCGCCCGCATGATCAAACCCATGGGCCTGAAGGTCACCCGCCTGGCCAGCGGCCTCCCGGTGGGTGGCGACCTGGAATACGCGGACGAGGTCACCCTCGGCCGCGCCTTCGAGGGGAGACGACTCCTAGATGTCTGACGCCACGCTGCACGCCACGACGCAGAACCCGGACGACTTCGCGGTCCAGATCGCGGACCAGGTGGAGAGCTTCCTGGTGGCCGTCACGGAGGTGGCCAAGGGCGACGAGCCGGACTCGGCGGTCCCCTTCCTGCTCCTGGAGGTCTCCCAGCTCCTGCTGGCCGGCGGGCGCCTCGGCGCGCACGAGGACATCGTCCCGGACGAGCGCTACGAGACCGACACGGGCCCGGACCCGGACGTGGACGGGCTGCGCGAGAACCTGGCCCGGCTGCTGGAGCCGGTCGACGTCTACTCGGAGGTCTTCGACCCCTACGAGCCGCGTACCGCGCCGGTGCCCGCCCGTATCTCCGACGACCTCGCGGACGTCATCACCGATCTGCGCCACGGCATGGCGCACTACCGCGCGGGCCGCACCACGGAAGCGCTGTGGTGGTGGCAGTTCTCCTACTTCTCCAACTGGGGCTCCACCGCCTCCGCGACCCTGCGCGCCCTGCACTCGGTCCTCGCGCATGTCCGGCTGGACCAGCCCCTGGAGGAGCTGGACGGCCTCGACACCGACCAGGGCATGGGCGACGACACCCTGGAGATCGAGGCGGGCCGCGTGATGCAGCAGGAGATCGCCACCCCGCTCGGACTGCGCTCGCGCCGGTAGCGGTCCGGTCCGGCCCGGCCCCGAAGGGACGCAGCCCCGCGGAACGGGGGGAAAAAATCAACGCGCTGTCTTCAGCGGCGCGATAGTGGGCAGGGACTCACCGGACAGCGCTCGGCGCGGCGACCGGACATCTCACCATGCGGTACTCGGGAGGGGAATTTCGGACGCTCGTTAGACTGGGCGGGCAATCGACGAAATGAGCGAGGAGCGCACGTGGGCCTTGTCGTGCAGAAGTACGGAGGCTCCTCCGTAGCCGATGCCGAGGGCATCAAGCGCGTCGCCAAGCGGATCGTGGAAGCGAAGAAGAACGGCAACCAGGTGGTTGTGGTCGTTTCCGCGATGGGCGACACGACGGACGAGTTGATCGATCTCGCCGAGCAGGTATCCCCGATGCCTGCGGGGCGTGAGTTCGACATGCTGCTGACCGCCGGAGAGCGTATCTCCATGGCCCTGCTGGCCATGGCGATCAAGAACCTGGGTCACGAGGCCCAGTCCTTCACCGGCAGCCAGGCGGGCGTCATCACCGACTCGGTCCACAACAAAGCCCGGATCATCGACGTCACCCCGGGCCGCATCCGTACGGCGCTGGACGAGGGCAACATCGCCATCGTCGCCGGTTTCCAGGGCGTCAGCGCCGACAAGAAGGACATCACCACCCTCGGCCGTGGTGGGTCCGACACGACGGCCGTGGCGCTCGCCGCCGCGCTCGACGCCGAGGTCTGCGAGATCTACACCGACGTGGACGGCGTGTTCACCGCCGACCCGCGGGTGGTGAAGAAGGCCCGGAAGATCGACTGGATCTCCTTCGAGGACATGCTGGAGCTGGCCTCGTCCGGGTCGAAGGTGCTGCTCCACCGCTGCGTGGAGTACGCACGCCGGTACAACATCCCGATCCACGTCCGTTCCTCCTTCAGCGGGCTCAAGGGCACGTGGGTCAGCAGCGAGCCCATCGAGCAAGGGGAAAAGAAGGTGGAGCAGGCCATCATCTCGGGTGTCGCGCACGACACCTCCGAGGCCAAGATCACGGTCGTCGGCGTGCCCGACAAGCCCGGTGAGGCGGCCTCCATCTTCCGTACGATCGCCGACGCCGAGATCAACATCGACATGGTCGTGCAGAACGTGTCCGCCGCGGCCACGGGCCTGACGGACATCTCCTTCACACTGCCGAAGACCGAGGGCCGCAAGGCCATCGACGCCCTGGAGAAGAACCGCCCGGGCATCGGCTTCGACTCCCTGCGCTACGACGACCAGATCGGCAAGATCTCCCTGGTCGGCGCCGGCATGAAGACCAACCCCGGGGTCACCGCGGCGTTCTTCGAGGCGCTGTCCGACGCGGGCGTGAACATCGAGCTGATCTCGACATCCGAGATCCGTATCTCGGTGGTCACCCGGGCCGACGACGTGCCCGAGGCCGTCCGCGCGGTGCACAGCGCCTTCGGTCTCGACTCCGACAGCGACGAGGCCGTCGTCTACGGGGGCACCGGCCGATGACCGTACGCCCGACGCTCGCGGTCGTGGGAGCGACCGGAGCCGTCGGCACGGTGATGCTCCAGATCCTGTCCCAGCGCGCGGACGTCTGGGGCGAGATCCGTCTGATCGCCTCGGCGCGCTCGGCCGGCCGCAAGCTGGCCGTGCGCGGCGAGGAGGTCGAGGTGGTGGCCCTGTCCGAGGCGGCCTTCGACGGCGTCGACGTCGCCATGTTCGACGTACCGGACGAGGTCTCCGCGCAGTGGGCGCCGATCGCCGCGGCCAAGGGCGTGGTGGTGGTCGACAACTCCGGCGCCTTCCGGATGCACCCGGACGTGCCCCTGGTGGTGCCCGAGGTCAATCCGCACACGGCCCGGGTCCGGCCGCGCGGCATCGTCGCCAATCCCAACTGCACGACCCTGTCGATGATCGTCGCCCTGGGCGCGCTGCACGCCGAGTTCGGGCTGCGCGAGCTGGTGGTGTCGTCGTACCAGGCGGTGAGCGGCGCGGGCCGGGCCGGCGTGGAGACGCTGCGGGCCCAGCTGTCCCTGGTCGCGGGCACGGAGCTGGGGACGAGCCCCGGTGATGTGCGGCGGGCCGTGGGGGACAGCACCGGGCCGTTCCCCGAGCCGGTCGCGCTGAACGTGGTGCCCTGGGCCGGATCGCTGCGGGAGGACGGCTGGTCGTCGGAGGAGATGAAGGTGCGGGACGAGTCCCGCAAGATCCTCGGACTGCCGAAGCTGCCGGTCGCCGTGACCTGTGTGCGGGTGCCGGTGGTCACCACGCACTCGCTGACCGTGCACGCCCGTTTCCAGGGCGAGGTCACCGTGGACGGCGCCCGGGAGATCCTGGCCACGGCGCCGGGCGTCGTGCTGTTCGACAATCCGGCCGCCGGTGAGTTCCCCACCCCCGCCGATGTGGTGGGCACCGACCCGACCTGGGTGGGCCGGGTGCGGCGCGCGCTGGACGACCCGACGGCCCTCGAACTCTTCGTGTGCGGCGACAATCTGCGCAAGGGGGCGGCGCTCAACACCGCGCAGATCGCGGAGTTGGTGGCGGCGGAGTTCTCGTGAGGGTGCGGCGGCACAGGAAATGCCCCGGCCGTCGGCGGATCGATTTGTAGGATCTGCGCAGGGATGTGGCCGGAAGCATGGTCCGGACCACTTGAACTGGATGCCCCGGGCGTCCGAAGATTTTCCTCCCCGCCTTCGCGCAACCGCGTGCAGGGCGGGGAGCGTCTTTGCTCTCGCTCCTTCGGGGCGTTGAGCTCGCCCCGCCGGGGCGTCGGGGCGCGATGATCCAGGCGTGGGGACGCCGTGATCAGGGCGTGGGGACGCCCGTTCATATGGGACACAGGGGAAGAACGGGGCGCATGGCGACATATAAGGCACTGTCGGGCGTGCTGCCCGCTGCGAAGAGAGCATCGGCCAGGCCGCCCGACGCGAAAGTGACGTCCGGCACGTACAACCCCTTCGGGGGTGAGCGTGTCCAACTGGCGTGGCAGAGGTACTCGACTTCAGCAGCGCGGTGCGCGGCACGACCCTGCGGCCCCGCCCCGCGGCGCTGCGTCCCCGCATACCCGGCGCGCCCGGCGGCATGCCGGTGATCGCGCCGATGCCCGCAGCGCGGCCCGCCCGCATCCCCAGCCAGCGCGACGGAGCCGAGGAGACCGCTGCGGCGGTCGGCACCACCGTCGACCACCTCACCGAGACCTATCGGACGCACTACCGCTCGCTGCTCGGCCTCGCCGCGCTCCTCCTCGACGACACCGCCTCCTGCGAGGACGTCGTCCAGGAGGCGTTCATCCGCGTCCACTCGGCCCGCAAACGCGTCCGTGACCCGGACAAGACCCTCGCCTATCTGCGCCAGACGGTCGTCAACCTGTCCCGCTCCGCGCTGCGCCGCCGCATCCTCGGTCTGAAGCTGCTCTCCAAGCCGATGCCCGACATGGCGAGCGCGGAGGAGGGCGCGTACGACCAGCTGGAGCGCGACTCCCTGATCAAGGCGATGAAGGGACTCCAGCGCCGCCAGCGCGAGGTCCTGGTGCTGCGTTACTTCGCGGACATGACCGAGGCGCAGGTCGCCGACTCGCTCGGCATCTCGCTGGGTTCGGTGAAGGCGTACGGCTCCCGCGGCATCGCGGCGCTGCGGCTGGCCATGGAGGCGACCGCATGAGCGAACGTCCCGAGGGTCCCGAGGGTCTCGAACCGGGCGACTCCCACGGCCGTCAGGAGCCCCACGGCAGGCACGAGCCGCCGCCGCGGCACGAGCAAGAGCACACGCCATCGCACGCTGGGAACGCAACTGTGAACCACGGCCCCGACGACAAGGGCCCCGAGAGGCTCGACGGGCTCGACGGGCTCGACGGGCTGGACCACGACGAACTGGGCCTGCGCAGGCTGCTGCACGCGGCGGTCGAGGACCTGGAGCCGCGCGACGGCACACTGGACCATCTGCGGCGCGCGGTGCCCGCCCGGCGGGCCCGCAAGCGGCACGCGGCGGTCGGCATGGCGGCCGCGGCCCTGTTCGTCGGCACCGCCGTCCCGGCCCTCGTCCACGTCTCCAACTCCGGCGGCACCGACCCCAACACCTCCATCGCCGGCCAGGCGTCGCAGGCCCAGGGCGGTGCTGGCCAGGGCAAGGAGCCGGACGGCGGCGAGCGCGCCACCGGCGGCGAGAGCGGCAGGACCACCGACCGGCCGACGGGCGGCGCGAAGGACGAGGAACGCGACAAGGGGCACGCCACCGGCGGCGGCTCGACCGGCGGCACCGGCCCCTCGGCCCCCGAACGCGCCGGCGCCCCGCTGTGCACGGCGACCCAGCTGGGCCAGGGCGCCGGCACCGTGGCCGCGCCCGACTCCACGGGCGTCGTCTACGGCTCCTTCCGGCTCACCAACGTCTCCGGCACCAGTTGCCAGGTCGGCGGCGCGGGCACCGTGAGCGTCCTCGCCCAGGGCGCGGCGGACCCGGCCAAGATCAGCGCCGTCCGGCATGTCGCCGGTGACGCCGCGGCCGGCCTGCCCGACCCGTCCCAGGAGAGCACCGGCCTGCTCCTCGCGCCCGGCAGCGCCTACGAGGAGAAGTTCGCCTTCGTGCCCTCGGAGACCTGTCCCACCGGCGGCGGCACCGGTGGCTCGGAGACCGGCGGGCCCAGCGCCGACCCGAGCCCCAGCTCGGACCCGGGCACCACCGGCGGCACCTCCACCGGCGGCACGTCCGGCACCAGCACGCAGCTGCTCACCGAGGACGGCACGACCGACGGCAGCATCCAGGTGCTGCACACCGCCCAGGCGGGCGGGCCGAGCGTCGCCACGACGGTGCCCAACGCGTGCGCGGGAACGGTCTACTGGACCGGAGTGCTGGCCGGGTCATGATCTCGCCGCGCCGCCGCGCGCGGGCGTCCGGCACCAGCGCACCGGCACCGGCGGCGGACGGCGCGGCGCGCTTCCGGCCGATCACACCCCGGACGGGCTCGGGACCTTCTCCTCGTCCGGCACCAGGCCCAGCTCGGCGTCCCGGGCGAACTCCGCCTCACGGCGCAGCAGCCGGAACCACATGAAGACCACGAAACCCGCGAAGACGAACCACTCGCCGGTGTAGCCGAGGTTCTGGAACGCCTTCAGGTCCAGGCCCGAGCCGCCGGGCGCCGTCGCCGGCACCGCAGTCATCCCCGAATCGGCCTTGTCGAGCGTGATCCACGCGTCGTACAGCCGGTAGGGCACCAGGTTCACCAGGGACGCCGAACTGATCGCCGCCGTCTGCCCCGACGGCAGCCCGCTCGCGGCGCTGACCCCGTTGTCGCCCGGCGTCTCGGACGCCTGGAGCGCACCGGTCACGGTGACCTCGCCGGCCGGCGGGGCGGGCGCCTTGGCCGGGTCCGCGGCGCCGGGCAGCCAGCCGCGCACCACGGGCAGCGCCGTGCCGGAGTCGGTGCGCAGCAGCGTCAGCACGTAGTAGCCGCTCCTGCCGTCCAGCTCCCGGTCGGGTACGAGAAGCTGCTCGCCGTACCGGCCGGTCGCGGTGGCACGCTTGCCGGACGTGGCCTTGTCGACGGGCAGCAGATCGGCCAGCGGGCGGGCCGGCTGCGTGCTGCCCGCCGCGGCCTGCTCGGTCGCGTCACGGTGGTCCTGCACCCGGTCCTCGAACCGGCTCAGCTGCCACGATCCCATGAAGACGCAGAACGGGATGGCGAGCAGCACGAAGACGTTGATGCCCCACCAGCGGGGTGTCAGCAGAAACCGGTACACGCCACCACGGTACGGGCTGCCGCCGCGGCTTCGGCCGCCGGGGCCGCGACCGCCGGGGCCGCGACCGCCGGGGAAGTTGTCCACAGGCTGTTGTCCACAGGCTGGGAGCACTCGGCAGCGGACGGTCGGTGGGAACAGGCACTATGGGGCCATGACTGGGGCCAAGAACGAGAGCAGCATGCCGGACTGGGAGAAGCGCTTCCGCGCGCCGCGGGTGTCGCTGCCGGACTGGGCGGAGGACGCGCCCGACCGCTCCCTGTTCGTGTCGAACGCGACGGGGACGTACGAGCTGTACGCGTGGGACCGCGCCACGGGAGCGCAGCGCCAGGCGACGGCCCGGCCGAACGGCACGACGGACGGGCTGCTCTCCCCGGACGGCGCGTGGATCTGGTGGTTCGACGACAAGGACGGCGACGAGTTCGGCGTGTGGCGCAGGCAGCCCTTCACGGGCGGCGCCGACGAGCCCGCCACGCCGGGCCTCGCACCCTCCTACCCGGCCGGCCTCGCCCTCTCCCGGGACGGCCGCACGGCGATCGTCGGCCGCTCGACGGACGAGGAGGGTACGACGATCCATGTGGCCCGCGGCGGCGAGGAGCCGGTCGAGTTGTACCGCCACCGCGAGTCGGCGGGCGTCGGCGACCTCTCCCACGACGGTTCGCTGATCGCGATCGAGCACACGGAGCACGGCGACGCGATGCACTCCGCGCTGCGCGTCCTGCGCCCGGACGGCACGACGGTCGCCGAACTCGACGACAGCATGGGCGGCACCCGGGAGCTGGGCCTTGAGGTGCTGGGTTTCGCCCCGGTCGACGGCGACACCCGGCTGCTCATCGGCCACCAGAGAAGGGGCCGCTGGGAGCCCCTGGTCTGGGACGTGGCCTCGGGCGAGGAGACCGATCTGGCCCTGGACCTCCCCGGTGACGTGAGCGCGGACTGGTATCCGGACGGCAGCGCGCTGCTCATCGCGCACAGCTTCGAGGCGCGCAGCGAACTGTTCCGCTACGACCTGGCGAGCCGCGAGCTGACCGGCATTCCGACCCCGCCCGGCTCGGTCTCCGGCGCGACGGCCCGGCCCGACGGCAGCGTGGAGTTCCTGTGGTCCTCGGCCGCCGAGCCGCCCGCGGTGCGTTCGACGACGGGCCGGGTGGTCCTTGACCCGCCCGGGATGCCCTGCCCGCCCTCGGTCGCGGTGGAGGACGCCTGGGTGACCGGACCGGGCGGCCGCATCCACGCGTTGATCCAGAAACCGGCCGGGGCCAGCGGCCCCCTCCCCACGGTCTTCGACCTGCACGGCGGCCCGACCTGGCACGACAGCGACTCGTTCGCCGCGGGCCCGGCGGCCTGGGTGGACCACGGCTACGCGGTGGTGCGGATCAACTACCGCGGCTCGACGGGCTACGGCCGGGCCTGGACGGACGCCCTGAAGCACCGGGTCGGCCTGATCGAACTGGAGGACGTGGCCGCGGTCCGCGACTGGGCGGTGTCCTCGGGCCTGGCCGACCCCGAACGGCTCGTCCTCACCGGCGCCTCCTGGGGCGGCTATCTCACCCTCCTCGGCCTCGGCACCCAGCCGGACGCCTGGACGGTCGGCATCGCCGTGGTCCCGGTCGCCGACTATGTGACGGCGTACCAGGACGAGATGGAGGCGCTGAAGGCCATGGACCGCACGCTGCTCGGCGGCACGCCCGAGGAGGTCCCCGACCGCTTCCGCGCCTCGTCCCCGCTCACCTACGTCGACGACGTCAAGGCCCCCGTCTACATCTCCGCCGGGGTCAACGACCCACGCTGCCCCATCCGCCAGATCGACAACTACGTCAAGCGACTCGAATCCCGAGGCGCGATCCACGAGGTCTACCGCTACGACGCGGGCCACGGCTCCCTGGTAGTAGACGAACGCATCAAACAGTTCCGCCTGGAACTAGCCTTCGCCCACCACCACCTCCCGGCGTAACCGCCCTGACCGACGGGGGCAACCGGGGGCGGCTAGGTCGCTGATGGCTCACCCCGACCGACGGGGGCCGGCCTGCCCGACGGGGGCCGGCCTGTTCGTCGAGGGCGGGACGACTCGGCCGACTGGGGCCGGGCGGTAGGGCCGACTGGGTTGGGCCGGGCGGTGCGGTTGGTCGACGCGAGACG
>NZ_BAAJXA010000062.1:0-39852 GCF_057537855.1 Streptomyces diversicolor
TTGGGGGGGTGGCCCCCGTGGGGGCCCCCCCTCCGACCGTCCGCGGGTCACTTCTTCTTCGCGCCGCGCTTCTCGCGCACCCGCACCGAGATATGGATCGGCGTCCCCTCGAAGCCGAACTCCTCGCGCAGCCGGCGCTCGATGAAGCGCCGGTAGCCCGCCTCGATGAAGCCGGACGCGAACAGGACGAACCGCGGGGGCCTGGTGCCGGCCTGGGTGCCGAACAGGATGCGCGGCTGCTTGCCGCCCCGGACCGGGTGCGGATGGGCCGAGACCAGTTCGCCTAGGAAGGCGTTGAGGCGGCCGGTCGGCACGCGCGTCTCCCAGCCGGCGAGGGCGGTCTCGATCGCCGGGACCAGCTTCTCCATGTGCCGGCCGGTGCGCGCCGAGACATTGACCCGGGGCGCCCAGGCGACCTGGCCCAGTTCGGTCTCGATCTCCCGCTCCAGGTAGTAGCGGCGCTCCTCGTCCAGCGTGTCCCACTTGTTGTAGGCGATCACCATCGCGCGGCCCGCCTCGACGGCCATCGTGACGATGCGCTGGTCCTGCACGGAGATGCTGTCGGCGGCGTCGATCAGGACGACGGCGACCTCCGCCTTCTCCACCGCCGCCGCGGTGCGCAGCGAGGCGTAGTAGTCGGCGCCCTGCTGGAGGTGGACGCGCTTGCGGATGCCGGCGGTGTCGACGAACTTCCAGGTCCGGCCGCCGAGTTCGATCAGCTCGTCGACCGGGTCACGGGTGGTGCCCGCGAGTTCGTCGACGACGACGCGCTCCTCGCCTGCCACCTTGTTCAGCAGGGACGACTTGCCGACATTGGGGCGGCCGATCAACGCGATGCGGCGCGGGCCGCCGACCGCCGTGCCGAAGGTCTGCTCGGGCGCGTCGGGCAGCACCTCAAGGACGGCGTCCAGCATGTCGCCGGTGCCGCGGCCGTGCAGGGCGGAGACGGGGTGCGGCTCGCCGAGACCCAGCGACCACAGGTAGGCGGCGTCCGCCTCGCCGCTCGGACCGTCGACCTTGTTGGCGCACAGCACCACCGGCTTGCCGGCCTTGCGCAGCAGCCGCACCACCGCCTCGTCGGTGTCGGTGGCGCCGACCTTGGCGTCCACGACGAAGACGACCGCGTCGGCCGCCTCGATCGCGTACTCGGCCTGCGCGGCGACCGAGGCGTCGATGCCGAGGACGTCCTGCTCCCAGCCGCCGGTGTCGACCACCTTGAAGCGGCGGCCCGCCCATTCGGCCTCGTAGGTGACACGGTCGCGGGTGACGCCGGGCTTGTCCTCCACGACCGCCTCACGGCGGCCGATGATCCGGTTCACCAGGGTCGACTTGCCGACATTGGGGCGGCCGACGACGGCGAGCACGGGCAGCGGGCCGTGGCCCGCCGCCTCGATGGCGCCCTCGACGTCCTCGACGTCGAAGCCCTCCTCGGCGGCGAGCTCCATGAACTCCGCGTACTCGGCGTCGCCGAGCGCCCCGTGCTCGTACGCGTGCTCGGCCGAGCCGTCGGGCTGGATCTGGTCGTTCATGAAGTCCGTACCTCGTTCATCGTGGTGATCGGTGGAACCCCGCGCTCACGGAGATCCACTACTCAGGGAGCCGCTCTCGGCGCCCGGTGAGGCGCCTGGCGTTCTCCAGGTGCGCGGTGAGCTGCTTCTGGATGTGCTCGGTGGCCTCGTCGAGGGCCTTGCGGGTGCGCCGCCCGCTGCCGTCGCCCACCTGGAAAGCATCGCCGAAGACGACGTCGACGCGGGAGCGCAGCGGGGGCAGCGCCGCTATCAGCCGTCCGCGGCGGTCGGTGCTCCCCAGCACGGCGACCGGCACGATCGGTGCCCCGCTGCGGACGGCGAAGTAGGCGAGCCCGGCGCGCAGCGCGGCGAAGTCGCCCTCGCCGCGGGTGCCCTCCGGGAAGATGCCCAGGACGCCGCCGTCGGCGAGCACGCCGAGCGCCTGGCTGATCGCCGTCCGGTCGGCGGCGGCACGGTCCACCTTGAGCTGGCCGATGCCGGTCAGGAAGGTGCCGAGCGGGCCGATGAACGCCTCCTTCTTGATCAGGAAGTGCGTCGGCCGGGGCGCCACACCCATGACCATCGGCCCGTCCACGTTGTGGGAGTGGTTGACGGCGAGGATCGCGGGACCGCTCGCGGGCACCCTCCAGGCGCCCAGCACCCGCGGTCGCCACAGCCCGTACATGATCCCGACGCCGAGACGCCGGCCGACCTCGGCGCCCCGCGCGGAGGGCGCACCGTTCGCGGGAGCCGCGGTCACTTCCCGGCCCGTTTCTCCTCGACGAGGGTGACGACGCACTCGATGACCTGCGGCAGCGTGAGTTCCGTGGTGTCCACCTCGACCGCGTCGGCGGCCTTGGCGAGCGGCGAGGCCGTGCGGCTGGAGTCGGCCGCGTCCCGCTTGAGCAGTGCCTCGCGGGTCGAGTGCACGTCGACGCCCTTCAGTTCGCCGCTGCGCCGGGCGGCCCGCGCCTCCGGGGAGGCGGTCAGGAACACCTTCAGGTCGGCGTCGGGCAGCACGGTCGTACCGATGTCGCGGCCCTCGACCACGATGCCGCGCTGTGCCGAGGCGGCCAGCGAGCGCTGCAGCTCGGTGATCCGGGCGCGCACGTCGGGCACCGCGCTGACGGCGCTGACCTTGGCGGTGACCTCCTGGGTGCGGATCGGCCCGGACACGTCCACGCCGTCCACGGTGATCGTCGGGTGGACGGGGTCGGTACCGGAGACGATCTCCGGCTTGCCGGCCACGGCGGCGATCGCCGAGGGGTCCTCCAGGTCGATGCCGTTGCTCACCATCCACCAGGTGATCGCCCGGTACTGGGCCCCGGTGTCCAGGTAGCTCAGACCGAGCTGGGCGGCCACGGCCTTCGAGGTGCTCGACTTGCCCGTGCCGGAGGGGCCGTCGATCGCGACGACTACGGGCGGAGCGCTTTCCACGGTGAGGACGCCTTCCTGGTCCGGGGTGCGGGACGGGGCGTGCGACCGCCCCGGACAAGGTTACTGGGTGTTTGTCACTCGTCCGGCCGCCTACTGCCGGATCGCCCAGCCCCGCTCCCGCAGGGCGGCCGTCAGCACGGGCGCCGCCTTCGGCTCCACCATCAGCTGCACCAGACCCGCCTGCTGACCGGTCGCGTGCTCGATCCGTACGTCCTCGATGTTGACGCCCGCCCGGCCCGCGTCGGCGAAGATCCGGGCCAGCTGGCCCGGCTGGTCGTCGATGAGCACGGCGACCGTCTCGTACACGCGCGGGGCGCTGCCGTGCTTGCCGGGCACCCGGACCTGTCCGGCGTTGCCGCGCCGCAGCACGTCCTCGACGCCCGCGGTGCCCGCGCGCCGCTTGGTCTCGTCCGAGGACTGCAGGGCGCGCAGGGCACGCACGGTCTCGTCGAGGTCGGCGGAGACGTCGGCGAGCAGGTCGGCGACCGGCCCCGGGTTCGCGGACAGGATGTCGATCCACATCCCGGGCTCGGAGGCGGCGATCCGGGTCACGTCCCGGATGCCCTGTCCGCACAGCCGTACGGCGGCCTCCTCGGCGTGCTCCAGGCGGGCGGCCACCATGCTGGAGACCAGGTGGGGCATGTGGGAGACCAGCGCGACGGCCCGGTCGTGGGCGTCGGCGTCCATGACGACCGGCACCGCCCGGCAGTGCGAGACCAGTTCCAGGGCGAGGTTCAGCACCTCGGTGTCGGTGTCCCGGGTGGGGGTCAGCACCCAGGGGCGGCCCTCGAACAGATCGCCGGTGGCCGCAAGCGGGCCGGACTTCTCACGGCCCGCCATGGGGTGCGTGCCGATGTACCGGGACAGGGCGGCCCCGTCCAGGCCCAGCGCCTCCAGTTCGCGGCGCGGCCCGCCCTTGACGCTGGCCACGTCGAGATAGCCGCGGGCGACGCCGCGGCGCATGGCGTCCGCGAGGACGGCGGCCACATGGGCCGGCGGGGCGGCGACGATCGCCAGGTCGACGGGGCCGTCCGGGGCCTCGTCGGTGCCGGCGCCGAGCGCGGCGGCGGTGCGCGCCTGCCCGGGGTCGGGGTCGGTGAGGTGGACGACGACGCCCCGCTGGGACAGGGCGAGCGCGGCGGAGGTGCCGATGAGCCCGGTGCCGATGACGAGTGCGGTCCTCACTGGGCGATGTCCTTGCGCAGGGCGGCGGCGGCACCGAGGTAGACATGGGCGAGGTCGGCGCGGGGCCGCTCGGACTCGATGTGCGCGAGGACCCGGACCACCCGCGGCATGGCGCCCTCGACGTCCAGTTCCTGGGCGCAGATCAGCGGTACGTCCACGATGCCGAGCTTGCGGGCGGCGGCGGCCGGGAAGTCGCTGTGCAGGTCGGGCGTGGCCGTGAACCAGATGCTGATCAGGTCGTCGGCGGTCAGCCCGTTCCGCTCCAGGAGTGCGGTGAGCAGGGCCCCGACCCGCTCGTCCATGTGGCCGGCCTCGTCCCGTTCCAGCTGGACGGCCCCCCGGACCGCTCGTACCGCCACGGCGCTGCTCCTTGCTGCGATGAGTCGCGTATCGGTTCTTGGGCCGTCCAGCCTAGTCAGCCGCCGTGCGCCGGGTGCCCGCCGCCCGCCCGCTGAGACGGGCCGTCCCGCCGGGCCCGTCGGGGGGCGGCTGTGGGGGCGGGGCGGACGGCGCGGCCGGCCCCGATCTGGCGAGCACGTCGAGCAGGCCGCACAGCGGATGGGGTCCGCCGCCGCTGTCGGCCTGACCGACGGCGGACAGCAGGACGCCGAGGACCCGGCCGGTCAGGGCGTCGCCGCCGCCGGGGCCGAGGAGTGGGCCGAGCAGGCTGCCGGGATCGTGCGCGGCCATGATCACGCCTTTCGTCCATGGCCGGGCGCCGGTGCGTGCCCGACCTCCAGACCGCCAATGTCACGTGGATCGCCCGCGCGCGCTACTCGGGGTGACGCGCCGGCTGCCCACCGTGCGAGTTGGGCTATCAGGTGAATGAAATGCGCCTTTTACCGCACTCCGTGTCGAATTGCTTCTTCAGGGGGGCCTTCGGTGCCAGGATGCTGCTGCTCCGCTCGGAGCGAGTCCCCCACGGCCCCGCCGCTGCCGCGGCCCTCCCGCACGTTCGGAGTGACGACATGACGCACGGAGCGACGACATGACCCACGACTCGACGCGGCGCGCGGCGCTGGCGACCGGCACGGCGGCGATCGCGGCGACCGCCGTCGGCTGCGGCGGCGGGGGCGGATCGTCCTCGGCCACGAGCCCCGCCACGACCGCCACGCCCCCCACCAAGGCCGCCACCTCCGGTCCCGGGGCGCCCACGGGCACCCCCTCGCCCGTGGGCACCCCAGGACAGGAATTGGCGCGCACGAGCGACATCCCGGTCGGCGGCGGCAAGATCTTCGCCCACCAGAAGGTCGTGGTCACCCAGCCGACGCGGAACGACTTCAAGGCGTTCTCGGCGATCTGCACCCACCAGGGCTGCACGGTCGGCAAGGTGGCCGACGGCACCATCGACTGCCCCTGCCACGGCAGCAGGTTCCACATCGCCGACGGCTCGGTGGCCCACGGCCCGGCGACCCGGCCGCTGCCCGCCGAGAGCATCACGGTGGCGGGAAATTCGATCCGCCTGGCGTGACCGGACGCGTACCCTCCCGGGCATGCAGCCCCTGGACCTGGTACGCGACCACACGATCTACGCCTGTGTGACGGGTTCCCGTGCCTTCGGCCTGGCGACCGACACCAGTGACACCGACCGGCGCGGTGTGTTCCTGGCGCCCACCCCGCTGTTCTGGCGGTTCACCAAGCCGCCGACCCATGTGGCGGGACCCGAACCGGAGCAGTTCAGCTGGGAGCTGGAACGCTTCTGTGAGCTGGCGCTGCGCGCGAACCCGAACATCCTGGAGTGTCTGCACTCGCCGCTGGTGGAGCACCTGGACGACACGGGCCGCGAACTGCTGGCCCTGCGCGGGGCGTTCCTCTCCCGCCGGGTGCACGACACCTTCACCCGATACGCCCTCGGCCAGCGCAGGAAGCTCGAAGCCGATCTGCGCGAGCGCGGCGCACCACGCTGGAAGCACGCGATGCATCTGCTGCGGCTGCTCATGACCGCCCGCGATCTGCTGCGCACGGGTGTGCTGACGGTGGAGGTGGGCGACGGACGGGAGTCCCTGCTGGCGGTACGGCGCGGCGAGGTCCCGTGGCCGGAGGTGGAGGCCCGGATGCACCGCCTGGCCGCACAGACCGAACGGGCCGCACTGACCACCCCGCTCCCGCCCGAACCGGACCACCGCCGAGTAGCGGACTTCCTCTTCCGAACCCGCCGCGCCTCAGCCCGACAACCCGACCCCACCGACCCGAACACGCACCACGAAGTCGTGCAGGGCGTCGAACGCGGTGGGGGCGTCGGGCAGGGCTGAGGCGGTCTGCGCCTCGTCGAGCACGGCATGCAGCCGCTCCACGTCGGCCGCCACGCGCGCCTCGTCGACGTCGGCCACCCCGTGCTCGCGGTGCGCCTTCGCGGCGATGAGGTCGGACAGATAAGCGGGTGCGGCGCCGTCCGACTCCCCCACGAGCGTGGGCAGATGGGCCTGGACCTCGCCGCTGCGCATCAGGTGGATGCCGGTGAGCAGCACGCGGAAGGTGTACAGCAGCGGCTTGAGTTCGCCGGTCTTCTCGAACAGCCGCCACTGGGTCACCGCGAACCCCCGGTAGTGGTAGGCGTGATGACTGGTCAGGACGCCGGGGGCGAGCGCGGCCAGCTCCCGGTGCGCGTCACCGGTGTGCACGACGAGCGGCGAGAGCAGCTGCTCCAGCACATAGCCGTTGCGGCGCAGCATCAGCCGGACGAACTTGCGCAGGTCGTGGGTGACGAGGTCCAGTTCGACGTTCTGCCGGTTCCAGGTCCTCGACCGGGTCTCGGCAGGCTCGTGCAGCCCCACCAGGGCGGCGGTCGGCAGCAGATGCACCCCGCGCAGGTCCACGTCGGAGTCCTCGGAGGGGAAGCCGTAGAGGTGCGCGCCCGAGACGGTCGCGAACAGCAGGGGGTCGGGCTGTTCGGCGATCACGGGGGTCAGGTCCATGCCGAGTTCGTCGATCATGGGCTAAGCGTCCCAGAGGGTTCCCAGGGTGAGTAGGTCTTCTCGGTGTTCGATGCGGGACGTCCAGGTGGGGGGCCAGGCGTCCGCGCCGAGGCGGGCGCCTGCGAAGGCGCCGGTGAGGCAGGCGATGGAGTCGGAGTCGCCGCTGGAGCAGGCGGCGCGGCGCAGGGCGGTGACCGGTTCGTCGGGGAAGAGCAGGAAGCACAGCAGCCCGGTCGCCAACGCCTCCTCGGCGATCCAGCCCGCCCCGGTGGCCAGGCACGGGTCGTCCTCCGGCGCGGGCGTGCGCAGGGCGTCCTCAAGGCGGCCCAGGGCCGCAAGGCACTCGTCCCAGCCGCGCGCGGCGAAGTGCTCGGGCGTGGGGTCCTGCGCGCGGGTCCACAGGTCACCGAGCCAGGCGTGGTGGTAGCTGGTGCGGTTGTCGTGGGCGTACGCGCGCAGTTCGCCGACCAGCCCGGCGGGCTCGGCGCCCTGGGCGAGCAGCCGTACGGCGCGGGCCGTGAGGTCGGACGCGGCCAGCGCCGTGGGGTGCCCGTGGGTGAGCGCGGACTGCAACTGGGCGGCGCCCGCCCGCTGTTCGTCGCTCAGCGCGGGGACGAGCCCGACGGGCGCCACCCGCATGTTGGCGCCGCAGCCCTTGGAGCCGATCTGGCAGGCCTCCTGCCACGGGCGCCCCTCGTCCTTCAGCAGGCTGCACGCGGTCAGACAGGTGCGGCCCGGGGCCCGGTTGTTCTCCGGTGACCGGTACCACTCGACGAACTCCTCGCGCAGCGGCCGCTCCAGGCGCTTCGGCCCGAGCACGCCGCGCTCCATGGCCGTGCGCAGCCCGCGCCCCAGGGCGATCGTCATCTGCGTGTCGTCCGAGACGAAGGCGCGCCGCGGCAGCTCCATCTCCCGCCAGGGGCCGCACTTGGCGAGGATCGACGGGACGTCGTTGAACTCGGTGGGGAAGCCGAGCGCGTCCCCGAGGGCGAGGCCCAGCAGGGATCCGGTGGCGGGGCGCCGGGAGGCGGTGCCGGTCATGCGGGACGTCCTTTCCTGGACGGTCGGAGCAGCGGCGGATGCAGGGCGGTGGCGCCGCCCGCGCGGTAGAGGGCGGCCGGCTTGCCGCGCCCGCCGGTCAGCCGGGCGGCTCCGGCGGCCGGCTGGACGAAGCCGGGCGTGGCGAGCACCTTGCGGCGGAAGTTGGGGCGGTCGAGCGTGGTGCCCCAGACGGCCTCGTAGACCTGTTGCAGCTCGCCGAGCGTGAAGACGGCCGGGCAGAAGGCGGTGGCGGCACTGGTGTGTTCGAGCCGGGCACCGACCCGGTCGCGGGCGTCGGCGAGGATCCGGCCGTGGTCGAAGGCGAGCGGCGGGGCCGCGTCGTACGGCAGCCAGCGCGCCTGGGCGGCGTCGCCGCCGCCGCGGGGTTCGGGCGCGTCGGGCAGCAGCGCGGTGAAGGCGACGGAGACGACCCGCATCCGCGGGTCGCGGCCGGGTTCGCTGTAGGCGCGCAGTTGCTCCAGGCGCAGCCCGGTGATGTCGCCGAGCCCGGTCTCCTCGGCGAGTTCGCGCCGGGCGGCGGTCTCCGCCGACTCGTCGGGCAGCAGAAAGCCGCCGGGCAGCGCCCAGTGGCCGGCGTACGGCTGCTGCCCGCGCTCGACGAGCAGCACATGCAGGGCGCCGTCGCGGACGGTGAGGACCGCCAGGTCGACGGTGACGGCGAAGGGTTCGTACGCGTGCTTGTCGTAGCCCCGCACCGACACCCCTCCCCCCGCCTTTAATAGTCACGACGACTATAAAGACGGAGGTGTCCGGGGCACAAGCCGTCAGGTCCCCGGACACTCAGGCACTCGCACTCAGGCCCTCAGGGCCCTCAGAGGTCGACTTCCTTCATCAGCATCCCGACCTCGGTGTTCGACAGGCGGCGCAGCCAGCCCGACTTCTGGTCGCCGAGGGTGATGGGCCCGAAGGCGGTGCGCACCAGCTTCTCCACCGGGAAGCCGGCCTCGGCGAGCATGCGGCGCACGATGTGCTTGCGGCCCTCGTGCAGGGTCACCTCGACCAGATAGTTCTTGCCGGTCTGCTCGACCACCCGGAAGTGGTCCGCGCGCGCGTACCCGTCCTCCAACTGGATGCCGTCCTTGAGCCGCTTGCCCAGGTCGCGCGGGATCGGGCCGACGATCGCCGCGAGGTAGGTCTTCTTCACGCCGTACCTGGGATGGGTCAGCCGGTGCGCCAGTTCACCGTGGTTGGTGAGCAGGATGACACCCTCGGTCTCGGTGTCGAGCCGGCCCACGTGAAAGAGCCTGGTCTCCCGGTTGGTGACGTAGTCGCCGAGGCACTGACGGCCGTCGGGGTCCTCCATGGTGGACACGACACCGGCGGGCTTGTTGAGCGAGAAGAACTGGTACGACTGCGTGGCGACGGTCAGCCCGTCGACCTTGACCTCGTCCTTCTCCGGGTCGACGCGCTTGCCCTGCTCGGTGACGATCTCCCCGTTGACCTCCACACGGGCCTGGTCGATCAGTTCCTCGCAGGCCCGGCGGGAGCCGTAGCCCGCGCGCGCGAGGACCTTCTGCAGCCGCTCGCCCTCCTGCTCGGCGCCCGGGAACGTCTTGGGCAGCCTGACGTCCTTCCTGTCCGCGTACCGCTCGCGGGTGCGCTCCTCCGCGCGTGCGTCGTACTCCCGGGAACGCCCCGGGTCGGTACGCCCGCCGCGCTGCTGGGCCTGCTTGGGCCCGCCCTTGGCGCCACCGCGCGCGGCGCCGCCGCGTCCGGACCGGGGGCCGTCCTTCGTCGCGCCGGGGCCGACGTCGTAGCGGCGCTCCTCGGGGCGGGGCTTGCGGGGACGGCCCTGCCCCTGCCGCTCGTCCCTGTTGTTGCCGGCACCGCGGTAGTTGCCGCGCCCGCCGTTCCTGCCGCTGCCGCTGCTTCGCATCAAAATTCCGTCTTAGTCGTCTGCGTCCTGACCGCCGGGCGCGTCGGGTGCGTCCGGGTCGAACGACGGCACGCCCTCCTGGGTCTCGGCCTCGATCGCCTCCGCCTCCGGGAGGAAGGGCGCGAGTTCCGGAAGCTCGTCCAGGCCGCGCAGGCCCATCCGCTCCAGGAAGTAGTTCGTCGTCCTGTACAGGATCGCACCTGTTTCGGGTTCCGCGCCCGCCTCCTCGATCAGTCCGCGCTGCAGGAGGGTGCGCATCACACCGTCGCAGTTGACCCCGCGTACGGCCGAGACGCGGCTGCGGCTGACGGGCTGGCGGTAGGCGACCACGGCCAGTGTCTCCAGCGCGGCCTGGGTGAGCCGGGCCTGCTGGCCGTCCAGGACGAAGCCCTCGACGGCGGCGGCGTACTCGGGGCGGGTGTAGAAGCGCCAGCCGCCCGCCACGAGGCGCAGTTCGAAGCCGCGGCCCTGCACGGTGTACTCGTCGGCCAGCGCCCGCAGCGCGTCCCCGATCTGCCGCCGGGGCCGTTGCAGGATCTTGGCGAGGTGCTCCTCGGTCGCGGGCTCGTCCACGACCATGAGCACCGCCTCCAGGGCGGGCCTGAGGTCGAGGTCCGCGACGGTGGGCGCGCCCGCCGGGAGCCCGCTGGTGTCCTCGCTCACGCCTTCTTCTCCTCCTTGGGCTCCTCGGGCGGCCGGTCGAACTCGTCCGTCACGGTCGGTGTCTCCTCGCCGTCGCCGCCGGTCCAGCGCACGATCAGCTCCCCGAGGGCGGTCTCCTGGTCCAGGGCCACGGCCTTCTCGCGGTACAGCTCCAGCAGGGCGAGGAAGCGGGCGACCACGGTCAGGGTGTCGTCGGTGTCCTCGACGAGGGCCCGGAAGCTGGCCTCGCCCAGTTCCCTGAGCCGGGCGACCACGATGCCCGCCTGCTCGCGCACGCTGACGAGCGGCGCGTGGATGTGGTCGACGTACACCTGGGGCTTCGGCTTGGGCTGCATCGCCTTGACCGCGAGCCGTGCGAAGCCCTCGGGGCCGATGCTGATGACGACCTCGGGCAGCAGGTCGGCGTGGTGCGGTTCGAGGCCCACGGTACGGGGGTAGCGCCGGGCCTCCTCGTCGAGCCGGCCGTGGAAGATGTCGGCGATCTGCTTGTACGCGCGGTACTGGAGCAGCCGGGCGAACAGCAGGTCACGGGCCTCCAGCAGGGCGAGGTCGGCCTCGTCCTCGACCTCGGCGGCGGGCAGCAGCCGGGCCGCCTTCAGGTCGAGCAGGGTGGCGGCCACGACCAGGAACTCGGTCGTCTGGTCCAGGTCCCAGTCCGGTCCCATCGCCCGGATGTGCGCCATGAACTCGTCGGTGACCCTGGAGAGCGCCACTTCGGTGACATCGAGCTTGTGCTTCGAGATCAGCTGGAGCAACAGGTCGAAGGGCCCCTCGAAGTTGGCAAGCCGCACGGTGAAAACCCCGTCACCGCACTCGTCCCCGACTCCCCCGTCCCCAGCCCCGACAGCCTCCGGTACGGCGACCTCCGCCTCCGGCTCGGCCTCGGCCACCCCCGCCCCGGCAACGACCGCCTCCGGCGCGTACCCAGCGGCCTCCGGCTCAGGCTCAGGCTCAGGGTCGGGTACCACGGCATCCGGCTCGGCGACATCGACCGCGTCGCCCCGCGGCGGCCCGGCACCCGGTCCCCGCCCCAGCGCACGCCTACGACCGGCGGATACGCCGCGGGCAAAAGACTCATTCGAGGCCATGACCCCCGCAGGCTACCTCCAACACGCCCCACCAAAGCCACCCACGGCCCGACAACGCGCCCCCGGAAGGGGCGCGGGGAACTGCGCGACCAGCCACAACGAACGCCGCAGCCGAAGCACAACGCATCGCGGCCCAAGCCGAGCGCTAGCGACCGCGCAAGCGACGTACCAGAATGCTCGCGTCCCCCCGGGACTCCAGATCCGCCAGCACCACGGCGACCGCCTCCCGCACGATGCGCCCGCGGTCCACGGCCAGCCCGTGCTCACCGCGCAGGACCAGGCGCGCATGCTCCAGGTCCATCAGTTCCTCCGCGGACACATACACGGTGATCTTCTCGTCGTGCCGCTCACGCCCACTGGGCCGCCGCGCCGCGGCACGTCCGCGCTTGCGCGGCTGCTGGCCTGCGGAAGCGGCAGAGGCCGCGGAGGCGGCAGAAGAACCTTCCTGCACCGCCTGACGCCGAGCGGAGCGCTCGGCGGCGGAGCGGCTGCGGGACTCGCCGGCGTCGGCGGGCTCCGCCTCCGCCGCCACATGCTCCGCGCCGTCGCCGTCGCCGCCCTGCGCGGGCACGGACTGCGGCGCGTCCTCGGCGGCGGCCGGGTCGCTCTCCCCCGCGGGAGCCGGCACCCGGGCCTCGCCGTTGGCCTGGCGCCGCGGAGTGGACGCCTGGAGCGCCATCCCCCCTGTCGTACGGAACAGTTCGTCGGCCCCGGGCAGACTCACTCGGCGTGACACCGGGCGAGCACCTCCCTGGCGAGCTGGCGATAGGCGGCGGCACCGACGGAGTTGGAGGCGTACGTGGTGATGGGCTCACCGGCGACCGTGGTCTCCGGGAAGCGGACCGTGCGGCCGATGACCGTGTGGTAGACGTGGTCGTCGAACGCCTCGACGACACGCGCGAGCACCTCACGGCTGTGCACCGTGCGCGAGTCGTACATCGTGGCGAGGATCCCGTCGAGCTCCAGCTCCGGGTTCAGCCGCTCCTGGACCTTCTCGATGGTCTCGGTGAGCAGCGCCACCCCGCGCAGGGCGAAGAACTCGCACTCCAGCGGCACGATGACCTTGTGCGCGGCCGTCAGGGCGTTGACGGTGAGCAGGCCGAGCGAGGGCTGGCAGTCGATCACGATGTAGTCGTAGTCGGGCAGCAGCGGCTTCAGGGCGCGCTGGAGCGTCGACTCGCGGGCGACCTCGGAGACCAGCTGGACCTCGGCGGCGGACAGGTCGATGTTGCTCGGGAGCAGGTCCATGTTGGGGACCGCGGTCTTCAGCAGGACCTCGTCCGCGGACATGCCCCGCTCCATGAGCAGGTTGTAGACGGTGAGGTCGAGCTCCATCGGGTTGACGCCGAGGCCGACCGACAGCGCGCCCTGCGGGTCGAAGTCCACGAGCAGTACGCGCCGGCCGTACTCCGCGAGCGCGGCACCCAGGTTGATGGTCGACGTGGTCTTGCCGACGCCGCCCTTCTGGTTGCACATCGCGATGATCTTCGCGGGTCCGTGGTCGGTCAGCGGGCCCGGGATCGGGAAGTACGGCAGCGGGCGCCCGGTCGGGCCGATGCGCTCGCGGCGCTGGCGGGCGGCGTCGGGCGCGAGCGTGGCCGCGTACTCGGGGTCGGGCTCGTACTCGGCGTCGGGGTCGTAGAAGTGCCCCTCGGGCAGTTCGTCGTAGTCGGCGAAGTGGTTGTGGGGCGCGCCACTTCCGTCGCCGGCCATGGCGTTCACGTGATGGCCATCCATGCTCGGGTGTGCTGGCTGAGTCACCCTGGGATTCGGGTGACTCTGGTGGGCTGCGAAGGTGCGCACAGCGACGGAGCCGACAGCCTCGAACCCCGCGGGACCCTGGCCCCGTACAGGCATTCCTGGTTGACCACCCCCGGGAGAAAATGTCGACTCATTCACAAGTCGTCTTACCTCCTTGGTGACCAGGGAACTTCTAGACAGGTCAGCGTGGCACCATGCCGACGGTTGGCGACTCTATGGCGTGTCGGCGGTCCGCAGCAACACAATCCGCCGGACCCGGCAGGATGTGTCGGCAATGGAACATCCCTCTGTCAAGGGCGTACGGCCGTCGCACAGCAGGTTTCACCGGTGTACGAATCGGTCGAAGGGTTACGTTCGAGGCGAGTTGACCGAGAGCCGCAAAGTGACCATACACACATCCGGCCGGACCTTGCGGGACAAGGTCCGGCCGGATGTGTGCGATTGACGCGTCGAGTTGACGTATCGCCTTTACGCAATGGTGACTTAGTCGAGCAGGCTCTCCAGCGCGACGTGCTCCAGGCCGTGCGCCTCGGCGACCTCTCGGTAAACCACCTTGCCGTCATGGGTGTTGAGGCCCTTGGCCAGCGCGGGGTCGCGGCGCAGCGCCTCGACCCAGCCGTGGTTCGCGAGGGAGACGATGTACGGCAGGGTGGCGTTGGTCAGCGCGTAGGTGGAGGTGTTGGGCACCGCGCCCGGCATGTTGGCGACGCAGTAGAAGACCGAGTCGTGGACCGGGAAGGTCGGTTCGGCGTGCGTGGTCGGGCGGGAGTCCTCGAAGCAGCCGCCCTGGTCGATCGCGATGTCGACAAGGACACTTCCCGCCTTCATCCGGGAGACCAGCTCGTTGGTGACGAGCTTCGGGGCCTTGGCGCCCGGGACGAGGACGGCGCCGATCACCAGGTCGGCGTCCAGGCACGCCTTCTCCAGTTCGAAGGCGTTGGAGACGACGGTGCGCACCTTCGTCCCGAAGACCTTGTCGGCCTCCTTGAGCTTGTTGATGTCCTTGTCGAGCAGGGTCACCTGGAAGCCCATGCCGATGGCGATCTGCGCGGCGTTCCAGCCGGAGACGCCGCCGCCGATGACGACGGCCTTGGCGGCGAGCACGCCCGGCACCCCGCCGGGCAGCACCCCGCGCCCGCCGCTCGCACGCATCAGGTGGTAGGCGCCGACCTGCGGGGCCAGCCGGCCCGCGACCTCGGACATCGGGGCGAGCAGCGGCAGGGCACGGCCCGGCAGCTCGACGGTCTCGTACGCGATCGCCGTGGTGCCGGACTCCAGCAGGGCGTCGGTGCACTCCCTGGACGCGGCCAGATGCAGATAGGTGAAGAGCGTCTGGTCCTTGCGGAGCCGGTGGTACTCCTCCGCGACCGGCTCCTTGACCTTGAGCAGCAGATCGGCCGCGGCCCACACCTCGTCGGCGGTCTCCAGGATCTCGGCGCCGGCGGCGACGTACTCCTCGTCCGGGATCGAGGAGCCGACACCGGCGGCGCGCTCGACGACGACCTGGTGACCGCCGCGCACCAGCTCATGCACGCCGGCGGGGGTGATGGCCACCCGGAACTCGTTGTTCTTGACCTCGCGGGGGATGCCGACCTTCACGTCGATCACGGTCCTTGGCTCAGAGGATGTGGGGGCATTGCAAGATATTCCGGGCGTGCGGGGGCACACCGGGAGACACCGCAGGAGAAGGTGCGGCAGAGCCAGTTTAATGAAGGCGTTCCGGCTGTCTAGCCTTTCATTGCATCAATCTTCGTCGGGTGTACTGCGGATTTCGCAGGCGTTAGCGCCGTGTTCCGGGTCTGACCCGCTCGCACGGCCCTCCTGGAGGTCCGGCCCCTCCTCACCCAGCATGCGCTCGGCGGCGCTGCGGTGCAGTCGCGCGGCCGCGCTGTCGCCCAGGCGCTCCAGGGTGTCGGCGAGCCGCAGCTGGAGGGCGGCCTGCAGCCGTACGTCCTCGGCGCGGCGCGCCCACTCCACCGCCTCCTGGCAGGTGCGCAGCGAGTCCGCGGGCCGTCCCGCGTACTCCTGGACCCGTGCCAGTTCGCTCAACGCCCGTGCCTGGGCCGCGACATCGCCCGTCCTGCGGTAGCCGGCGACGGCCGCGCGCCAGCCCCTGAGCGCTTCGCCGTAGCGGCCCGCGTAGGTGTGGGCGGTGGCGATGCGCCCGTAGAGCCGGGCGGCGTCCGCGCGCTCGCCGCGGGCCAGGCGCTGGGCGAGGGCCCGCCCGAACCAGTCGGCGGCCCGGTCGTAGTCCCCCAGCTCCTGGTGCGCGCCGCCTACGGATTCCATCGCGCGGCCGGTCGCATACGGGTCGTCGGCCTCGCGTCCGGCGTCCAGCGCGGCCCGGTAACGCGCCAGCGCCTCGGCCGTGCGGCCGGTCCTGGCGTCCAGGTCGCCGAGGTTCAGCAGCGCGGCGGCCCGTTCCCTGGGCAGGTTCCGGCGCTCGGCGACATCGAGGACGAGGCCGTGGATGCCGTACAGATCGGCGGCGGCCGACTGGGTGCCGAAGTGCGCCACCATGGCCCTGACCAGCTGGGACATCAGCCGGCGTGCCAGTGTGTCCAGTTCTCCGTCGGCGACCGCGAGCCGTGCGGCGGCCAGCAGCGCGGGCCGGCGGATGCGCAGCCAGTCGGCGGCGGCCCGGGGCGTCGGGAAGCGCAGGGTGCGGGGCAGGCCCTGGAGCCTCGCGCGGATCTCGGGGTTGTCCGTCTCGGTGATCGCCCGGCAGGAGTGGAGCAGGCGCACGGTCCGCTCCAGCATCCGGGCCCGGGCCAGTTGCAGCTCGCCGGGCCGGTCCTGGGCCTCGGCGCGGGCGCGCAGCAGGGGGTGCAGGCAGCCGGGGACCTCGTACTGCGGCAGCGGGGAGGCCACCGCCCGCAGCAGTCCGAGGCCGACGAAGTCGTCCAGGGTGGTGTGGGCGGCGCCCACCGAGCAGCCGGCCAGGGCGGAGGCGGTGTGCGGGTCGACCAGGCCCGCCGGGGCCAGGCAGAGCAGTCGCAGTATCCGGGCGGCGGGCCCGGGCAGGGTCTCGTGGACGAGCCGGAACACCCGGCCGAGCGGGCTGGGCTCGTCGCTCTCCGCGTTCAGGCGCTTGGCCAGGTCGGCGACGGCCGCCTTGGGGCGGGCGGCGAGCCAGCCGCCGGCCAGGGCGAGGGCGGCGGGCTGGGCCTGGCACGCCTCCACCAGGTCCTCGGCGGCGCGCGGGTCGACGGTGATGCGCACCGAGCCGGTGTACCGGGTCAGCAGTTCCAGGGCCGACTTGGTGTCGAGCCCGCCCACGGTGCACGGGCGGACGTCCGCGATCCCGGTCAGCGGGCCCTCGGACACGGCGACGACCAGGCAGTCGGGGCTGTCCGGAAGGAGTGCGTCGACCTGCTCGGCGCCGCTCGCGTCGTCCAGCAGGAGCAGCACCCGGCGCGCGGACAGGGCGTCGCGCAGTTCGGCGGTCAGATCGTCCTCGGCGGCTCCGGCCGCAGCGGGCAGTCCGAGGGCGGTCAGCAGTTCGCGGGCGGCGTGCTCGACCGGGACGGGGGTGCCGTCGGGCTCGCCGAGCGAGGTGCGCAGCACGCCGTCGGGGTAGCGGTCGGCGACCTGCCGGGCCAGTTCGCCGGCGAGGGCGGTGCGGCCCGAGCCGGGCCGGCCCGCGACGAGGAGCACTCGGGCGCGGGGGGCCTTGCGGCCGGCGATGGTGTCCAGCCCCGCGCGCTCGATGTCGGCGCGCAGTTCCTTCAACTCCCTTGTACGGCCCAGGAACTGGCCTTCCACGGCCGGGGCTCCGGACAGCTGCACGCCGTCGGTGTCCACCGCCTGATCCGTCACGGGCCACACTCCCGTCCCACCGCGCGCGCGGCCGACCGGGACTCCGGCCCGGGCGCCGCGCCTTCTCTTCGGCTCATCCGCGAGGAGCCTAGTTCACGCTCTGCGACGTTCCGGGCGGAGCGCGGCGGGCGGGTCGCTCGATCGGATCAGGCGATCGTCACACCGGAGGCGGGGTGGTCCGGCTCAGCAGGCGAAGGGGCGCGCGGGCCAGGGCGCGCCGGCCGGGCGCAGCGCGTCGAGCCCGTCGCCCGCCCGGGCGGCGACCAGCGACAGGACGCCCACCACGAGGCAGTTGTTGTGCAGTTCCCCGGCCAGCACGCCGCGCACCAGTTCGTCGACGGGCACGCGCGCGTACTCCAGGTCGCTCTCCTCGTCCTCGACGGCGAAGCGCTCGCCGTCCGCCTCGGACAGGTTCCGGGCCAGAAAGACCCGTACGGCCTCGTCACAGCCGCCCGGAGTGGTGTACACGTCGGTCAGCACACGCCAGTCCTCGGCCTTGACGTGCGCCTCCTCGTACAGCTCGCGCTGGGCCGCGTGCAGCGGGTTCTCGCCGGGCACGTCGAGCAGTCCGGCCGGGATCTCCCACAGCTTCTGCCGGACCGGGTGGCGGTACTGGCGGATCAGCAGGACCCGGTCCTCCTCGTCGAGGGCGAGCACGCCCACGGAGCCGGGGTGGACCTGGTAGTCGCGGCGGACCACCGCGCCGTCGGGCATGACCACCTCGTCCGTGCGGACGGAGGTCTTGTTCCCCACGAAGGGAGTCTCGGTCGCCCGGATCTCCCATTCCTCCGGGCTGTCCTTGATCGTCATGCCCTGTCCTTCCGCGTGCACACGAGAAACCGGGGCGCCCACCGTGCGGGCGCACCCCGGCCACCGTACCGCCGGTGTGTTACTCGGAATCGCGCTCCGCGCTGTCGCTCGGCATCGCGCTCCGCCGCACCGCGGCCTGCACGAGGCCCGCGAACAGCGGGTGCGGCCGGGTCGGGCGCGAGCGCAGCTCCGGGTGCGCCTGCGTGGCGACCAGGTAAGGGTGCACTTCGCGCGGGTACTCGACGTACTCGACGAGCTTGCCGTCCGGCGACGTCCCGGAGAACACGATGCCCGCCTTCTTCTCCAGCTCCGCGCGGTAGGCGTTGTTGACCTCGTAGCGGTGGCGGTGGCGCTCCTCGACGTACTCCTTGCCGTCGTAGACCTCGCGCACGATGGAGCCCTCGGCCAGCTTCGCCGGGTACATGCCCAGCCGCATGGTGCCGCCCATGTCGCCGTCGCCGGCGACGATGTCGAGCTGTTCGGCCATGGTGGAGATGACCGGGTGGCCGGTGGCCGAGTCGAACTCGGTGGAGTTGGCGTCCGGGATGCCGGCCAGGTTGCGCGCGGCCTCGATCACGATGCACTGGAGGCCGAGGCACAGGCCGAGCAGCGGGATCCGGTTCTCGCGGGCGTAGCGGATCGCGCCGACCTTGCCGAGCACGCCGCGGTCGCCGAAGCCGCCCGGGATGCAGATGCCGTCGACGTCGGCGAGCTGGGCCTCGGCGCCGGCCGGGGTCTTGCAGTCGTCCGAGGTGACCCACTTGATCTTCACCCGGGCCCGGTTGGCGAAGCCGCCCGCGCGCAGCGCCTCGGTGACCGAGAGGTAGGCGTCGGGCAGGTCGATGTACTTGCCGACCAGCGCGAGGGTGATCTCGTGCTCGGGGTTGTGGACGCGGTCGAGCAGGTCGTCCCAGGTCGTCCAGTCCACGTCGCGGAAGGGCAGGTCGAGCTTGCGGACGACGTAGGCGTCCAGGCCCTCGGTGTGCACGACCTTCGGGATGTCGTAGATCGAGCGGGCGTCGGGGCAGGCGACCACGGCGGCCTCGTCGACGTCGCACATCAGCGAGATCTTGCGCTTGATCGCGGTGGGCACCTCGCGGTCGCAGCGCAGGACAATGGCATCAGGCTGGATACCGATGTTCCTGAGGGCCGCGACCGAGTGCTGGGTCGGCTTGGTCTTCAGCTCACCGGAGGGTCCGATGTAGGGGAGCAGCGAGATGTGTACGACGAAGACGTTGTCCCGACCCACCTCGTGCCGCACCTGGCGGACGGTCTCCAGGAAGGGCAGCGACTCGATGTCGCCGACGGTGCCGCCCACCTCGGTGATCACGACGTCCACCTCGTCGGTGGCCATGCGCCGGATGCGGTGCTTGATCTCGTTGGTGATGTGCGGGATGACCTGCACCGTGTCGCCCAGGTACTCGCCGCGCCGCTCCTTGGCGATCACGGTCGAGTAGACCTGGCCGGTGGTGACATTGGCACTGCCGTCCAGGTCGCGGTCGAGGAACCGCTCGTAGTGGCCGATGTCCAGGTCGGTCTCGGCGCCGTCGTTGGTGACGAACACCTCACCGTGCTGGAAGGGGTTCATCGTGCCCGGGTCGACGTTCAGGTACGGGTCGAGCTTCTGCATCACGACGCGCAGGCCCCGGGCCTTGAGCAGCATGCCGAGGCTGGAGGCGGTGAGGCCCTTGCCGAGCGAGGAGGCGACACCCCCGGTGACGAAGATGTGCTTGGTCGTCGTGGCTGTGTTGGTCCTAAAAGCAGCGGGCGGCATGGCCAAGAGGGGGCTCCCGTGGTCGCGGTCTGAGGTGCGGTGCGGCTTCGGTCCGGAGACTTCCGGGGTGTCGTCGCCGCGATTCGGGGGACCCCTTATCGTCAGTATTTCCGTCGGGGGGCGCCCACCGGTCCACGGGCTACCAGGGTATCAGCGCCGTGGGGGCCCGGCTTCCGGCCACGCTCCGCGCACACGTCGACACGGGCACGCACCGCTTACCCGGTTCTCACCCATTGCTCACTCGTTCGGCTCATACAGGTTGCCCGGAGCGGCACGCAGATCATCTACGTGCGTCGTATCCTGCTCGGACACTCGCTGCCGAGCCCGGCCGGCTACACGGCACACCCCCGCCCGTATCCACCGGAACAACGAGAGCTCGTCAGTTCGTTGAGTTGTGATCGTCGTTTTGCCTCAGGGCCGGACGACTGATTTGCTTCAAAGCTCAACGACGCATAACAACACCCCTTGACCGCAATTAGCGACAACCCCGTTCCGGGGTGACGTGGCCGTTCGACTGGAGTTGCACGTGGCCGGGCGCATCGAAGATTACGCACTCATCGGAGACATGCAGACCGCCGCGCTGGTCTGCCGGGACGGCACAGTGGACTGGCTGTGCCTGCCCCGCTTCGACTCGCATGCCATCTTCGCCGGCCTGCTGGGCACCGAGGAACACGGATTCTGGCGGCTCGGCCCGGCCCACGCCGCCGACGCCCAGCCGCCCACGGCCGCCCGGCGCACCTACCGCGGCGACTCGCTGATCCTGGAGTCGGAGTGGGACACCCCGCGCGGCACCGTCCGCGTGACGGATTTCATGCCCCCGCGTGACGGCGCCCCGCAGCTGATCAGGATCGTCGAGGGCGTCACCGGCCGGGTGCCCATGCGCTCCGCCCTGCGGATGCGCTTCTCCTACGGCCGGGTCGTGCCCTGGGTGCACAAGCACGACGGGCGCACGGTCGCGGTCGCGGGACCGGACTCGGTGTGGTTCGACACCACCGCGGAGACCTACGGCAAGTCGCTCACGACGTACGCCGACTTCACGGTCGCCCCCGGCGACCGGATCGCGTTCACCATCTCCTGGCAGCCCTCGCACCGGGAACCGCCGGCGCTGCCCGAGCCGGAGCAGTCGCTGGAGGCCACCGAGGAGTTCTGGCGCGAGTGGGTCGAGCACTGCACCTACCACGGGCCCTACCGGGAGGCGGTGATCCGCTCCCTGATCACCCTGAAGGCCCTGACGTACGCCCCGACGGGCGGCGTCGTCGCCGCGCCCACCACGTCCCTGCCCGAGGACATCGGCGGCGTACGCAACTGGGACTACCGCTACACCTGGCTGCGGGACGCGGCGATCACCCTGTCCTCGCTGCTGCGCACCGGCTACCGCGAGGAGGCCCGCGCCTGGCGCGAGTGGCTGCTGCGGGCGGTGGCAGGCGACCCGGAGAACCTGCAGATCATGTACGGCATCGCGGGCGAGCGCGAGCTGGGCGAGGCGGAACTGGACTGGCTGCCCGGCTACGAGAAGTCCGCCCCGGTCCGGGTCGGCAACGGCGCCGCGCACCAGCTCCAACTCGATGTGTACGGCGAGGTCACCGAGGCCCTGCACCTGGCCCACATGACGGGCCTGGCCCGCAACGACTACGCCTCGCTGCTCCAGCTGAAGCTGATCCGCTACCTGGAGGACCACTGGGACGAGCCGGACGAGGGCATCTGGGAGGTGCGCGGCCCGCGCCGCCACTTCGTGCACTCCAAGGTGATGGCCTGGGTCGCGGTGGACCGCACCATCAAGCTGATCGAGTCCGGGGCCGCGGACGGCCCGCTGGAGCGCTGGCGCGAACTGCGCGACGACATCCACCGGGACGTGTGCGAGCGCGGCTACGACAAGGAACGCAACACCTTCACGCAGTCCTACGGCTCCAAGGAGCTGGACGCCTCCCTGCTGCTGATCCCGCAGATGGGCTTCCTGCCGCCGGACGACAAGCGGGTCATCGGCACCATCGAGGCGATCCAGCGGGAGCTGTCCACCCCGGACGGCTTCATCCTGCGCTACCCCACCGAGGGCGAGCACAAGGGCGTCGACGGCCTCCCCGGCGACGAGGGCGCCTTCCTCGCCTGCTCGTTCTGGATGGCGGACGACCTCGCGATGATCGGACGCGTGGACGAGGCACGCAAGCTGTTCGAGAAGCTGCTGTCGCTGCGCAACGACCTCGGTCTGCTCGCCGAGGAGTGGGACCCGACCCGCAAGCGCCAGGTCGGCAACTTCCCCCAGGCATTCAGCCACGTCCCGCTGATCGACACGGCCCTGCGCCTGACGGCCTCGGGCGCCTACGGCGGCTGAACGGCACCGGACGACGCGCCCGCCCTAGGCTGGAAGCCGGGCCTGCCCTGCCCGGGAAGGGGGCGGCCATGGGTTTCCGCTCCACGGCGGGCGCCGCACTCGCCGCGCTGCGCGCGGATCTCACCGGTGACGTGTTCGCCCCTGGGGACGCCGGCTATGACGCGGCCCGTGCCGTGTTCAACGCCGCCGTGGACCGGCGGCCTGCGGTGATCGCGCGATGTGCGGACACCGCGGACGTGGTCCGTGCCGTGCGCTTCGGCCGGGACCTGGACCTGCGCATCGCGGTGCGCGGCGGCGGGCACGCGGTGGCGGGCACGGCCCTGGGCGACGGGGCGCTCGTGATCGATCTGCGGCGCATGCGCGGGGTGAGCGTGCGCCCCGAGGCGGCGACGGCCCGTGTCGAGGGCGGGGCCACCCTGCGCGATCTGGACCGGGCCGCCGGGCGGCACGGGCTGGCGAGCAGCGGCGGATGCGCCCCCGGCATCGGCGTCGCGGGCTTCGTGCTGGGCGGCGGCACCGGCCGGCTGGACCGCGCCTTCGGGCCCGCCGTCGACGACCTGCTCGGCGTGGAGCTGGTCACGGCCGACGCCGAACGGGTGCGGGCGAGCGCCGACGAGAACCCCGAGCTGTTCTGGGCGCTGCACGGCGGCGGCGGCAATTTCGGCGTCGCCACCGCGCTCACCCTGGGCCTGCACGCCCTGCCCGAGTTCTCCCTCGCCCTGGTCGTGGGCCGGCCCGAGCACGGCCGGGACCTGGTGCGCGCCTACCGCGAGATCATCGCCGCCGGCCCGGACCAGGCGGGCGGCGCCGTCCTGTACACCACCGACACCCCCGCGCCCTTCCTGCCAAAGCGCCTGACCGCGCGGCCGGTGTGCGCGGCACTGCTGACGTACGCGGGCGGACCGACGGCGCTGCGCCGGCTCGCCGCGCCGCTGCTCGCGCTCCCCCACGAGGCGGACTTCGCCGGGCCGGTGCCGTACGGAGCCGCCCCGTTCCCGGCCGCCGTGCCGCCGGGGCTGCGCCACCACTGGTCGGCGGAGTGCCTGACGGATCTGCCCGACGACCTGGTGGACGTCTTCTGCGCCCGCGCACGCGGCATGCCGGCGGCGACCGGCAGCCGGTACCTGCTTCTCGCGCGGGGCGGCGCCTGCGCCGCGGGCCCCGCCGAATGGCCGCTGGCCCACCGGCGCGCGCCCTGGCTGGTGCACCCCTGTGCGATCTGGGCGGACCCGGCCGACGACGAGCGGGCCGCGGCCTGGGTCCGGGACGCACGCGCCGACGTCGGGCCCTGGCGCACCGGGGCCGTCTGCCTCACCCTCATCGGCGACGAGGGACCCGAGCGGGTACGGGCGGGTCTTGGCGCCGGGAACACCCTGCGGCTTGCCAAGGCCAAACGCCGCTACGACCCGGACAACGTGTTCCGGTACAACCACAACATCCGGCCGGTGTAGCCGGGACCGAAAGATGTCCGTAACGGGTCCGCGCAGGTAGCGTCCGCTGCATGAACAGCCGTACGGACAGCACAGCGGGCAGCGGATTCGACACGCAGGGCGCCGGGATCACCGTTCAGCGGGCGCTCGAACTGCCCGGGCTGCGCAGCGGCCTCCCGGAGATCCTGGCGGGCGCCGACCGGCTGGGGCGCACGGTCCGCTGGGTGCACGCCGGCGAGGTGCCCAACATCGCCTCCCTGCTCAAGGGCGGCGAGCTGTTGCTGACCACGGGCTACGGGCTCGGCACCCGCCCCGCCGAGCAGCGGGCGTTCGTACGCACCCTCGCCGAGCGGGGCATCGCCGCCCTCGTGGTGGAGCTGGGCCCGCGGTTCACCCGGCTGCCCGCCGCCGTGGTGGACAGCGCACGCGGCGCCGGGCTGCCGCTCGTGCAGCTGCACCGCGAGGTGCCGTTCGTGGCGGTCACCGAGGAGATCCACACGGAGATCGTCAACGGCCACTACGCGCTGCTCCAGCGCGCCGAGGAGGTGCACCGGCGCTGCACCCAGGCCCTGCTGGGCGGCGGCGGGGTGCCGCAGGTGCTGGAGATCCTGGCCGGCTCCAGCGGCAACCCGGTCTTCCTGGAGACCGCGGACGGCCGGCTGCTGTACGCGGCCGGGGCCGGGCCCGAGGGCGCGGACCCGCTCCAGGTGTGGCAGGGGCTGCGCGGCCGGCACCAGGACGTCCCGCCGCCCACCGGTTCGGTGCTGGTGGACGTGCCGGGGGGCGGCCCGGGGCCGGGGTCGGTGCGCGCCCGGCTCGTGCTGCTCCCGGTGCGCGCTCCTCTGGCGCCCGTGCACCGCATGGCCGCCGAGCAGGCCGCGGGCATCCTGGCCGTGGTGCTGATGCAGGCACGCCAGGAGGAGGAGCTGGCGGCGCGCGGCCGGGGCGACTTCCTCAGCGACCTCGCCGAGGGCCGTATCGCCGCCGAGGACGCGCCCGCGCAGGCCCGGGTGCTGGGCTTCAAGCCCGGCAGCAGCCCGCTGCTGCCGGTCGTGATGCGGCTCGGCGAGACACTGGCGCCGGGCGCGGGCACCGCGAGCGGCGGCTGGGCCGTGCTGGCCCGCGCGGTCGCGGAGGAGCTGGCCGCGCTGGGCATGCCGGTGCTGCTGGGCGTGCGGCCGGTCGAGGGCCGGGTCCCGCTGCTGCTGGGGCTGCGCTCGGAGGCGGAGCGGCCGGCGGTCGCGGACCGGGTCGCCGTGGCGCTGCGGGCCGGGGTGGAGCGGGCGGGCCTGCACCGGCCCGGCGCCCGGCCGCCCGTGGTGGTGGTCGGGGCGGCCGGCGGCTGGGCGTCCGCGTCGGCCGGGCTGCGGCACGCGGTGGAGACGGCGACGGCGGCGCAGGGCCTCGCGGACCGCCCCTGGTACGACGCGCGCCGGCTGGACATCGACCTCCTGCTGTGGCGGCTGCGCGACCACCCGGACCTGGCGGCCTTCGTGGACCGGGCGATCGGCCCGCTGCGCGAGCACGACCGCCGGTCCAAGCCGCCGTTGCTGCCCACGCTGGAGACCTATCTGGCGCACGCGGGCCGCAAGGCCGAGACCGCCCGCGAGCTGCATCTGAACCGGCAGACCCTGTACAACCGGCTCGCCCGCATCGGGGAGTTGCTGGGCACCGACCTGGACGACCCGCAGACCGTCCTGGCCCTGAGCCTGGCCCTCCGGGCACGCCGGCACGTGCCCTGACCGGGTTCAGGCCATCGGCTGCGGCTGGGTCAACTCGTCGTAGACGCTGAGGACCTGGGCGACCGTCTCGTCCTCGGTGGGCCAGCAGGCGGCCTGTCGTACGCCCTTGTCCCTGAGCCGCTCCCGGCGTTCGGGGTCGCCGAGCAGCCGGACCACGGCGTCGGCGAGCGCGTCCGGGTCGCCGTACGGGACGAGTTCGGCCGCGTCGCCGACCAGGTCGGGGATGCCGCCGACGGCGGTCGCGACGAGCGGCACGCGCGCGTGCAGCGCTTCCTGGGCGAGCACGGGCCGGGATTCCCACCTGCTGCACAGCAGCGCGATGTCGGCGGCGGCGAGCAGCCCGCCGGCGTCCTCGCTGCGCCCGATGAGCCGGACCGGCAGTTCCTCGTCCTCGATACGGCGCGTCAACTCGCCGCGCAGCGGGCCCTCGCCCGCGATGACGAGCAGCGGTACGGGGTCGAGGCCGCGCCAGGCGCGCGCCGCGTCCAGCAGCACGTCGTATCCGCGGTACCGGTCGAGGGAGCCGACGGCGACGAGCAACGGGCGGCCGGTGGCGCCGAGTTCGGCCCGCACCTTGGGGGACGGCGGGTCCGGTTCCACGGGCTCGGCGGCGCGGCGCGGCCGGGCCAGGGAGACCCCGGCGAGCCGGGCGTCCCGGGCGCCGGTCCTGCGGGCCGCGTCCACCAGGTCCGAGGAGGTGCCGAGCAGCACGGTGGCGGCCCGCGCCACCCGGCGCTCCAGCATCCGCAGCAGATGCGCGCGGGCGCCCTCGGCGTGCACCCGGTCGTGCCAGGTGACCACGAGCGGGGTACGGCGTCCGCTGAGCGCCAGCACGGTGCGGAAGGAGGCGTGCAGCCCATGGGCGTGCACCAGGTCGGCGCCGGTGCAGGCGGCGCGCAGCGCGGCCACGGACGCCGGGTCGCTGCTGCGCGGGACGTGGACGTGGTCCGCGCCGACACCGCTGAAGTCGTAGGCACGATCGGCGTCGACGGGGGCGCACACCGTGACCCGTACGCCCCGCGCGACCAGTCCCGCGGCCAGCGAGCGCACATGCGCGCTGCTGCCGGCGTTGCCCCCGCCCAGCACTTGGACGGTGCGCAGCGGCGACTGTCCGTGGGGTGCGGTACTGCTCACGGGGGTCACGTGGCCGGGGCTCCTGATTCGGCGTGGGGCGGGTACGAAGAAACGTACAGAAGGTATCGGGTGGCGGGGGTGTTCCGCGCGCGCCTCCCGCGCGCACCGCGTTCCCCGCCAAGGATGCCAGCTCAGACGGGTGTTGCGGGAATTCGGGGCAGGCGCGGGGCGCGCAGGACCGGCGCAGTGCGCCGGAGCGCATCACCCACACGAGCGACCCCCCGAACCCCCACCCGAACCCCACCAGTCCCCCTCACTCAGCCCAGCGAGGCCGAACCGTCGGATCGCCGCGGATCGCCCAGCGGGCCCGGCCCGAGCGCAACCGGCCAGTTCTGACCGGCCCGCCGGCTTGGGCCGTCCCGCCGGCTCGAACCATCCGGTCGGCTCTGGCCATGCCGCCGAGGCGGATCGCCCCGCCGACCCGTACGTCCCTGTCGGCCGGAGCCGTCCTGCCGACTCGGACCGTCCGGACGCCTCCGACCGTTCCGTCGGCTCGGGTCATCCTGCCGGGGTCGGCCGGGGGCGATGCCGCGGGCCCCGGCGGTGGGTGCGGCGGTGGGGTGGGCGCGTGCCGCCTCCGCCGTGGCCGCCGGCGCGGTTGCCGGGCACGTGTACCAGCCGAGGGTGCGCCCGGTGTAGTCGGTCCGCTCCCGGCGCTCCCGGCCGCCCGGCGCCGTGGCGCGGCGCCCACCGCGCGGGTGAGCACGGCGGCGAGGACGAGGGTCCCGCCGTCGCGGCCGCTGGTGATCACCGGTGTGTCCCCGACTCCCCGCCGTTATCCGTCGGCCCGGGCCGTGGCCAGCAGTTCCTCCGCGTGCGCGCGCGCCGTCTCGGAGTCCTCCTGACCGGCCAGCATCCGGGACAGCTCGCGAATGCGGTCCTCGCCCTCCAGCACCTTCACACCCGACCGGGTGACCGAGCCGTCGTTGGTCTTCTCGACGAGCAACTGCCGGTCGGCGAAGGCGGCCACCTGCGGCAGGTGGGTGACGACCACGACCTGTGCCGTCCTGGCGAGCCGGGCCAGCCGGCGCCCGATCTCCACCGCCGCCTTGCCGCCGACACCGGCGTCGACCTCGTCGAAGAGATACGTCGGCACCGGGTCCGTGCCCGCGAAGACGACCTCCACGGCGAGCATCACGCGCGACAGCTCACCGCCGGACGCCCCCTTGGCGATGGGCCGGGGCGGCGCGCCGGGGTGCGGGGCGAGCAGCAGTTCCACCTCGTCCACGCCCGACGGCCCGTAGGCGACCGCGCGCCCGCCGACCTCGACGCCTTCCGGGTCCTCGGTCTGCCGCAGCGCGAAGGAGACGCGCGCGTGCGGCATGGCGAGCGAGGCCAGCTCGGCGGTCACGGCGGCGGCGAACCGTTCCGCGGCCTCCGTCCGCGCGTCCGTCAACGCCTGTGCGAGACCGCCCAGTTCGCTGCGCAGCGCGTCGCGCTCCGCGGTCAGCTCGTCGATCCGCTCGTCGTCGCCGTCGAGTTCGGTCAGCCGCGCGGCGCCCTGCTCGGCCCAGGCGAGCACGGCGCCGATGTCCTCGCCGTACTTGCGCGTCAGGGCGCCCAGCGCCGCCCTGCGCTCCTCCACGGCCGCGAGCCGCAGCGGATCGGCGTCCAGGTCGTCGGCGTACCCGGCCAGCTCGCCCGCCACGTCACCCAGCAGGATCCCGATCTCGCCGATCCGGTCGGCGAGCGAGGCCAGCTCCGGGTCGTGGGAGCGTACGGCCTCCAGGGCGCGGTGCGCGCCCGCGACGAGGGTCGCCGCGTCGATGCCCTCGGGGTCCTCGGGGTTGCCCGCGAGGGCGGCGTGCGCGGCGGTCGCGGCCGAGGACAGCGCCTCGGCGTGCCCGAGCCGTTCCGCCTCCTCCGCGAGTTCCACGTCCTCGCCGGGCCTGGGCTCGACGCCGGCGATCTCGTCGAGCCCGTAGCGCAGCATGTCGGCTTCCTGGGCGCGCTCACGCGCGCGTGTGACGATCTCCTCCAGCTCGGCCGCGACCGTCCGCAGCCGCCGGTACGCCTCCGTGTACTTGGCGAGCGGCCCGGCGACCGCGTCGCCCGCGTACCGGTCCAGCGCCTGCCGCTGCCGGGACAGCTTGAGCAGCCCCTGCTGGTCGGTCTGCCCGTGCACGGCGACCAGTTCGTCGGCCAGCTCGGCGAGCACCCCGACGGGTACGCTGCGCCCGCCGAGGTGGGCCCGCGAGCGCCCCTCGGCGGAGACGGTACGGCTGATGAGCAGCGCCCCGTCGTCCAGCTCGGCCCCGGCCTCCTCCGCGCGCACGGCGGCGGACGCGTCCGCGGGGACGGTCACCCGCCCCTCGACCACGGCCTTCTCGGCGCCGATCCGCACGAGCGCCGGATCCGCGCGCCCGCCCAGCAGCAGTCCCAGGCTGGTGACCACCATGGTCTTGCCGGCACCCGTCTCACCGGTGACGGCGGTGAACCCGGGCGACAGCTCGACAACGGCGTCGTCGATGACTCCGAGCGACCGTATCCGCATCTCCTCCAACACGGACACGACCATACGAGGTCCGAGCGGAGAAGTGCGACGGCCCCCGCCACCATCGTGTGAAGGCGCAGGTGACGATTACGCATCACGGACACCCCTCACCCGCCCCTCACCCGCCCCGAAGGGGCGTGTGACGGGCGCGGGGCTGTGGCGATGTACGGCTCCGCCGCGACGGGGGTCCCCCCTGTTCGAGCGTTCGAGCGAAGCCGAGAACTCGGCGGAGCGACCAGCCGCAACGCCGCCGCGGACAGCCAACGACGCGACGCCGCCCCACCCGGCGGAGCGTCAGCGTGGGGCCCCCCGCCACCCGGAGACCGGCAGCGCGAACTTGGCCACCAGCCGGTCGGTGAACGACGCGTGGTGCAGCCGCGCCAGCCGCACCGGCACCGCACCCCGGCGCACCTCGACCCGCGCCCCGGGCGGCAGTTCGATGGTGCGCCGCCCGTCGCACCACAGCACCCCCGGCTGGATGTGCGGCAGCACCTCCACCGCGAGCACCGAATCCGGCGAGGTCACCAGCGGCTTCGCGAACAGCGCGTGCGCGGAGATCGGCACCATGAGCAGCGCCTCCACCTCGGGCCACACCACGGGCCCGCCGGCCGAGAAGGCGTACGCGGTCGACCCGGTGGGCGTCGACAGCACGATCCCGTCGCAGCCGAAGCCGGTCACCGGCCGCCCGTCGATCTCCAGCACGACCTCCAGCAGCTTCTCGGCGGACATCTTCTGCACGGCGGCCTCGTTCAGCGCCCAGTCCGTGTGCACGATGTCCCCGTTGCGGTGCACGACGACGTCGACGGTCATCCGCTCCTCGACCTCGTACGCCTTGCTCACCACCCGGTCGACGACCTTGTCGAGGTCGTCCCGCTCGGCCTCCGCGAGGAAGCCGACGCTGCCGAGGTTGACGCCGAGCATCGGCACTCCGGAGGCCCGCGCGAACTCCGCGCCGCGCAGCAGCGTCCCGTCGCCGCCGAGGACGATCAGCAGCTCGCAGCCGTCGAGGCACTGCGGGGTCGCCTCCTTGACCAGTTCGACCTCCTCCGGCAGCGGCAGGTCGATCGCCTCGTGCTCCAGCACCCGCACCCCGATGCCGGACCGCAGCAGCCCCTTGACCACCAGTTCGGCGCTGCGGATCGCCGCCGGACGCCCGGTGTGGGCGAGCAGGAAAACAGTACGAGCGTGGTTGTGTGTCAACGCGGCCCCTCCGCCACTGCACGGTCAACGTCGGCCGGGTCCAGTTCCGGTGCCCCGGCCCGCAGCCAGAGAAAGTATTCGACATTGCCGGACGGCCCGGGCAGCGGACTCGCGGTGACCCCGTGGGCCCCGAGTCCCAGCTCCCACGCCGTGGCGGCCACCGCGCGCACGGCCTCGGCCCGCAACTGCGGGCTGCGCACGACTCCCCCGCTGCCCAGCCGCTCCCTGCCCACCTCGAACTGCGGCTTGACCATCATCACCAGGTCGGCGTCCGGCGTCGCACACCGCTTCAGAGCGGGCAGCACCAGCCCGAGCGGGATGAAGGACAGATCCCCCACGACAAGATCCACAGGCTCCCCATCGATCGCTTCAAGCGTCAACTCGCGTACGTTCGTACGGTCCTTGACGGTGACGCGTTCATCGTTGCGGAGGGACCAGGCGAGTTGTCCGTATCCGACGTCGACGGCGACGACGTGCGCGGCGCCCGCGCGCAGCAGCACGTCGGTGAAGCCGCCGGTGGACGCTCCGGCGTCCAACGCCCGCCGGCCCTCGACGAGGAGCCCTCGCGGCACAAAGGCCGCGAGCGCCCCGGCGAGCTTGTGGCCGCCCCGGGAGACGTACTCCGGATCGCCGTCGTCTGCGGCGACGACGATCGCCGCTGCGGTCTCGACCTGGGTGGCGGGCTTGGTCGCGACGGTCCTGCCGACGGACACGCGGCCGGCGGCGATCAGCTGGCTCGCGTGCTCGCGCGAGCGCGCGAGCTTGCGGCGGACCAGTTCCGCGTCGAGACGGCGGCGTGCGACTCCTGCCACGTTCGGTTCAGCTCCTGACTTCGTACGGCCTCGGGGGCGCCGGCGGACCGGGGCGGGCGTCGAGCGCGGTGAGCGCGTCGCGCAGACCCCTGTGTACATCCTCGTACACCTCGATGTGGCCGTCCGTGGCGAGGTGGTCGGCGTCGGCCAGCCGCTCAAGGCCGGCGTCGACCTCGGCGGAGCCGGTGGGGGTGCGCGGGACGTTCAGCGGTGCCGGGGCGGCCGGGTCGGGCTCCGGATCGCCGGCGGCGTGGGGCCCGGGCCCGTACCCGTCCGGTGGCTCGTGCCCGGGCCCGGCCCCGTCCTCGGGCCGGTGTTCGTCCCCTGGCTGGTACGGGTCCTCGCGCGGGGTCTCGTACTGGGTCTCGTACGAGTTCTCGTTCCCGGTCCGGAGCGGGGGCCGCGGTTCCGGAACCGTCGCGTCCGCCCGGGGCCCGGTCTCGGGGGCAGTGTCGCTCATGCCCAGACGCTACCCCGAAGCCCTGGGGTACCGTCGGTCGCGATGGCCACGATCGAGGAGTGCCGCGCCGCACTCGAAAAACTTTCGGACAGCATGCAGTCGGCCGAGGGCGACGTCCGCGACGCCGCGTCCCTGGACCGCTCGGTGAGCTGCCACATCACCGACCTGGACGTCACCTTCACCGGCCGGATGACCGGCGGCCGGATCGAGATCGACGACACCCGCCAGGGGCCGCCGGTCTCCAAGGCGCAGATCAGACTCGCCATGGCCGGTGAGGACCTGGTGGCCCTGGTCGACGGCGAGCTGCACTTCGCCAAGGCGTGGGGCTCGGGCCGGGTGAAGCTGGAGGCGAACCTGCTCGACCTGTTCCGGCTGCGGAAACTCCTCTGAGCAGGTCCAGTGAGGTCCGCTGCGGTCCAGCGCGGACGTCGCCTGTCGCGGCACTTGGACCCGGCGAGGCCCGGCCCGCGGACCCCTCCGGAGCGCCCGCGCGGCGACCAGGCCCGGCGGGGACTCAGGAGGCGTCGCCGGCCGGCACGCGTGCGCGTGCGCGTGCCTTGCGGGCCGCCGGGACCACCAGCGGGGTGCCCGTCTCCGGGTCGTCGATGACCTGGCAGCGCAGTCCGAAGACCTCCTCCACCAGGTCGGCGGTGACCACGTCGCCCGGCGCGCCCTCGGCGATGATCCGGCCGGCCCGCAGGGCGATGAGATGGGTGGCGTACCGGGCCGCGTGGTTGAGGTCGTGCAGCACCGCGACCAGGGTGCGGCCCTGCTGCTCGTGGAGTTCGGCGCACAGGTCGAGGACGTCGATCTGGTGCTGGATGTCCAGATAGGTGGTCGGCTCGTCGAGCAGCAGCAGCGGGGTCTGCTGGGCCAGCGCCATGGCGATCCACACCCGCTGCCGCTGACCGCCGGACAGCTCGTCGACATAGCGGTCGGCCAGTTCGGCGACGCCGGTCTGCGTCATGGCCTCCCGCACCACCCGCTCGTCCTCGGCCGACCACTGGCGCAGGATCCCCTGGTGCGGATACCGGCCGCGGCCCACCAGGTCGCCCACGGTGATCCCGTCGGGCGCGATGGACGATTGGGGCAGCAGGCCCAGGGTGCGCGCGACCTGCTTCGCGGGCATCGACTGGATGACCTGCCCGTCCAGGAGCACCCGGCCCGTGGCCGGCTTCAGCATCCGCGACAGCGCCCGCAGCAGGGTCGACTTGCCGCACGCGTTCGGGCCGACGATCACCGTGAAGGAGTTGTCGGGGATCTCCACCGACAACTGCTCGGCGATGACGCGCTGGTCGTAGGCGAGGGTGACGTTCTCCGCGGACAGGCGGTTCACGGTGCTCCTTCGGGTGTTCTCGTGGGGTGCGCCGCCGGTTTCATCGACGCCGCTCATATGCGGCCCGCTCTGCGCTCGGTGACCAGCAGCCACAGCAGATAGCCGCCGCCGAGGACGCCGGTGACCACGCCGACGGGCAACTGGTCGGCGCCGAAGACGCGCTGCGCGGCCCAGTCGGCGGTGACCAGCAGGACGGCGCCCATGCACAGGGCGGGCACCAGGTTGGGGCCCGGCGAGCGGGTCAGGCGCCGGGCGAGCTGCGGCGCGGTGAGCGCCACGAAGCTGACGGGCCCCGCGGCGGCGGTCGCGCCCGCGGTGAGCAGCACGGCCGCCACCAGCATCAGCATCCGTACCCGCTCGACACGGACTCCGAGGGCGTACGAGACGTCGTCGCCCATCTCCGTCATCCGCAGCCCCCGCGCGTTGACGAGGACGACCGGTACGAGGACGGCGCACAGCCCGAGCAGCGGCCAGACCTGGCTCCAGTCACGGCCGTTGAGGGACCCCGTCATCCACACCACGGCGCGGGCGGCCTCGACCAGGTCGGCCTTGGTGAGCAGATAGCCGTTGACGGCGGTGACCACCGCGTTGACGCCGATGCCGACCAGGACCAGCCGGTAGCCGTGCACGCCCCGCTTCCAGGCGAGCAGGTAGATGGCGAGCCCGGTGAGCAGACCGCCGGCGAGCGCGCCGACGGTGACCGAGACGGCGGAACCGGACATGAGCACGATCACGACGAGCGCGCCCGCCGAGGAGCCCTGCGAGAGGCCCAGCACGTCCGGGCTGCCCAGCGGGTTGCGCGACACGGACTGGAACAGGGCGCCGCCGAGGCCGAGCGAGGCGCCGACCAGCAGGCCGACCAGAACGCGCGGCAGCCGCAGTTCGTTGACGATGAACTCCTGGAACGGGGTGCCGTTCCCGACGAGGGTGCGCAGGACGTCGCCGGCCGGGATCACGGCGTCGCCGGTGCCGATCAGCAGCACGCTCGCGGCCCCTGCGGCGACGATCAGCAGGACGACGACGATCAGGGCGCGGGGATCCAGCCGCAGGGAGAGCCCTCCGGGGGTGCGCACGGCGCGCACGGCGCGGCCCGCGCGGTTCGCGCGGTTCGCGCGGTTCGCGCGGTTCGTCTGATGGGTCTTCACAGCTGCGCCGTCCTCCGCCGTCGTACGAGAAAGATGAAGACCGGGCCGCCGATGATCGCGGTGACGATGCCCACCTGGAGTTCCGCGGGGCGCGCGACGACCCGCCCGAGGACATCGGCGCCGAGCAGCAGCACGGGCGACAGGACGGTCGCGTACGGCAGGATCCAGCGCAGGTCGGGGCCGGTGAAGGAGCGCACGGCGTGCGGCACCATCAGACCGACGAACACGATGGGCCCGCAGGCCGCGGTCGCGGCGCCGCACAGCACGGTCGCGGCGAGCATGGCCAGCGCGCGGGTGCGGTTGAGGTCGGCGCCGAGGGCGCGGGCGGTGTCGTCGCCCATGGCGACGGCGTTCAGCGGCCGGGCGAGCAGCAGCGCGAGGACCGTGCCGGAGGCGAGGAACGGCAGGACCTGCACGATGGTCGAGTCGGTGGCCGAGGCCAGTGAACCCACCGTCCAGAAGCGCATCTTGCCCAGCGCCGCGTCGTCCGTGATCATCACGGCCTGGAGATAGCCGTACAGGGCGGCGCTGATCGCCGTACCGGCGAGTGCGAGCCGCACGGGGGTGGCGCCCCGGCTGCCGCCGAGGAACCACACGAGGGCGCCGACGGCGGCGGCGCCCGCGAACGCGAACCACACGTAGCCGTTCAGGCTGGTGACGCCGAAGAAGGTCATGGCCGTGACGACCGCGGCGGACGCGCCCGCGTTGATGCCGAGCAGTCCGGGGTCCGCCAGCGGATTGCGGGTGAGCGCCTGCAACACCGCCCCGGACAGGCCGAGCGCGGCGCCGACGAGCAGCCCGAGGACGGTGCGGGACAGCCGCTGGTCGACGACCACGTCGCCGTAGGTGCCCGCATCGTGGAACAACCCGTGCCAGACCTGCTCAAGCGACAGCTCTTTCGCCCCGATCGCGATGCTCGCCAAGGCGACGAGCAGCAGGACCGCGACGGCGACGAGGAGCCCAAGGGCCCGCGCCGTACGACGGATTGGGGGCGCGGAGGCATGCTCCGAGCGCTCTTCGGGAGGACTGTCGACCAACACGAGGTTAGGTTAGCCTACCCTCGTATCACTTCTCGATGCCGAGTCCCGCCCGGCCGCCCGGCCTCACAGCGCGAGCCGCGCAAGCGCCTTACCCCCGTCCAGCTCGCAGGAACCCGGGCCGGCCGCCGTCCAGGCCGCCGCGCACAGGGCGCGCAGCCCGTCCACCGCCGCGCCGTCGCCCGTCAGCTCCAGCCGGCCGTCGGTGGCCGTCGCCGTCCAGCCCGCGCAGCGAAAACCCGCGTCGTCCTCGGCGACCTCCGGCTGTCCCGTGAGCAGACCGCGCAGGTCGGCGTCCACATAGGTGGGCCGGTGCCGGGGCGGCGCGGCGAGCAGCTGGGCAGCGTCGGTGACGCCCGTCAGCACGAGCAGCGAGTCGACGCCGCCGTTGAACGCGCCCTCGATGTCCGTGTCCAGCCGGTCCCCGACGACGAGCGGGCGCACCGCCCCGGTCCGCAGGATCGTCTCCCGGTGCATGGGCGGCAGCGGCTTGCCGGCCACCTGGGGCTCGGCGCCCGTGGCGATCCGCACCACCTCCACCGCGGCACCGTTGCCCGGGGCGATCCCGCGTCCGCTGGGAATCGTCAGATCCGTGTTGGAGGCGAACCACGGCACGCCACGCGCCACGGCGTAGCACGCCTCCGCGAGCCTGCCCCAGGGCAGGTCCGGCCCGCCGTACCCCTGCGCGACCGCCGCCGGGTCGTCGTCCGCGGACTCCACCGGCCGCAGACCGCGCTCGCGCAGCGCCGACCGCAGCCCCTCACCGCCGATCACCAGCACCCGCGCGCCCGGCTGCACCTGCTCGCCGATCAGCCGCGCCACCGCCTGCGCGGAGGTGATGACGTCCCCGGCCCCGGACGGGACGCCCAGCTCGGTCAGGTGCGCGGCCACGGTGTCCGGGGTGCGCAGCGCGTTGTTCGTGACGTACGCCAGACGCATCCCGCCCGTGCGGGCCGCCGCCAGCGACTCGACCGCGTGCACGATGGCGTTCCCGCCCGCGTACACCACCCCGTCCAGATCGAGCAGCGCCGTGTCGTACGCCTCGCTCAGGGGCCGCCCACTGCCCTCGGGCCTCGTCCTGACGCCCTGGCTCATTCCGCATCGCTCCTCGCTGCGCCGTTTTCCTCCGATCATCCCGCATGCCACCGACGCACGTACGATGCCGGGATGAACACAGCAGGTCACCCGGAAGCAAAGACGCGCCGCGGCCTGGAACTCACCCCGTTCCGCGGCCTGCGCTACGACCCCGAACGGGTCGGAAGTCTGGCCGCCGTGACGTCTCCGCCGTACGACGTCGTGGTCCGTCCGGACGGGGTGCGACACCTCCAGTCGGCCGATCCCCACAACATCGTCCGGCTGATTCTTCCGCAGGCGGACACGCCCACCGAAAGCAACAAACAGGCGGCCGAGACCCTGCACCACTGGCTGGCCGAGGGCGTGCTGGCCCCCGACCCCGAACCGGGGCTGTACGTCTACGAGCAGCGCGACGGCGACGGCATGCTCCAGCGCGGCATCATCGGCGCCCTGCGCCTGTCGGAACCGGCCGAGGGCGTCGTCCTGCCGCACGAGGAGGTCATGCCGCCCGTCGTCGCGGACCGCGCCGCCCTGATGCGCGCCACCTGCGCCAACCTCGAACCGCTGCTCCTGACCTACCACGGCAACGGCTCCGCGGCCGATGTCGTGGAACGCACCGCGCTGCGCGCCCCGCTGCTCGCCACGACCACCGAGGACGGCTTCCGCCACCTCCTGTGGTCGGTCACCGACCCGGACGACGTGGCCCGCGTGCAGACGGACCTCGCCCACCACCAGGCCCTGATCGCCGACGGCCACCACCGCTGGGCCACCTGTCTGCGGCTGCGCGCGGAGCACCCGTCACCCAGCCCCTGGGACTACGGACTGGTCCTCCTGGTGGACACGGCCCGCTATCCGCTGCGCGTCCGCGCCATCCACCGCCTGCTGCACCGGCTCCCGGTGGCGAGCGCGCTGTCCGCCCTGGACGGACTCTTCCGGGTACGCCACCTGACCACGCCGCTGCCGGACGCGCTGGCGGCCCTGGCCGAGGCGGCGTACGCCGGCAACGCCTTCCTGCTCGCGGGCGACGGCGCCTTCCACCTCGTCGACCGTCCGGACCCCGGCCTGCTGGCCCGTACGGTGCCCGCCGACCGGCCAGCCGCCTGGCGCGGCCTCGACGCCACGGTCCTGCACGCCACGCTCCTCGACCACGTCTGGCGCATCCCCGAGGACTCACCGGCGCACATCGCCTACATCCACGACACGGCCGCCACCGTCGCGAAGGCGGAGCGCGACGGCGGTACGGCGGTCCTGATGCACCCGGTCCACGAGGACGTCGTACGCGACCTGGCCCGGCAGGGCGTGACCATGCCCCGCAAGTCGACGTCGTTCGGCCCGAAGCCGGCATCGGGCCTGGTCCTGCGGGTCCTGGACCTCTGAACCGCCGGGGCCCGGGCCGAAAGACTTCGGCGCGGGCCCCTTTCGACCCAGGCGTCTCTCGACTGGGCCTCTTGCGACTTGGGCCTCTTGCGACGGCGTGCGTCAGTCCTTGTCGCCGTCGTCTTCCAGCTCTTCCTTCTCTTCCTTGTCTTCCTTGTCTTCCTTGTCTTGCTTGTCTTGCTTCGCCGCGGCACCGCGCGGGCCCTCGGCGCCGGCGTCGTCCTCGGCGCCCACCTGCTCGTCCAGCGCGTCGACGAACTCCACGCCGTCCAGCTCGGCCAGCCGGTCCGAGGCGTCCGTGCTGCCGTCCCGGTCGGCCTCGACGGCCTTGGCGAACCACTCGCGGGCCTGGTCCTCCCGCCCGGCGGCGAGCAGCGCGTCCGCGTAGGCGTACCGCAGGCGCGCGGTCCACGGCTGTACCGAGTTGGAGGCCAGCTCGGGGCTCTGCAGCGTCACGATGGCCGCGTCCAGCTGGCCCATGTCGCGCCGGGCGCCGGCCGCGACCAGCCGCATCTCGACCTGCCCCGCCTTGTCCAGCTTGTGCACCTCGGGGGCGCCGGCCATGTCGAGCGTCTTCTCCGGCCGGCCGAGCCCCCGCTCGCAGTCGGCCATCACGGGCCACAGGTCGACGTTCCCCGTCATCCGCCGCGCCGCCCGGAACTCGGCAAGCGCCTCCGCGTACTTCTGGTTGGCGTACGCGGCGAACCCGGCCGCCTCCCGTACGGCGGCGACCCGCGACGCCAGCCGCAGGGCCACCTTGGAGTAGCCGTACGCGCCCTCGGGGTCCTCGTCGATCAGCCGGGCCACCATCACCAGGTTCCTGGCGACGTCGTCGGCGAGCGTCTTGGGCAGGCTCTGCAGTTCCTGCCGTACGTCCTTGTCGATCTCGTCACCCGTGACGTCCTCCGGGATCGGCAGCCGCTTGATCGGCTCACGGTCCCGGTCGCGCTCACGGTCCTCACGGAAGCGGCCCCCGCCACCGCGCCGGTCGTCCCGACCACGGAACCCACCACCGGGCCGGCCACCCCGGTCATCCCGACGAAAACCACGCCCCCGATCGTCCCGCCGATCGTCACGGCGCTCGTCCCGAGCACGGAATCCACCGCGCTCACCGCGGTCGTCACGCCGGAACTCACGCCGATCGTCGCGACGGTCGTCACGGCGGTCGTCACGGCGGTCGTCCCGCCCATGGAACCCACCACGGTCACCACGGTCATCACGGCGGAAGCCACGGTCCCGGTCATCGCGGCGGTCATCACGCCGGAAGCCACGGTCCCGCTCGTCCCGCCGGTCGTCACCCCGGAAACCACCGGCACGGTCATCCCGGCGATCATCACGCCGGAAACCACGGTCACGGTCATCCCGGCGATCATCACCCCGGAAACCACGGTCACGGTCATCCCGGCGGAACCCACGGTCACGGTCATCGCGACGGTCGTCACGGCGGAAGCCACGGTCCCGGTCGTCACGGCGGTCATCGCGGCGGAAGCCACGGTCCCGGTCGTCACGGCGGTCATCGCGGCGGAAGTCGGGACGTTCTCCACCGCGCCGGTCGTCGCGACGGTCGTCACGGCGGAAGCCTCGGTCGCGGTCGTCCCGGCCACGGAAGCCTCCGCGGTCGCCCCGCTGCTCACCACGGCTGTCCTCACGGCGGAAACCACCGCGGTCACCGCGGTCGTCCCGCCGGAAGCCACCGTGGCCCCGGTCATCACGGCCCCCCTGACCACCGCGGTCGTCGCGGCGGGCGTACCCGCCGTACCCACCACGCTCGCCACGGTCGTCGTCGCGGCGATGGCGACGGTCGTCGTCACGCCGCTCGCCCCGATCACCCCGCTCGCCCCGGTCGTCACGGCGATACGCCGGCCGGTCCCCGTCGCGCCGGAAACCACGGCCACGGTCACCGCCCCGGTCGCCGCCCCGGTCGTCTCGGCGGCCGTAACCGCCGCGCTCGCCACGGTCGTTGCCGCGCTGCGGGCCACCCCGGTAGCCGCCACGGTCACCGCGGTCACCACTGTCCCGTCGCCGCTGGTCGCGCTCCGGTCGATCGTCGGGAGAGTTGGTGGACATGGTGACTCCTGTCTTCGGTACCGCAAGCATTGTAAAAACAAAAGGACCCCTGGTCCCAGCTGAACGCTGGTGACCAGGGGTCCTCAAAGATTGTTCGGCGGTGTCCTACTCTCCCACAGGGTCCCCCCTGCAGTACCATCGGCGCTGTAAGGCTTAGCTTCCGGGTTCGGAATGTAACCGGGCGTTTCCCTCACGCTATGACCACCGAAACCCTAATGGTTTCGAGCGAACAAGCACACTCTTCAATTGTCTGTTCTGCTCGAAGCCGGCAAACCGTTCGTTGCCTCAGAACTGACACAGTGGACGCGAGCCTCTAT
>NZ_BAAJXA010000063.1:0-39047 GCF_057537855.1 Streptomyces diversicolor
GGCCGTACGGCGTGTGACGTCGAGGACCGACGGCCGGTCGAGGGCATCGACCCTGGCCCGTGGGAAGCGCCGGGCGAGGGTGAGGGACTGGATTCCGTTTCCGCAGGCGACATCCAGGATGTGCAGCGTCGGGCGCTCTGCCGCCCAGTTCTCCAGCAGTTCGGTGACATGGCGGGCGGTGGCCCGGCTGGTGGCCGTGATGCCTTCGGCGAACTCGCGCCAGTACGGGTGCTCCGCGATGTCGACACCGTCCGGGAGGGTGGTGCGGCCGGCCCGTACGGCACCTGCCAGGTTCTTGACGGACTCCAGTACGAAGTCGCCGGTGTAGACCTTGGTGAGGCCGCCGAGGTAGTTCGGCGCGGTGCTGACCAGGAAGCGGCGGGTTGTCCCGGTCAGCGCGTAGCGCACGGTCGCCGCAGGTGCGACGACCGCGGTGAGCAGCCCCAACGCGGCGAGCGCTTCCAGCAGGACACCGGTGCCGCGCTCATGGGCCTTGATACGGACGGAGGTCTCGGCAGCGGTCAGGGGGGTGTCGGCCAGGGCGTCGAACACGCCCAGTTCCACTCCGGCCCGCAGCACTCCGGCCCGCTCGACACCGACGAGCAGATCCATGACGGGCTGGGCGGTGAGAGAGCGTGATGCGGAGGAAGCGGGAACGTCTGGGTGTGCGGGCAAGGGAAGACCCCGTTCGTGTGAGGGCGAGCCCAGGAGGGTCGGTGCGGGCGGCCATGATCGGCGGACGCTGAGAGCCCTGCGGGGCCCGGGAAGGCGGCAGAGCAGCGGACGGGAGTTCAGCCGGCCCGGCCCGCCAGCACGGTGGAACGCAGCGCGTGCTTGTCGACCTTGCCGGCGGGGGTGAGTGGGAACTCGCTCAAGGCGATCAGGTGTTCCGGCATTTTACTGGTCTCCAGCCCTGCCTCGTCGCGCAGATAGCGGCACAGTGCGTCCAGGTCGAGCGGGGTGCCCGGGTCATGAAGGACGACACATGCCGAGACGCGTTCGCCGAGGCGTTCGTCGGGGATGCCGAAGACGGCGGCTGAGCGCACCGCCGGATGCAGGTGAAGTACTTCTTCCAGTTCGGCGACACTGATCTTGTAGCCGCCCCGGTTGATGACGTCCTTCTTGCGTCCGGTGACATGGAGGCGACCGTCCCTGTCGAGGAAGCCGATGTCGCCGGTGCGCGTCCAGCCGTCCTGGGCGCGGTAGCGCTGGTCGAGTTCAGGCGCGTCGTAATAGCACATCGGCGACATCGGCCCTCTGGCGTAGATCTCGCCGGGGGTGCCGGTGGGCAGGTCGGCGCCGTCGTCGTCGACGATGCGCAGGTCGATCACCCGAGGATCGGGACGGCCGGAGGTCTCCACTTTGGTGGTGAAGTCGTCGTCCTGCTCGGTGTGGCAGCACACACCGTCGGCCGAGCCGTACGAATGGATGAAGACCGCCCCGAACAGTTCCTCGCAGCGGCGGACCATGTCTGCGTGCACGGTCGCCCCGCCGCACACCACGGCGCGCAGCGACTCCCCCAGGGCCCGGCCGGTCCCGGCGGTCCCGAGTCGGGGTGCGGCGATGAGCATCTCCAGCATCGCCGGGGAGACGAACAGGTGCGTGGGCCGGTGGATGCGCGCCGCCTCCAGTACCGCTTGCGGCTCGAACCGGTCCACGGTGACCAGGGTCGCGCCCATCGCGGCGAGGGTGCAGGATGTGCCGAACGAACCGAAGGGCGAGGAGAGCGGGACGCAGAACATGAACCGGGGCGGGTGGCCCGCGCCGTCATCGCCGAGAGCCGTCAGATAGGGGGTCTGACCGCCGACGAGGGCGTTGTGCGAGTACAGGACGAGTTTGGGTTCCGATTCGGACCCGGAGGACGCCATGATGCGGGCGGGACCGTCGGGATCCACCTGTGGCAGATCCATCTCGTCCGGAGGGCCGGAGAGGGCATCGTCCAACGACTCGGTGCCCGGGGCGGTCTCCCCGAGCACGAACACGCTCTTCAGGCATGCTAGTTGGGACCGTAAGGAGCACAGCAGCTCGGCGTAGTCGATGTCGCCGACATGTCGTGTGACGATCGCCGACCGGGCGCCGGAGCGGCGCAGCAGGGACAGGGTCTCGCGCTTCTTGCGCCCTACCGGATAAGGGAGCACGACGGCTCCGAGCGCGGCGACCGCGAGGTCGGCGGCGCAGGCGTGCCGGCCGTTGGGCAGGTTCACCGCCACGACATCGCCGGGTCCCACGCCCTTCGCTCTCAGGCGTGCGGCGAGTGCGAGCGCGTGCTTGGTCAGGGACCGGTAACTTGTCCGGCCTTCCCGGTGCGCGACGGAGACTACGTTGCCTTGGTCAGGGCAGGCAACATCCCATCGGGGTGGCTCTGCGGCCGCCCCCCGGATCCGGCCATGCGGGGCGCGGGGGGGTCGCCGGCCCTGCCCGGGGGAAGAGGCGGGACCGACGACGGTTCGACCATGGCGTGTGCCATCGGCACATGCAGGCTGACGGGTCAGGCGACGGCTCGGTCGCTGCCGGCGGGAAGGCTGACCACCACATTCACCACCATCAACACCATCAACGCCGTCAACGGAAGCGTCCAGGAACCACTGACCGAATAGAGGGCCGCCGTGAGCAGTGGACCGGCTGCGGCTATCACATAGCCCACCGTCTGGGCCATGCCGGACAGTTGGGCCGCCCGCGGGCCGTCCTGGGTCCGGGCCACGTAGAGTACGCCCGGAATGCCCTGCCCCGCGCCGAGGCCGACGCCGAGGAGCACCACCCACAGCGGGGCCGTGGCTTCGGGCGCGAGCAGCACTCCGGCAACGCCGACACAGCACAGTGCCGCGGTGGCCGCGACGTGCAGGCGCTGATCGCGCCGTCGGCCCGCGAGGCTGGGACCGAAGAAGCCGCCGACCGAGACGAAGACGGCGCAGATCGACAGGTAGATGCCGGCGGTGGTCCGGTCCGCGCCCTTGTCGACGTAAATGGTCGGCAGCCAGGAGAAGACGGCGTAGAACAGCAGCGACTGGATGCCGAAGAACGCGGTCACGCTCCATGCCGTGCCGCTGCGCAACAGGCCGGTCCACTTCACCGCGCCGCCGGGACTGTTGCTGTCAGGCCGGACACCCAGCTGTGTGGCGAGTGCCGCCAGCGCCAGGACGGCCGGCAACACGGCCACGCCGAGTGCGATCGACGACGAGTTCCCGGAGGCGCGGTAGATGGGCTCGGACAGTGCGGCTATGGTGGCGGCGCCGCCGCCCATCATCATGGCGTACACGCCCATCATCACGCCGATGCGCTGCGGCGGGAAGCGCTTGCGCACCAGCACGGGCGTAATCACGTTGAGGACGGCGACGCCTATGGCGGCCACCACCGTGCCGGTGAACAGCCCCACTTCACCGATCGAACGGATGATGATCCCGGCCGTGAGCACGGCCATGGCGCCGAACAGGGCGCGTTCCTCGCCCATCCTGCCGCGCAGCACCGTTCCGAAGGGTGCGAACAGGCCCATGCACAAAGGGGGAAGCGTGGTCAGGACGGTTGCCTCCGCGTGGCTGATGCCCAGGCTGGGGATGAGTGGCCCCGGCCCGCCGAAGACGATCCGCAGGTTCAGGCTCAGCAAGACGAACGCGGCCACCAGCAGCGGGCCGGTTCCCGGTCGGCGCTCGTCCGCCTCGGCGGTCGGGGCGGTGATGGCGCCCGGCGGTCCGCTCAGTTGACTCATGGTGTGGTACTCCTCAAGCGCTCACGCACTCGGTCGATGACGATGTCTATGTGGTGGGCCGCCTCGGTGGCCGCCTTCGCCTGGTCTCCTGCCGCGATGGCCGCGTGCAGGGCGGCGTGTGCGTCGCCGTCGAAGTCGGGCAGTTCGGAGTCCTCCGTAGCGCGCCGCATGCCGGCGGCGGTGGCGGAGGACAGCGCGTTGTAGAGGTCGATCAGCACGGGGTTGTGCGAGAGTTCGACGACTGTCCTGTGGAACGTCATCGCGCGCACGACGGCGGCATCCGGGGTCCCGCCAAGGGAAGCGTGCTCCGCCAGTTCACCGAGCCGCAGGATGTCGTCCTCGTTGCGCCGCTCGGCTGCCTGACGGGCCGCCTCCACTTCCAGGCCGCGCCTCACCACGAGTACGTCGAGCAGGTCGGCCAGGCTCAGACGGCGCATCAGCAGGCCCTCCGTCTCGTTACGGGCGCGCACGTACGTGCCGTCGCCGTGCCGGACTTCGAGCACGCCGGCGTGAGCCAGTGCCCGTACCGCTTCGCGCATCGTGTTCCGAGCCACTCCCAGAGCCGCGATCAACTCGCTCTCGGGCGGGATCCGGTCGCCGACCGGCCACTGTCCCCGCCTGATGCCCTCGCGAATCTGCTCGATGGCCTGGTCGACCAGCGACGCCCGCGTCACCTCGCGCATGTCCCGCTCCCGGTTTCATCCACTCATTGGATGTCTCAGCGTAGTTTTTCGATCCCCCTCTCAACCAGCTTCCGGGCCGCGCCTCCTCGGCCCCGAGTACGCCACCCACCGTGCATCCTCAAGCCAGCTTGAGGTCAACCCGGTATCGCCGCCGAGGAGACGCGGTGTGGATCAAGGTGGCGGACGGAGCCTTCCGCGCAGGCGCTGTGGCAAGCCCCGCCCGGCGACAGTTCAGGCCTACTGGCGGTCAAGGACTCATCCGCGCGGCCTGCGCGCCCTCGAACCCACAGGGGCAACTCCCGACCAGGTCGCGGATGGCTGTCAGAGGGCGCGGCTCATCAGGATGCCGTCGCGGTCGTTACCGGTGGCCACCCGCACTGCCCCGGTCATCGGCCGACCTCCACCCAGCCCAGCTTGCGGTGGACGTTCTCCAGCCCCAGGCCGGACCGCGCGGCCAGCCCCAGCCCAGGGCAGCTCAAGAGCTCAGCTGGTGTCAAAGATGTCAGTGAGCCAGGCGGTGCGTGCCTGGCGCGGCGTTGGGTCGATCACACGAACAGTCTCGCAGGCAGCCTTCAACAGCCCGGCTGCTCTTTCAGCGTCTTCGCGGGGATTGCCCGCGATCCCGACGTTTGCGCGGCCGTCGGTGATGAGGAGGGTCTCGACCTGTCCTGGCTCATACTGCCGCGCGAGCCGCGCGGCGAGCATCAGCCCGGACGCGAGTGGGGTGCCGCCTCCGGTGGGCAGGGCACGTAGTGATGCCCGGGCGCGGGTGGTGCTTCGTGTGAGCGGCAATCCCATTGTTGCCTGTTGGCCGCGGACGACGATGATGCCCACGTGAGCCCGTTCGCGGTAGACCTGGTCGAGCACGGACATCGCATGGCCTTTGGCCGTGCGGATGGCTCGTTGGGCCATCGAACCTGATGCGTCGACGACGATGAGCACGACCCGGCCTCCGCGGCGGCGGCGCATGTGGCCTCGTAGGTCTTCGGGACGGATCACCATTCGGTCAGTACTGGCCGGGTTGTCCCCGGACGGTCGCGGTTGGTGTCTTCTGATGGGTTGCCATGGTGCGGCCGCTTGGATGGTGGGGAGGAGCGCGAGACGTCCGGCTGCGCGGTCGGCGGTCACGACGCGGTGGGCACGTCCACGTCGCGGGTTGTCTTGGGGCCTGCCGCGGCGACCTTCCAGATAGCGGCGGGCCGCCCGGCGTTCGCGTGATGCCGGCCGCTGTTGCGGCGTCGGTAGCGCCTGCGGTTCCTGCGCCGGCTGTTCGCTCTCATGGGTGTCCGCCGCTGAGTTCGGTTCGCTTTCGCCGCCGTCTGCCCGGGGTTGGTCGTCTCGGGCTTGGTCTTCGCCGGGTTGATCGTGGTGATCTTCCTCGGCCGGTTGTTCCTGATGGGATGCGTCGGCGGGATGGGGCGGGGGTGGCAGTGCCATGTCCGCGCCACGTGGTTCGCAGACATAGCGGCGGACGACTTCGAGCGGCTCGGCACCGTGAGCGGCGACGTCGATGGCCAGGCGGGTTGTGTCCACGTCCAGCCCGTGGTCGAGGAGTCCGTAGGCGTTGAGTTCGTTCACCACATCGGCCGGGTCGGGCGCCTTGCACGGTTCGCCAAGAGTGCCGGCCGTGGGCTCTGCGGTGTTTTGGTTGCCCGTGCCGAGCATGACGACGGCGGTCAGCCGTCTGGCGAGGGCTTCTGACACGTCGTCGAGCGACGCAGCGGACGCGAGGATCCGCGGGCAGCGAGCGGCTGCGGCGATGACGGCCGGATCGACCGTTTCCGGCGCGGGTACGAGTAGGGCGGTGGCCGCTCGTTCGAGGAGCCCGGGCGGGGCCGTGTCTTCGAAGGGCCAGCGGATGCCGCCGTGCAGGGCGGCTGGTTCGGTTCCCGGCCCGAGTACGGCGGGTGTGGGCTGGAGGGTGGCGGCGAGATGGCGCCAGAGGTGTTCTCGATGCCAGGAGTCGCCCGCCAGGAGCAGTCCGAACCGGCCGCCGTTCAGCCAGGCTCGCACGACGGCGCAAGCGGCGGGTTCGAGGCTGGTGAGCGGGTCGGTGTCCGAAGGCATGGTGGGGTCGGCGTTGCGGTGTGCCCTGACCTGTGGCAGGTGAGTGCGGCTTGTCATGTCAACACTGTGTCGACGATGTCACGGAGTCGTGTGTCGATGGTGCCGGGGTCGTCGAACGGTTCGCGATGTACTCGGTGCCGCAGGCTGAGCAGCGCAACCATGCTCAGGTCGCCGTCGGTCACCTGGCGGGCCTGTCTTCCCTTGCCGGATGGATCGGTGCGAAAGGCGGCGTGTGCGCGGGCGGCGCGAACGAGGACCACCTCGGCACGGTGTCCCACCGCTCCGGATGCGATGCAGATCTGCACCGCCTTGTCCAGTACCCGTTCAGGAAGTTCGATGTCGTCCACGTGTTTGCGGGCGAGCCGTACGCGTTCGGCAAGGTCGTGTTGGGTGGCCTTGTATCGGGCGGTGAAGCCGGACGGATCGGCGTCGAAGGCCAGTCTTCGGCGCACGATCTCGGTGCGGACCTGTGGGTCGGCGATGGTGCGGACATGCGTGGACAGCCCGAACCGATCTTCCAGTTGGGGGCGTAGGTCGCCTTCTTCTGGATTGCCCGAGCCCACGAGCACGAAGTCGGCCTCGTGCCGGACCGAGAGGCCATCGCGCTGGACGTGGTTGATTCCGCTGGCTGCGACATCGAGGAGAAGGTCGACCAGATAGTCGTCGAGCAGGTTCACCTCGTCGACGTACAGGAAACCTCCGTGCGCTTCGGCGAGCAGCCCTGGGGCGAACTCGCGGCGTCCCTGGGTCAGCGCCACATCGAGGTCAAGGGAGCCCACCACCCGGTCTTCGGTGGCGCCGAGCGGCAGATCGACCACGGGGGCGGTAATGCCGGCCAGTTCCAGCAACGCGCCGAGTGAACGGACGGTTGTCGATTTCGCGGTGCCACGGTCTCCCAGGGCAAGCAATCCGGAAACCCGCGGGTCTACGGCGTTCAACAGCAACGCCCGTTTCAGCTCGTCCTGCCCCAGGATCGCTGTGAACGGGAACACTGGGTTCATCCTTGTCCAGCCCTTTCCTCTTGTCGTGTCATGAACCGACGTTGTCGATGCCTTCGAGTGCGTCGTCGAGGCGGTCGGCGAGTTGCTCAAGTTCCTTCACCTCGCTCTCGTCGGCGTCCCAGAGTCCTCGTTCGTGCGCTTCCAGGAGCCGGTCGGCGAAGCGCTTCACCGCCGCCGGATTGAGCTCGCTCATCCGCTGCCGCATCGCGGTGTCGAAGAGGAACGTCGCAGCCGCGGTGGAGAAGATCCACCCGTCGACCGAGCCGGTGGTGGCGTGCATGCCGAACGTGTTCTGCAGCCGGCGGGTGAGCGCGGCGACGCCTTGGTAGCCGTGTTCGAGTTGAGCTTCGTACCACTTCGGGTTGAGCAACCGAGTCCGCGACTCCAACCGCATCGCCTCGTCCAGGCTGCGGACGGTGGGACGGGCGGCGTAGCTGTCGGCCACCATTGCGCGCGGACGCGCGCCGGCTTCGGCCGCGGCGGCCGCGGTGATTCCCCCCAGGAACTCGAAGTAGTCACCGGTGTCGGCCAGGGAGGTCTCGGCGGAGCCGATGTTCTGGAAGGTGACCCGCACCGAACGGAGCGTGCGACGCAGCAGCTTCTCCCGGTTCTCCCCGGTCAACCGGTGCCCGTAGGCGTAGGCCATCCGACGGGTGTAGACGTTGCCGAGATCGCCCTCGGCATCCCATTGCCCGGCGTCAACGACATGGTCGACACCAGAACCGTATTTCCCCGGCGGGGCCGACCAGATCCGCGTTGCGGCGTCCTCGACGCTGATGCCCAGTTCGTCGGCATGCTGCACGGCGTGGGCGTGCACGAAGTTCTGCTCCAGAGGCTCGTCCAGTACCGCGACTGCGCGGACGGCGCGGTCCAGCAGTTCGGTGGTGGTCGGCAGGGTGTCGCGGAAGACACCGGATACCGTGCAGACGATGTCGACACGTGGCCTGCCCAGCTCCTCCAGCGTGATCACCCGGAACCGGGTCATCCGGCCCAGCGCGTCCGCGACCGGCTCCACCCCGATCAGGGCGAATGCCTGCGCGCAGGCTTCGCCACCGCTTTTGATGTTGTCGATCCCCCAGAGCACGAGCGCCACGGTGTCCGGGTAATGGCCGTCGGCTTCCTTCACGTTCTCAAGCAGTGCCTCCGCCGTCGCCCAGCCGCGGCTGATCGCCATCGCGGTGGGCACCTGGTACGGGTCGAGCGCGTGGGTGTTGCGGCCGGTGGGCAGCGCGTCGAGCTGCCGGGCAGGGTCACCGCCTGGTCCCGGGCGCAGGTATCCCCCGTTCAGCGCGTGCAGCAGGGCACCCGCCTCGTCGTTGGTCGCCAGCCGGTCCCGCAGGTCGGACAGGAATCCGGACCACCGTGCCCGGAGATCAGCCGGCGTCATCGATACCCCGTGCCACCCGGGCACCCGGTCCGTGTCCGCGCCGCGCACCACGGCGTCGACCAGTTCGGTGAGGAGAGCCTCGACGCCGACCCGGCCGTCGTCATCCGGGGGCAGCTGGGTGACCGGGACCCCGGCGGTGAGTTCGCGCTCAAGCGCCACGGTCAACGCGGGCAAGTTCTGGTCGGGGCGCTCGTAGTCGCATGCGGCGCGCAGCAGGACCCGGGCTTCCCCGGGCGCGATACCTCGGTCCACGACGTGCATGCCGATCGGGATCAGAGCCTGCTCGACCTCGTCCAGCTGGCTCTGCAGCGCGCGCAGATACGTCTCCGGCTCTCGCACCGCCAGCTCTGGTTCGACGTCGAGATGGGCCTGCTGGGCCAGGTCCGCCAGTCCGGCCGCCGCGGTGGCACGTCGCGCGGTGTCCTCGTCGCCGAGCGCGCCGCGCACACCGTCGCTGATCTCGGCCAGCGTGCCGTAGGCACCGGCCCGGTCCAACGGTGGGGTGAGGTAGCTGGCCAGCGTCGCATGGGAACGGCGCTTGGCGATCGTCCCCTCCGACGGGTTGTTCATGCAATAGAGGTAGAAGTGCGGTAGGTCCCGGACCAGCAGGTTGGGCCAATCATCGGGGGCCGGCCCCGTCTGCTTGCCTGGCATGAACTCCAGTGCTCCGTGGGTGCCGAAATGCAACAGCGCGTCCGCTCCGAACACCTCGTGAATCCAGGTGTAGAAGGCGATGAAGCTGTGGCTGGGCGTCGCTGAGTCCGGCGGATCGGCGAAGAGCAGCGCGGCCGGGTCCTCGTCGTAACCGAACGACGGCTGCACTCCGATGAAGATGTTCCCCAACCGCACCCCACCGATCTGAACCGAGATGCCGTCGGTGTCGACGTCGCCGGGCGGGCGGCCCCACATCGGCTCGGCCCGTTCCGCATAGGCTCGCATGGCCCGTACGTAGTCAGCGGCGTGATAGCGGTCGGCGATGTTGGTCTGTGTGCGCCGGCCACCTCCCTCGTCAGTGACGACGAGATCCAGCAGCGCTTCGGGCGTTTCAGGCACCTCGACGGTGTATCGCGCCTCCGCGAGGCGCACCAGCACCCGGTGCAGTGAGGCGAACACGTCGAGATGTGAGGCGGTGCCGACGACGCCATGGGCGGCGTGATAGCCGAAGATGACGATCGCGACGCGTTTGTCCGCGTTACGCATCCGGCGCAGCGCCACCTGACGCGCGACCGTGCCGGCCAGCCGGTCGACGTGGTCGCGCACGGGAACCATGGCGTCGGTGGCCGGGTCCCGGCCGCCGATGACCAACGGCACCGCGCCGCCCTCCAGTTCTGGAATGGCCAGGTGCATCGCCACCTGTGACGGTGTCAGCCCGGTCTGGCTGGCGGACCAGTCGGACAGGGTCTGGCGGAACAAGAGGACCGGAGCCAGCTGTGGGGTGTTCTGCCCGAGTAGCAGCTCGATATCGATGTCGATGTTGGGTTGCCCATGTGAGCCTGTGAGGGTCAGCCCGCTGAGGTTCACCCAGGCGTCGATGTCGGGCACGCTCGTGATCGTCGACGGGCGGCTCAGTGCTTCGAGCGTGCCCATCCAGCCGATCGCCTGAATCCCGCGCACCTCCAGGGCCGTGACCACGGCTTCCACATGTGCTGCATTGCCGGCGAGCACCTGGGTCGGCGTCGCAACCAGCACGACCCGACCCAGCGGCTCCCCGGCATCGCGGGATGCCCAGTACTCCTGCAGCGCCGGTTCGAACAAGTCCCAGCGCGCGGCGACCTCCAGCCGCGGATGCCAGAACCCGCTGGTTGGCAACGGCTCCGGCCATGCCTCCCCGGCACCGCCGTCGGCACGCAGCACCGCGACGAGTGCGCGCAGCGCGAGGACGGCGTTGTCGATCGTCAAAAACCGGAAGGCCTCGTTGACCTTGGCGAGAGCGCGAAGTTCCGCCGCCTCCGGTGGCAGCTGTCGCCCGAACGTGGACAGGGCGCCCACCACCGACTCGATCCGCGGCGGCACCGGGCGCCCGACCCGGCTCGACGCGCCGGCCGCAAGGGCCAGGTTGTGCCGTGTATGGTCTGGGTCGGTGCCGAAACGGCCCAGCCGAGCCATACTCGTCACCTCTGACGCATTCGGCACGACCGGCACGACAGCCATCTGAGGGCGGCCGGCCACCGAACGGACGAGCGTCTCGACATCGGGCTGGTCGTGCACCCCGTGCACCATCAGAACGTCTGCATCACCAAGCACCCGGGCAAGTTCACCCGGGTCGGCGAACACCGACCTGTCCATCCGGGTCCAGGTCAGCCCCGGCCCGGTCTCGTCCGCGTACCGCTGGACGGCGCGCCGCAGGATCAATGCGCTGTGTGCCTCAAAGCCGAGTGTCACCAACCGAATCGGCATGATCGAAGACATCGTCATGACTTCTTCCCGAAACGTTCCGGATGCAGCCACCGGGCGATCTGCTCCAGCCCTTTGGTGACGTGCACCCCTGCTGTCGCCGACGCATCGGTGGCGTTGAGCAGCAAGATCCGCCCGTCTTTGACGGCCTTCAGACCCGCCACTGCCTTGTTGTCCAGCAGCGGCCGGTAGTCGTTCATGCCCTGGCCGGTGTTGAGGAGGACGATCGCGTCCGGGTCAGTGCGTACGACGAGTTCAGGATCAGCCGACATGCCTGTGTCGATGCCTGCCCTGTCAACGGCAAGCTCCGCTCCCGCCGCCTGAACGATCGCCGAACTGATCGAGTCCGAACCCAGTATGTAGGGCTTTTGCGGGCCGAGTGATGTCATCACCAGCACCGACGGCCGCTCTGCCGTGTGGGAGACCGCGTGGGTCACTGCCGCGACCCGAGCGCGAAAGTCAGTCACGATCTCGTTCGCCCGTTGCCTGGCTCCCACCGCGCGGCCAAGTGCCCGCACATTCTCGGCGATCTCGTCAAATGTGGCCCAGTTGTTCTCGATCGTCACGACCTTGACACCGCTGTCGCCCAGTACTTTCCGAGCGTCTTGCTCCGATTCGTGCCGCGCGGTCAGCACCACCAGGTCAGGCTCGTAGGACAGCACTTGCTCAGGGTCGATGTGCGCCACCGATGTGATGGTGTGCGGCACCTTGGCCATCAGGTCCGGATGGTTGCCCCATGTCTTGCTGGTCGTGCTCTCGGGCACGACGACAAGCCGTTCGGGCCCGACCAACTGCACCAGCGTGTCAGCCACGTCACTGGACAATGCCGCGATCCGCCGCGGGCCGGTATCCGCACTCGCTGTCGAATGCGCGGGATGAGACTTCGTGCTGTTGCAGGCAGTGATGCTGAATGCCAGCGCCGGCAACGCGAACATCACGGCGCGGCGGGATCGGAGAGTGGTCTGCGAAGACATCGTCCTTCACTTTCTCGGCAGGTATGGTATGGATTCGTCAAGAACGTCCAGTGCGGTCACCCGCAACGATCCCGTGGCCGGATCATCGGACACGGCGCACCGCACCCCGTAGACGTCGGCGAGATACTGTTCGGTGAGCACGTCCGACGGCGGCCCGCAGGTGACAAGCCGGCCCTCGTCCAGCAGTGCCAGACGATCGCAGAAGCGCGCCGCGTGGCCGAGATCGTGCAGGACGGCGACGACCGCCAGGCCGTGCCCGGCACGCGCTTGTGTCCGCAAGAGGTTCAACACATGCAGTTGATGGCGCAGATCCAATGCTGCCACCGGCTCATCGAGCAGGAGCACGTTCGGCTGCTGTGCCAGCGCTTTGGCCAGGTGCAACAGCTGCCGTTCCCCGCCGGAAAGGGTCGGCACCGGCTGGTTGCCGAAATGGGACGCCCCGGTCTCAGCAAGCGCGGAATCGGCGATCTCGTAGTCCCGTGGACGCAAGGGCACGAACCGTCCGACGTGCGGGTGACGACCCATCAGCACCACATCGCGGCCGGTGAACTCGAAATCGAGCATGGTGTCCTGCGGCACATATGCCACCCGCAGGGCGCGTGCGCGACTCGACATGTCCAGAAGCCGCTCACCGCCGACCGACACATCCCCGCCGGCCGGGGCCGTCACCCCCGCCAATGCCCTCATCAGCGTTGACTTCCCGGCCCCGTTCGGCCCGATCAACCCCAACACCTGACCGGGCTCGACCCGCAAGGTCACATCATCGACGATCGCCCTGCCATCAACAACGACACGGATCCGCTCCGCCGCCAGCCCCGTCACGCCTGTGCCACCCGTCGCCTACGGAGCACCAGAACGAGGAACACCGGAGCGCCCAGCAGCGCCGTCACCGTTCCGGTCTGCAACGCGACAGGAGAAAACAGCGTCCGAGCAACGATGTCCGCAAGTACCAGGACTGCCCCGCCGAGCAGTGCCGAGCCGGGCAACAAGAGTCGATGATCGGGCCCAAGCACCAAGCGCAAGAGATGAGGGACCACCAGTCCGACGAAACCGATGACACCGGCCACCGACACCGCCGCCCCGGTCAGCACCGCGGACAAGACCAGCAGGCAGCGCCGGACCCGCGCCACGTCCACCCCGCCGGCCTGCGCCTGTGCCTCCCCCAGCAGCATCACGTTCAGATCCCGGGCAAACACCAACACAGCGATCGTTGCCATGGACACCGGCGCTGCCACGATCCAGACGTGCTCCCACGTCCGCGCCACCAAATCACCGTTGAGCCAGAACACGACGCCCCGCAGCGAGTCACTGTCCCTCGCATTCGTCACCACGGCACTCACCACCGCCCCGAACAGCGCACTCAACGCGACACCGACCAGCAGCAGCGTCGACGCCGATCGATCGCGCCGAACACTGGCCACCCCATAGACCAACGCCAGCGCGCCCAACGCACCCAGAAACGCCGCCAACGGCAGCACCCACGCCCCCACCGCCGTCGCACCCGACGCGATCGCCGTCACCGCCGCGACCGCCGCCCCGCTGGACACGCCCAGCACCCCCGGTTCGGCCAACGGGTTGCGGAACAGCGCCTGCATCACCGCACCTGCCACACCAAGCGCCGCCCCTACGAACAGGCCCACAAGGACCCGCGGCAACCGGATCTGCTCGATCACAGCGGCCGATTCACTGGGCCGGCCCCCCACGAGCACCCTGACGGTCTCACCCAACGGAATGCTGACCGGCCCCACCGAGACAGCCAGCACGGCAGAGCCCGCTGCCAATGCACCCAACGTCGCGACGACGCCAAGAGCCCGCGCAGAAGGACCAGCAGCTCGACGACGTCCATGATCCGGCTCTCGCACCGCTGACGGCACCGAACCGGCGACGGCCTTGCACCGACTGACCGACGACCGAGAGTCCACGGGATTCCTTATCGATAATGACAATCATTTACATGCGGCAGTATAGACGACAGAGTTGGCGCAAACTCACCCACCTTCAGTGGCCCAGGAAGGAACGCCACCGCCCTACCGATGCGGTGTCGGGATCGTGCTCGCAAGGAGGAGTCCATCGAGTTGTCGCGCCGTGTGCGGGCTGAGCAGGGGTCCTGGCCGAGCGTGCGCGGATCGTCCTGGCCAGTGCGGACGGTGCGTCAAGCACTCGGGATCGTGCCGACGACGGTCAAGGAGGCGGCGAACCCGGGCCGGTACTCGCGGTTGGCGGGTCGTCGGGAAAGCCGCCGTCCGGCCACCGGACCACCAGCGCCCGTCCGCCGCAATCGGTGCGCGCGAGCAGGCGGCGGGCACGCCGAAGCGGCGCGAACAGCGTGACGGCGAGCGCTGTTCCGAGCCGGTGGGCCGCCGTCTCTCCCCGCCACAGCCACGGCCCGCACACGACGGCGGCCAGTAGATGGGCCAGGACCATCCTGCCTGACCAGGCGTCGGCGGACGGTCAGCGGACGGCGCTCTCGGCGGCCCTGCCCTCCCCGTCCGCCGTGGTGTCGTCGCCGGCCGTCCCGTCGCCGGCGAGCGGCCGGGCTCCGTAGGTGACGCGGATGACACCGTCGGCGTGTCGCTCGGTGCTCGCCCGGACGCCGAAGACGTCCCGGAGGACCTCCGGTGTCAGCACCTCCAGCACCGGTCCTGCGGTGGCCACAACCCCCTGGTGCAGGACGACCAGGTGGTCGCAGAGCCGGGCGGCGAGGTCGAGATCGTGCAGGACGGCGAGGGTGGTGACGCCGGTGGCGCGGATCAGGTCCAGCAGCTCGAACCGGGCCCGGATGTCGAGGTGGTTGGTGACCTCGTCCAGGACCAGCAGCTGCGGGCGCTGCGCCAACGCGCGTGCCAGCAGGACGCGTTGGCGTTCGCCGCCGGACAGGGAGGCGTAGTCGCGCTCCGCGAAGGGCCGTACGCCGCAGTGGTCGACGGCCTCCTGCACGGCCCGGTGGTCCTCGGCTCCGTCGCGGCCGAGCAGACCATGATGGGGGGTGCGGCCGAGGGCGACGATCTCGGTGACGGTCAGACCGGTGGTGTTGCCGCCCGCGTCCTGGAGGACGGCCGCGGTGCGGCGTGCGGCGGCCCGGGGGGACAGGGCCCAGACGTCGTCGTCCCCGACCCGGACCACCCCGTCCGCCGGGCGCAGGGAACGGTACACGGTGCGCAGCAGGGTGGACTTGCCGCTCCCGTTGGGCCCGACGAGGCCGACGATGTCGCCCTTGCGGGCCTCAAGGCCCACGTCGCGCAGGATCGGGGTGCGGTCCAGGGTGACGTGGAGTCCGTCGACGGTGAGTTTCATTCGGTTCAGTCCAAGCCCTTGTTGCGGCGCAGCAGCCACAGGAAGAAGGGGGCGCCGAGCAGGGCCGTGAGGATGCCCAGCGGCAGTTCGTTGGGGCGGTCGAGAGTGCGGGAGAGCAGGTCGACGAGGACCAGGTAGACGGCGCCCAGCAGGGCGGTCAGCGGCAGGAGTCGGCGGTGGTCGGCGCCGATGGTCAGCCGTACCAGGTGCGGGATCATCAGGCCGGACGGGCGGCTGAGCGGTGTGGGCAGGGCCAGCAGCAGCCGCAGGGGCGCCACCAGCCGGGCCGCCGCCGCCCGCAGGACGCGGAAGACGGCTCGCTCGCCGTGGGCCAGCCACAGCCCGCACAGGACCGCGGCCAGCAGATGGGCGGCGAACATACCGATCGAGGCCGTACCACCCATGCCGGCCATGTCGTGGGCGTGGTTGAGGCCGCTCATGCCGTGCGTCGCGTGCGTGGTGCACTCCCATGTCCATGCCATGCATCCCATGTCCATGGAGCCCATCGAGCCCATGTCCATCGAGTGCGCGCCCGCGGAAGTGCCGGCGTGAGGGACGGCAGCCGGCTCGGACGCGAGCGTCTGCGCCAGGGAGAAGGTCTCGTGGAGCACCGCCTGCGCGGCGGTCACGACCGCGACGATCAGTGTCCGGCCGCGCTCCCGCCCGGCCAGCAGCCAGCCGGCCCCACCGGTCCCGGCCGCACCCGCGGCCATGGCCCACCAGGGCACAGGGGGTCCCGACATCGTGGCGTGACCGAGGGCGGCGAGGAGCACTCAGACGGCGGCGAACACACCGGCCCGCGTCGTGCGGCACCACCCTCGGACAGTCATAGCCCGCTCACCCTCGCACCCTGCGTTCGAACGTCGTCAGAGGGTACGTACGGGCTCCCCCCTCGACTCACCGACACCGGGGGGACACAACTCACATCAGGCAGGCGGGAACTCGGGGACAGCGACGGACGACTACTGCAACGGCACGGTCCCCGGCCTCACCACCACGGCCAGGGACTTCACCGGCCCGCTGCGCCGGAACTCCAGGGTGAACGAGACGAGGTCGCCCGACCGCCACCCTTCCGAAGGCACGGGCACGGTCAGGTCCACCCCGCTCGGCGACATGGCGAGGGTGTCGCCCGCGGCGACGGAGACGGAGTCGATCTCGGAGCGGTAGGCCGCCTTCCCCTGCCGCATACGGTGCCGGGAGAGCGTCACCTCGCCGGAGGCATCACGTGCCGTGATCCTGACCAGCGTGTCGGCCGAGCCGCCCGTGTTGGCTATGTGGAAGAACGCCGCCGTCTCCGGGACTCCGGCGGACGGCAGCAGCACCTTCCCCTCGGTGACCTGGACGCGCGCCGGGCTGCCCGCCCGCCCTGTGCCGACCCAGGCGGTCAGACCCGCCAGCGCCACACTGCACGCGGCGACGGGCACCAGGGCGACGAGCGCGCTGTCCCGCAGCCGCCGTCGGTCGAGATTCCTCAGCGAGGACACCCGCTCCGTGATCCGCCTCACCGGACACCGGCCTTCACACCGGCCTTCGCGCCCCGCGCCCCGCCGTGGCTCCGGGCCCGGGCGGGAGAGGGCTGCCAGCCCCGCAGCCGCAGGCTGTTGGCGACCACCAGCACGGAACTCAAGGACATGGCGGCAGCTGCGAACATCGGATCGAGCAGACCGACCATGGCGAGCGGCACGGTGACGACGTTGTAGCCGAAGGCCCACGCCAGGTTGGCCCGGATCGTGCCCAGCGTGCGCCGGGCGAGCCGGACCGCGTCGACGAGCGCCTCGATGTCTCCGCGCGCGAGGGTCAGGTCGGCCGCGCCGATCGCCACGTCGGTGCCGCTGCCCATGGCGATGCCCAGGTCGGCGGCGGCGAGCGCGGCAGCGTCGTTCACGCCGTCGCCGACCACCGCGACCCGGTAGCCATCCTCCTTCAGCTCCCGTACCAGGGCGGCCTTGTCCTCGGGGGTGCAGCGGGCGTGCACTTCGTCGATGCCGAGCGCGCCGGCGACGGCCTCGGCGGGTGCCGTGCGGTCGCCGGTGGCCAGCACCGGGCGGATACCGAGCCGCCGCAGTCGTTCCACGGCCCGGTAACTGCCGGGGCGCACCAGGTCGCCGACGGCGATGAGCGCCTTGGCCCGGCCGTCGACCTTCACCAGGACCGGTGTGTGCGCGGCGTCCTCCGCGGCGGCCAGCGCCTTGGCCAGCGCGCGCTGCAGCGTGCCGTCGGGCGCGCCCACCTCGACCATACGGCCGTCCACACGGCCGCTGACCCCGTGTCCCGGGACCGCTGCGAAGTCCGTCACGTCCGGCAGCGGTTCGTCAGCGTCTTTGCGGCGCGCGTACGCGGTGACCGCCCGCCCGATCGGATGCTCGGAGCCCTGCTCCACGGCCCCCGCCAGCCGCACCACCTCCGCCTCGCCGAGCGCGCCCGGCAGCGCGGTGACGCGGGCCACGGTCATGTGGCCGGTGGTCAGGGTGCCGGTCTTGTCCAGGACGACGGTGTCCACGTGCTGAAGGGCCTCCAGTGTCTGCGGCCCGCTCACCAGCACGCCCAGCTGGGCCCCACGCCCGGTGGCGGCCATCAGGGCGGTCGGCGTCGCGAGGCCCAGCGCGCAGGGACAGGCCACCACGAGTACGGCCACACAGGCGGTGAGCGCCGCCTGCGGATCGGCTCCGGCGCCGAGCCAGAACCCGAGGACGGTCACCGCGATCGCCATCACGACGGGTACGAACACTCCGGCGACCGCGTCGGCCAGCCGCTGCGCCCGTGCCTTGCCGGCCTGCGCCTCCGTGACCAGGCGGGTGATCCTGGCCAGCTGGGTGTCCGCGCCGACCGCCGTGGCCTCGACGAGCAGCAGCCCGCCGGCATTGACGACCCCGCCGATCAGCGCCGAGCCGGGAGAGACCTCGATGGGTTCGCTCTCGCCGGTGACCAGGGACAGGTCCACCGCCGAACTGCCCTGCGTGACCCGTCCGTCGGTGGCTGCGCGCTCCCCCGGGCGCACCACGAAGATCTGGCCCACCCGCAGCTGCTCGATGGGCACCGACCGCTCGCCGTTCCCGTCCCGTACGGACACCTTCTTGGCCGCCAGCTCGGCCAGCGACCGTAGCGCCGCCCCGGTCCCGCGCCGGGCCCGCGCCTCCAGAAAACGTCCGGTCAGCACGAACAACGGCACGCTCACCGCGGCTTCGAGATACAGGTGCGCCATGCCCTCCGACGCGGAGGGCACCAGAGTGAACGACATCCGCATCCCCGGCGCGCCCGCCCCGCCCAGGAACAACGCGTACACCGACCAGGCGAACGACGCCGCGACGCCGAGCGAGACCAGGGTGTCCATGGTGGCCGTGGAGTGCCGCAGTCCCCGTAGCGCCCGGATGTGGAAGGGCCAGGCGCTCCACACCGCGGCCGGGGCGGCCAGCACGAAGCACAGCCACTGCCAGTTGCGGAACTGGAGCGCCGGCACCATCGACAGCACCAGGACCGGCACCGCCAACAACCCGGTGACCAGCAGCCGTTCCCGCTCGCGACGTTCGTCGTCGGCCCCCGCCGGGTCCGCGCCCTCGGGGGCCTCGTCGTTCTCGGGCACTGGAAGAGCCGCCTGGTACCCGGCCTGCTCGACCGCGCTGACGAGGTCCCCGGGCGCGACAGCGGCCGGGTGACTGACCCGCGCGAGGCCCGTGGCCAGGTTGACCGTGGCCGTGACGCCCTCCATCTTGGCGAGCTTCTTCTCCACCCGCCGGACACAGGCCGCACAGGTCATCCCGCCCACGGTGATGTCCGTGACCACGAGGCTCGCCGTCGGTTCGCCCGCCATCACTCACCGCTCCCGTGACTCATGCCCGGCATGTCGTCCAATCCGCCGTCACCGCTGTCGCCATCGCCGCCACCACTGCCTCCGGTTCCCCCGCTGCCGTGGATGCCGGGCGCCACCGGGCCCGCCGCCGATCCGGCGGCATAGGACACCGAGAACACCAGGACGAGCAGGAGCAGGAAGCCGCAGAGCGCGGGAGGGGGCAGCAGTCTGCGGAGGGTCCCGCCGGCGGGGCGGGGTGACAGCGGAATATCGGCCATGCCCGGCCTTTCCTGGTCGCATCGAACCGTCTTGCAGAGATGGCAGTTGTATCCGTACCGCTCCAGTAGTCGAGCCGAAAGGGCGGCGAGTTCCGACATCTGATCATGACTTGCATCACACACGTACCGGTGTGCGCGTCCGCCCGAGCCCTCGGCACCACATCAGCCCCGGCACGCCGGCGAACACACCGCGGACTCCGAGTCCAGGAGCCGACAGACCGCGCACCGCGGCATCCCGGGGGACATCGGGGCCGCGTCAGGAAACCGCTCCCGGTCATCGAGCGGTGACACATAGCACCGGGTGAAAGGCATGGCCCGTCGTGGCCGCGGTGCCGAATCCGGCCTCCACCGCAACGGTTTCGGGACCGCGGAGCGTCTCGGTCAGCAGCCGGGCGCGACCTCCGCCTGGGCACGTTCCACGTACGCCCTCGCGGACATGCCGATCTGCTCCGGGAACAGGCGGGAGCCGGATCCGCGGCCGGCCGCGGGCGGGGCACCAGGACGTGGGGCCGCACCCGGCCTCGCCGGCATCCCTGTTCAGCGGCGCGAGCGCGGCCCTGGACTGCCGTTCGCGTTCGCAGTGCCCGGAGTGTGCGGCCTGCTGCCGGTGTGCTTCGCGCCGTCGCGGCCGGCGACCGGTCAGGCAGCCGTGACCCGCGCGTCCTGGCGCGTGTCGGCCAACCGACAGCTCGCGCCGACCTGCACGGTGTCCTTCCTCGCCTGCCTCGGCGCGGTCGGCCTCACCGTCGAACGCGCGGCGCGGCACGGCGCGAGGACCTGACTGGCCGTTCTCTGTCCGTTCGCGTGGTCGGTCCGACGCGAACGAGGCGCTGGATCGGTCCTCTCGGTTGCTCGCGGTCGTCGAGTCCGGCGGGAAGCAAGAGGCCCCGTTGGCGCAGGCGTACGCACCCGAACCCTGTGCCGACCAGATCACTGCGGCGGGTGCGGCATGCTCCGAAAACGCGATGACGGGCACAGACGACCAGCACCGCAGGCCGGTGATGACGTCGGTGCCGTCGGCGTCCGGCAGGTCGAGGTCGACGATGACCGTGTCCGGCGGCTTGCCGGAGGCTAGGAGCAGGGCGCTGGTTCTGTCCGACGCGGTGACGACGGCGTAGCTCTGCGCGGTGAGACTGACGGCCAGGGCGCGCAACAGCTGTGGCGCGTGGTCGACGACCAGCACGTGTCGCGTCATCTCCGTCCCTCTCCCTGCGCCGGACGGCGCCCTCGCGTCGGGAGTCACATAGCCTGGTCGGGCGAGGGGGAGCTCGCGGGACCGGACCGCGTGACGCAGGGTGCGCGGTGCCTGTTCATCGTGGCTGCACCGCGGCGAGATCGTGGTTGAGCCGGACGACGTTGACGCCTTCCCGCCCCAGGAAACCCCGATAGACCTTGCTGTATCGCCTGGCCTTTGCGTTGGCTCCAGCAAGTCTCGCCGGATTCGAACGACGTCATCCTCGTGCGCTTGCTCGCCTGTGATCGTTGTATCCGGGAGAATAGGAGTCATGGCGATACTCAATGCCGATGAGCCCACCGATTCCGCCCCGCAGCGTCGTCGGCCTCGGCGCGATGCTGTAGAGAACCGCGCGCGCCTGTTGGCTGCCGCTCGTGAGGTGTTCGTCGAGCGTGGTTTGAAGGTCACGCTGGATGAGATCGCCCGTCATGCCGGGGTCGGGGTGGCCACGATGTATCGCAATTTTCCCTCGAAACCCGATCTGATCGATGCGGTGTATCGCGGTCGTGCGGAGCAGTTGGACCGGATCGTGGATGAGGCTCTGGCGCAGGAGGACTCCTGGGACGGGGTCGTGCTGTACGTGGAGCGGATGAACGCCTTCCTCGACGCTGATCGCGGGCTCCGGGCGATGGTGATGACCACACCCGAGGGCGCGGAGACCTGGGCAGAGGGGCGGGTGCAGAGATCGTCGCGGGTGGAACGGCTGATCGCCCGAGCGAAGGAGGACGGGCACCTTCGGCAGGACGCGGAGCTCTCCGACCTCTTCCTTGTCGATGTGATGATCGACGCGGTGCGCGATTACACCGCGAACGTGGACGCCGACCAGTGGCGTCGTTGCCTTGCCCTGGTATTGGAGGGTCTGCGGTCCCGGCCGAAACAACTGCCGCTTCCTGGAGGGTCCATGTCACAGGCCGGCGTCGCGGCCGCGATGCGTGACGTGGGTCAGCGCCGTGCCGTCGGCCGGCCTCCCCGCTGAGCCGCCGCCCCCGGTCCGCCGAGGCCGCGCGGGACGTGTTCCTCATGCCGGGGCGTCGAGGTGCCATTCGGTGGCGGCGGCGCGTGTGTTCCAGAACTGGGCGTAGCGGCCACCGCAGGCGAGTAGTTCGTCGTGGATTCCGTCCTCGACGACGTGCCCGTCGTCCAGGAACAGGATGCGGTCGGCGTGGCGAATGGTGTCGAGCTTGTGGGCGATCACGAGCACGGTCCTGTCACGGGTCAGCGTCGTGATGGCCTCCTGGACGGCGTTCTCGTTCTCGGGGTCGAGGGCGGAGGTGGCTTCGTCGAGCAGGATGATCGGAGCGTTTTTGAGCAGGGCACGGGCGACGGAGACGCGTTGACGCTCGCCGCCGGACAGGAGTAGACCGCCCTCTCCGACATGGGTCTGCCATCCGTGGGGGGTGCGGGCGATGATGTCGTCCAGGCGGGCCGCCGTCGCCGCTGCGCGCAGTTCGGATTCTGTGGCGTCGGGTTTGCCGAGGCGGACATTGTCCTCAATGGTGCCGTCGAAGAGGTAGACGTCCTGGAAGACGATCGCGATGCGTGACATCAGATCGGGGGTGGCGATGTCGCGTACGTCGGTGCCGCCGACGCGCACGGCCCCGGAGTCGACATCCCAGAAGCGGGCGACGAGGCGGGTGAGGGTCGTCTTGCCACTCCCGGACGGGCCGACGAGTGCGGTGATCGTGCCTTCGGACAGCCGGACAGTCACGTCGGTCAGGACGGGGCGGTCGTCGTAGCCGAAGCCGACGTGATCGAACTCGACACTATTGCCGGCCGGAGTGATCGGACGGGTCGGTTCTGGAAGGGGCTTGGCGTCGAGGACACCGGCGATGCGGTTCAGCGAGCCCCGGTTGCGCTGGACGGTGGAGGCCAGCCCCACGGCCTCGGCCAGCGATTCGATGAAGCGTGCGAGGAGCACCAGCAGGGGAAGGGCGGCGACGGCGGTGGTCCAGTCGCCGAGGACGAGCGCGGTGGCGGCGGCGAGGATGAGAGTGAACGCGGTCTGCAGAGCGAGCGCGAAGCCGACGCGTCCTGGCGTGGCAGCGCGCAGAACCTGCGCCGAGGCATCGTGCTTGCTGGTGAGGGCTTCGTCGACGAGCCGGTTGGAGGCGCCGCCGGCGCTGTGGGCGCGCAGGACGGGCTGCAACGAGGCGTACTCGATGATCCGGCCGGCCGCTTCGGCTTGGGCTGCGGCTTGGATCGTGTCGGCGGTCTCGGACAGGCGGCTCGCCCAGCGGAACACGACGAGTAGGGCTGGGGCGGTGATCGCGGTGACCAGAGCGAGCCGCCAGTCGAAGAACACCAGCGTGACCACGATGGTCGCCGGGGTGAGCAGGCCGGTGAGCAGCGGACGGATCAGGTGTGCGGCGATGCCCATGATGTTCACGACGCCTTGGCTCAGGAGGGTGCTGAGCTGGCCGATACGCTCGGCGGTGAACCAGCCCAGCGGCAGGCCGGCGAGGTGGTCGCCGATGCGGGTGTGCAGCGCGTAGGAGAGGACCGAGCTGGAGCGCAATGCCGAACGCAGGCTCAGCCAATAGACGGCGGCATAGAGCACTGATGCGGCGATGAAGACCCACACCCACGGCCACACGGTGTCAGGGTGCGGGCCGAGCAGCGCCCTCAGGACCGGGACAGCCAGGGCGAACAGGATGCCTTGGCAGATCGCATGGCCGCATTGCCAGACCACCATGCGCTGCAGCGCCTGGCGGCTGTGCGGGTCGAGGATGCGCAGGAGCTGACGGATCATCGGGTTTCCTCGTCGATCGCGGAGACAGCGGTATGGGCAGTGGGGTGGCACGGCTCGCTATGGCTGGTCTGTGCCGTCCAGAGCCGGTGGTAGTGGCCGCCGTGGGCCAGCAGTTGCTCGTGCGTTCCCTGCTCGACAATGCGGCCGCCGTCGAGCACGACGATGCGATCGGCGGTCGCGATGCTGCGCAGCCGGTGGGCGATGACAAGCACGGTCTTGCCGCGGGTGAGGCGACTCAATGCGCGCTGGATCTCGTGCTCGGATTCGGGGTCGGCGAAGCTCGCGGCCTCGTCGAGGACGATGATGGGCCGGTCGGCCAGGATGGCCCGGGCGATCGCGACCCGCTGGGCTTCACCGCCGGACAACACGGCGTCCTCTCCGATGACCGAGTCGTACCCGCGAGGGAGTGCGAGGATACGGTCGTGGATCTGTGCGCTCTGGGCTGCCGCGACAACCTGATCGTCGTCGGCGTCCGGCCGAGCCAGGCGGATGTTCTCCCGGAGCGTGTCTCGCAGCAGACGGACCTCTTGGAACACGAATCCGACGTGCCCATACAGCTCCTCGTCGGGGATCGCGGTCACGTCTGCTCCGCCGACGCGGATCGTGCCGCTGGTCGGGTCGAAGAAGCGGGGAACGAGCCGGGCGAGGCTGGTCTTGCCCGCGCCAGACGGCCCGACCAGCGCGGTCACCGTTCCGGGCCGGAGTGTGAGGGTGACGTCGGTCAGCACCGGATGTTCGTCCTCATAGGCAAAGTCGAGACGGTCGATCTCGACGGTTCCCCCCGCCGGGGTCTGGGTCGGTTCGGCCACGTGGACGGCTGGGGTCGACAGCAAAGCCTTGATGCGGGTGGCGGCGAGGTTTCCGGCACGCAGGTCCTGCTCGGCGTAGCTGAGCGCGAGCACCGGGGCGGATAGTCCCGCTCCGAGCACGGCGAACGCGAGAACGTCTGCGCCGGACATCGAGCCGCCGGTGACGAACAGGCTGCCGAACACGAGGATGACCAGCAGCATCACCCCCGGCGAGAGGATGAGCTCGGCCAGTGAGCGGGGCGCGACCAGTCGGCTGATGAACCCGTTCCACCCGGTGGCGAAGCGGCCGGCGGTGTCGGCGAAACGCCGGTAGGACTTCTGGGACTGGCCGAAGGTTTTCACCACGGCGACGCCGGCGACGTACTCGACGGCGGTCTGGTTGATCTCTTGCATGATCGGCAACATGCCCTCGAAGCCGCGCTGGAACTGCCTGCCGACCCGGCGGAACAAGACGATGCCGACTGCCAGCGGGACGAGAACGATCAACGCGAGCCGCCAGTCGACGAAGAACAGGTAGGCCAGCGAGATCACCGGCGCGACGATCGCGGAGGTCAGCTCCAGCGCCGAGTGCGCCACGAGATGGTGCAGCGCGTCCACGTCGTCGCCCACGGCCTGCTTCACCGCGCCGGAGGAGCGTGCGCCGAACCAGCCCAGCGGGATGCGTCCCAGACGCTTGATCAGCGCACGCCGGATATTCAGTTGGAGGTCGTTCTCGGCGTAGTGGCTGATCGTGTTGGCCAGCACGGCAAACAGCAGCCTGACGATCACCGCCGCCGCCGCGATGCCCACGGCTACCCACGCATCAGCCGGATCGGGGTGAGACGCGAGAAGGGTACGCCCGAGCTCGACGACAGCGATCAGCGGGACGACGCCGGCCGTGGCGGCGAACGCCTGGATCGAGATCGCGCCCGCGAGTTGGAACCTGATCGGCCCGATCAGCGACGGCGGAGCACCGTGACCGGTGACGGCCGTGCCGCGATCGGGGTGCATCTCGTGCGGCGATGTGGTTGTCATCGGTCGTCTCTCGTCCTGTTGATGTGGTCCGGTCGCAAGGTTGTCGATCACGGCCGGCAGCCCGCCTCGGCCGAGGATGCGGCCAACGCACCCTTTGGGCATGGGTTGCGCACTGCCATGACCGGGCCTCGGTGGCGTGCGTATGACACACTCCACAACCATAGCGGAGATATTCTCTCCGCTATAGTATCGAGAACGATAACCATTTCCTCCTGCTGGAGCAGCCCTCGTTCGGCGCCTCATCGGAGGTCGGAAGAAGGGCAGGGTGCTTCATGGAGCGCAGATGGTGGACGCTGATAGCAGTCTGCGCGGCGACATTCATGCTGTTGCTCGACGTCAGCATCGTCGTGGTCGCGCTGCCCACCATCCAGAGCGACCTGCACACCAGCTTCACCGACATCCAGTGGGTGGTCGACGCCTACGCGCTCACTCTCGCCGCGGCACTGCTCACCAGCGGGTCGTTGGCCGACCGCTGCGGCCGACGTCGCCTGTTCACCGCCGGATTGGTGATCTTCACTGCCGGCTCCGCGTTGTGCGGCGCCGCGCAGGACCCGGCCATACTCATCCTGTCCCGCGCGATACAGGGTGTCGGTGGGTCGATCCTGTTCGCCACCTCTCTTGCGCTGCTCGCCCAGGCATTCCACGGCGCCGAACGCGGCGTCGCGTTCGGAGTGTGGGGCGCCATCACCGGCGCCGCCACCGGACTCGGCCCGCTCCTGGGCGGCGTACTCACCAGCGGTGTGAGCTGGCGCACCATCTTCTGGGTCAACCTGCCCATCGGCATCGCGGCGCTGGCGATCACTCGCTGGAAGGTCCACGAGTCCCGCGCTACGGACGCCACCACGCCGGACTGGGCCGGATTCGCAGCCCTCACCGCCGGACTCGTCTCGCTCGTCTACGGACTGATCCGTGCCGGACAGCACTCCTGGTCAGAGGTCGGAGTGATCACCTGCCTGTGCCTCGCCACGGGGCTGATTGCCGCATTCCTGGTCATCGAGGCGCGAGCACCCCACCCTCTGCTCGACCTACGCCTGTTCCGCGTCCCCACCTTCACCGGTGGACTGATCGCCGCGTTCACGATGAACGGCTCCCTGTTCGCGATGTTCCTCTACCTGGTCATCTACCTTCAGGACGTCCTCGGGTACAGCGCGCTGGACACTGGCGTGCGGCTGTTGCTCGTCTCCGGTATCAGCCTCGTCGTCTCCGCCGCCGCCGGCCGGATGAGCCAATCCCTACCCGCGCGGTGGCTGATCGGTCCCGGACTGCTCCTGGTCGGCGTTGGGCTGTTGCTGATGTCCGGTCTGGACGCCCACAGCGGCTGGACCCACCTGATCCCCGGCTTCATCCTCGCGGGCATCGGCAGCGGCCTCGTCAACCCGCCCCTGGCCTCCACAGCCGTCGGCGTTGTCCCGCCCGTCCAAGCCGGCATGGCGTCCGGCGCCAACTCCACCCTGCGCCAGATCGGCGTTGCCGTCGGCATCGCCGTCTACGGCACCACCTTCACCAGCCGGCTCCACGCCGGACTCACCCACCACCTCGCCGGATCGCCCGACCTCGCCCATCGGACGTCAGCGATCAGCTCCGCCGTCACCCAGGGGGAGACGGACCGGCTCTTCGCCACACTGCCCGTCGCGACCCGCAGCGAGTTGACCCAAGCGATCCGCACCGCCTTCGCCAGCGGACTGAACGACCTGCTCTTCATCAGTGGCGGCCTCGCCCTCACCGGAGGCGTCCTCGGCGTCCTCCTGATCCGCACCAAGGACTTCCACCGTGGCTGACGTGTCCTCTGCCCACAAGCGCGAACTGAACCCGTCCGAGCCGGTGGCGTCCAAACCCGCCGGATCGAGCAGCCCGACAGACTCCACCGCAGCATTCGAGAACAGCGACGTCTCAGCGCCAACGGACGACGACGGCGCGTTCGACTCTGGCCGCCGACGCATGCTGATCTGGACCAGTGTCCTCGTCGCGCTGCTCGTGGCCAGCCTGGTCACTGTCGGGATCGGTTCGGTGACCGTTTCGCCGTCGACCACGCTGAAGATACTCGGCCACCACCTTCTTGGCAGCCCCGACCAAGTGACATGGAGCCATCCCCAAGACGTCATCGTGACCGACGTCCGGCTGCCCAGAGTGCTGCTGGGGATGCTCGTCGGAGCCGGCCTCGGGGTCGCCGGCACCGCCCTGCAGGCAATGACACGCAACATCCTGGCCGAGCCATATCTGCTCGGTGTGGTAGGCGGCGCCTCGGCCGGCGCGGCACTCACCATTCTGTTCGGCGTCGGCGTCGGCGTGGGCGGCAGCGAACTCACCGGCAGTGCGTTCGCCGGAGCCCTCATCGCCATGACCCTCGTTCTGCTGATCGGACGCAGCGGCGGCCAGGTGACCTCCACCCGTCTTCTGCTGGCCGGCGTAGCGGTGGGTTATGTGCTCAACGCCGTGACCAGCTTCATGATCTTCGCGGCCCACAGCGCCGAAGGAGCACAGGACGTGCTGTTCTGGCTCCTCGGCTCGCTGGGACTCGCGGACTGGTCCGCCGTGCGGATGTGCGGGCTGATCGTGCTGGGGGCCTTCATCGTCCTGCTGGGCTGGTCCCGGAGACTGGATGCACTGGCTATCGGGGACGAGACCGCACGGTCTCTCGGCCTGTCGCCGACACGGGTCAGGGCCGAGCTGCTGATCGTCGTCGCGTTGTGCGTCGCCTCGGTGGTCGCCGTCTCCGGCGGCATCGCCTTCGTGGGTCTGGTCGTCCCTCACGTCGCCCGGCTGTGCGTCGGCGGCGTGCACCGCCGAGTCCTCGTCGTATCGGCCCTCATGGGAGCCGTCTTCCTCGTGTGGGCCGACGCGCTGGCCCGCAGCATCCTCGCCCCGGCCGACGTGCCCATCGGCATCATCACAGCCGTCGTCGGAGCGCCGATGCTGTTCATCCTGATCCGGCGATTCCACACCTACGAGAGCTGAGGCATGATGCTTGAAGCCTCCGGCGTGTCGTTCTCCTACGGCGCCCATCGGGTCCTCACCGAGGCCGGTCTGCTGGCGCGGGCCGGAGAGGTCGTGGGGGTTGTCGGCCCCAACGGGTCCGGCAAGTCGACTCTCCTGCGCACGCTGTACGGCGCCCTCAAGCCCACGGCAGGGTTGATCCAGATCGACCACGCGCCGGTCGAGTCGATCCCACCCGCAGCCCGCGCACGCCGGATCGGGGTCGTCGCCCAGGAATCGCCCTCCGGGATCCCCCTGACCGTGGCCGACATGGTGCTGCTGGGCCGCTCACCGCACCGAACGGCGTTCGAACGGTACACCCCTGCTGACCGCGCCCTCGCTGTCCAGGCCATGCGTCGAGTCGGCGTCGAGAGCCTGGCTCGACGCAGCTACGAACAGCTCTCCGGTGGCGAGAAGCAACGGGTCCTCATAGCGCGAGCGCTCGCCCAGGACACCGACCATCTGCTCCTCGACGAACCGACCAACCACCTCGACATCCGGCACCAACACGCCGTCCTTCACTGCGTCCGAGACCTCGGTATCACGACGGTCGTGGTACTTCACGACCTCAATCTCGCGGCACGCCACTGCGACCGTATCGTGCTCCTCCAGCACGGAGAGGTCGTCGCCATGGGGGCGCCTGATCAGGTGCTCACCCCTGAACTGCTCAAGTCGGTCTACGGGGTGCACGTACGTCGCCTGGAGGAGCCGGACTGCGTGCAGTTCATCTTCAGCCTGGAGACCCCGCCGCTCTCCCCCCGGAACGCAGTTGAACCCCACTCCCCTCACCCGACGACGACGCAACCGCACCACGGTCAAGAAGGAACCACCTCAAAATGAAACGTCTGAAGTCCGCACTGATCGTCGCAACCTGCCTGACCGTCGCAGCACCACTCGCCGCATGCGGGTCCCACGATTCATCGGATACGACAAAAACGAGCACGGCGGCGTCGGACTCGGCCGCCACCGACAAGAGCGGCTTTCCGTTCAGCTTCACCGAGTGCGGCAAGAACTACACCTTCGATCACGCGCCCAAGATCCTCGTCGACACCCCACAGGCAGCCGCCCTCGTTGCTGCCGCCGGAGGAAACCAGACCGGCCACATAGTCGCCTACACCCAAGGCGGAGACGAACCGCTGGGCGCCGCGAAGTCCACCATGGGCGACGTACCCCAGATGTCGAAGACCTCACCGCCCTCCAAAGAGGTCATCCTCTCTGCCGACCCCGACCTGGTGATCAGCCACTACCTCGCGCCCCAACTCGTCAGCCAGCTCTCCGACCGGGGCATCCAGTCCATGATCGTCAACAATGGCTGCGAGACCTATCCCAGCCGGCACAACAACCGCACCGGCTACGACGCCAACTACAGCGACATCGCCCTGCTCGGTCGACTGCTCGGTACCAGCGAATACGCCACCGAATCCGTGTCCGCCATGAAGAATTCCATCGCCGGCATCGAAGAAAAGGCACAGGCCCTGCCCGAGCACAGCGTCGGCATGCTCACTCCGTACGCCGGCGACCTCTACGCTTTCGGCTCCACGAGCATCGAGCACACCGAACTCGAATCGCTCAATATGGCCAACGTTTTCTCCGGACTTCACGGCAACTTCGTCCCGCTCAGCGGGGAGAAACTGGTGGACCTGAACCCCTGGACCATCGTGGTCGCCTACTCCCCCGGTTTCGGCACCTCCGAGGCGCAGGCCAAGGACGCGTTGAAGCGGTTGCCTGGAGCCGACCAACTGGATGCCGTCAAGAACAACCGAGTGATCGTCATCGATGATATCTATCTCGCCACACTCACGTCGGACGGCCTGAAGATGCTGTACACCGAACTCAGCAAGCTCGACTGACAGTGGTGACGCCGCTGGTGGGTCTGACCCTCCGACTGACTGACGTCTCGACTGTCCTGTTTGCGATGTGCCGGCCCGCCAGGCGTCACCACGCACGCGGCCGGACGGGCGCTTGTGACCTCATAGCGCCTCTGTGTGTCAAGAGGCTTGAGCAAGGTGGTTCCGTTGATCTCGTTTCATGATCCGGTAGACCACGTTGGAGAGCCGTCGTTTGAGGGCTCAGCGGGCTTCGGCGGGTGTCTTCCTTCGGCGATCTTGCGCAGGTAGTAGTCCTGCCCGCGGCCGCCGTCACGGATCTGGCAGACGGCGATGATGTGCAGGACCGAGTTCAGCGCGCGGTTGCCGCCGGTGTTGAGCCGGTGGCGCACGTTGTTGCCGCTGGAGGCGTCCAGCGGTGCGCTGCCGGTGTAGCTGGCGAAGTGGTGCTCGGTGGGGAAGCGGGTGACGGCGCCGACGTGGCCGATGACCTTGGCGGCCAGCACGGTGCCCAGGCCCGGCAGGGTGGTCAGCGTGGTGCGGGTCGCTGCGAGGGCGTCGCGCATCTCGGCCTCGTTGTCCTTGACCTGGCGGTCCAGGCGTCGCAGGTCGGCCAGCAGGTCGCGGGCTGTGTCCCGGCGGCACGAGTCCGTGGCGGTCGTGGGGCGGATGGCCTTCATGACGGCGGCGGCCTTGTCGGCGGACAGGTCGGTGGGGGCACCGCCGGGCAGCAGGTCGCGCAGGACGGCGTGGAGCCGGTTGAGGACGCGAGTGCGTTCATGGACCAGGTCGTCGTGCCGCTCGGTCAGCAGCCGCAGGATCGTGGATTGATCCTCCGCGGTGACCCCGCGCAGACCGGTGCGGAAGAGCGCCCCGGGCCACGTGAAGAACGTCTGCGGGGTCGGTCTTCCGGTCCCCGCCGGTGGTCAGGAGGCGAACTCTGGCCCACAAGGTGGAAGACACGTCGACAACACCTCGCCCGCGGCGACCAGTTGCTGAGCGGGAGACCGGCCGAGACCGCCGGCGTCTTCGCCCTCGAACCGGCGCCCCGGCCGCTGCGCGCACCAGTGCAGAAGCCGACCGAAGGCACAGGAGTCGACGACGAACCGCCGCCGACCGATCATGTGGCCTGCTCCATCGACGGCAACTGCCGTGTGCGAGGACATGCGGGGACCGATCCCAATGATGATCACCAAGCATCCTTACCTGGCGGCTGACGGGCACAAATGTGCCGTGGGCACTCTGACTTGAAGCAGCAGTCACACACATTCATGCCTCTGCCGAGCCACACCGCGCGGGTACCGGACGGCGGCGGCACGCTCATCATGAACCAGCCCGAGTCCGTGCCGACCGGCACCCGGGACGCTACGGCTGCACTCCGAGCACCTGCGGTCGATTCAACAAGTCAGACACTCCCCTCCTCGGCCTCGCCTGATCACAACTGGACGTCACACGACTATGCCGAACCCCTGCCGCCGCGGTGCAGTTGACCAGGGCTTGGAGTCCGGTCGAGAGGGTCTCCAAGTCGGCCACGGCGAGTGGTCTTGTGCGGAATCTGTTCTTTGACTTGCGGTCCATCGCCGACAGGTCGCTGTTCGCCTCGCCTCACGCCCCGTGTATGTAGGTATTACGGCTCGTGAGGTGGCGTTGTGCGTCCTTGGCGATCTGACCTAGGTCGTCGTGCAGCAGTGCCCGGTGCAGCGCGCGCAGTTCGGGCCCAGGCTCGGCGCCGAGACTGTCGGCCAGTCGCCGCCGGACGGCGGAGTAACGGTCGAGGGCTTCCGCGCCGCGCCCGGTCGTCGATAGGGCTCGCATGAGCAGCGTTTCGAGCGGCTCGACCAGCGGGTACTCGTTGACGAGGTCGGCCAGGGCTGTGACCACCTCGGCGGGGTGGCCGAGGTGGAGTTTGAGCTGCGCCCACTGCACCACCGCGTCCAGCCGCCGGCGGCCCAGGCTGTCCCGGACCTGTGCCGCCCACTCACCGGGCAGGCCGGCCAGGGGCGTCCCCCGCCACATCCCCAGGGCTTCGCTGAGGGCGGCGGCACGGGTCGCCTCGTCCTGCCGCCGACCGCCGAGGTCGACCAGGCGCCGGAACCGGTGCAAGTCCACGAGTTCGGGGTCAAGGCCGAGTACGTAGCCGGCGTGTCGTCGTTCGAGCGGCACCACCTCTCCCCCGTTGCGGTCGGCGGCCTGTCGGAGCAGGCGGCGGATGCGGCTCAGGTACGAGTACAGCACTGCGCGGGGGTCGGTGGGCGGTGCGTCGTCCCAGATCCGTGCGACTAGGGTCTGGATCGCGACGGGTCTTCGCACGTCGACGATGAGCGCGGCCAGGACCGCCTGTTGGCGAGGCGTGCCCAAATCGAGCAGACGGCCCGCGGACCACCCTTCCATTTCGCCCAGTAATCGGAATTCCACGTGTCCTCCTGGAGTGGTACGACCGGTTGCGGAAGCGCGCAGATTTCCCATGCTGGCTGCTCCTCAAGGTCGCCACAAGGTCGGTGCATGGAAGCGATGTCATGGTGAGGTCGCTTTCCGCCGAGCGGCCCGACGGGAAATGGCCATGAGGGGAAAGCGGCGCGCTTTCATGCCCGCAGGTACGGCAGGCGGGGCGCCGATCGGGGTCGGCGGGAGGCGCCGGCCGGCAAGCACGACATCGAGATGTTCTGGAGGTCCTTCATGGCATCACCACTCGATCGCCGAGGTCTGCTGCGCGGCAGCCTGCTCTCCGCAGGGGTGGCGGCTCCGCTGGTGCTGCTCGGCGGTGTGGGCACGGCGGAGGCGTCGTCGCAGGCAGGCGACGCACCGGGCGCGGACGTCAAGTCCGCCCGCAACGGCGGTCCGGCGGCCGTAGTCGCCGGTGACGGGGAGGTCGCCCCGCTCGCCACGTTGACCGGTGTGCAGTTCACCGGGACGCTCCAGGCGTTGACGAGCGGGCGGTGGTTCACCTTTAACTGGCCTGCCAGTTGGCACGTCATCTGGTACGCCGTGTCGACGAGCCCGGCGCCCGGGGTGATCCAGGTCGATTCGAGCTGGGCGGTCGAGCGCTCGTCGGTCGACTACATCACCTACTGGGTCACCATCAGGAACCTGAGCAACGCTGCGGTCAACATCGAGGGCCGGTACTCGGTTCTCAACCAGGGCTGATCCGCGTCGGGTGATCCTCCAGGGCTTCGGCGTGGTCGTGTGACGTCCGGTTTGTGATCACGCAAGGCCGAGGAGGACCAGCGGGCGTCGTGGGTCCCGGGCGTTGCGGCGGAAACCAGCCGCGATGTTGGTGGTGCCGGCCAGCTTGAGGACGCCGATGGCCAGGTTGCGCCAGGTCGCCATCGTGCGCGGCGCGTTCCCCGTCGGGAGGTGGGAGGCGTCCTCGGCGAAGGTCGTGGCGCGGACGTGGTGCAGGGCCTCCACCTTCCAGTGGCCGCGGATCGGCTTGGCCAGTTGGGCCGCGGTCGCCTGCTGGGCGGTCAGCCCGCCTGCGCGTCGGCCGCACCTACTGTCCTCTGACAAGTGATCTTGACCGTTTGACAGGTGAGTTTGACCTGGACGGGGCTGGGTCGTTGGGCTGGGGATGGAGCTGGCGGGTCGCGTCGAAGTGCTGTCGATGGCGGCGTGCGATGTGCGGGACGGGGTGGTGGCAGACAGGCAGACGGGTGGTCGTCGTCGGCGGCCTCGGACGACGCTGGCGACGCTCGACGCCCTGGTCGCCGCTCGCCCGGCTGTGCGTCTCTCAGGGGGCGGTCTGGCCCGTTCCCGGGCGGAAACGGGCCAGGCCGTGTGGGGTGTGTCGCTGGTGAGGTTAGGGCTCCGGGTCCAGGGGGATCTGCAGGGTGACGAGCGTGCCGCCACGATTGACGGTCACGGGGTAAGTGGCGCCGGACCGCTTGCCGCTCAGGACGTTGTCGAGGTCGTTGACGGTGGGCGTGAGGACTCCGTCGACCTCGATGATGCGGTCACCGGGCAGCAGGCCCGCGGCTTCGGTATTGCTGCCCGGGTCGACGGAGAGTACGCGCACGCCGCCGCCGGAGGGGGTGGTGTTGCGGAGGTTGGCCGCGATGATGCCCTGGACGCCGGGGGTGATCTGCACGGTGAGCGGCTGCGTCACTCCGTCCACGGTGAAGGTGCCACTGAAGGTTCCCCCGGCCAGGGGAGCGTCGATGTCCGCGACGACGTGGACGGTCCACGGCCGGATGAAGTCATAGAAACCAGCGGTGAGTTGGGCCGAGGCGGACTTGCCGTCAGGCGCGATACTCACCGGGCACCCCATTCCGCTGCACCGCAGGTCCAGTCCGACGATGCGGGTGTAGGGCGGCGCCTGGATGGTGATGGTGCTGGGCCCGGGGTGCCGCTGCCCGTCCGGCGGGTAGCTGATGGTCTCGGCGGGCCCGCCGGCGTCCAGGGTGGGGACGTTCTGCTGCGGTGGCAGGGATTTGAGTTGGCCCGGGGCGGATACCGCCGCCGACGCGGTGAACGCGCCGGCAGGCGCAACCGCTGCGGCCGTGAGCATTGCAGTGCCCAGAGCAACAACGCTGCATACCTGGGCGAATCTACGGATCATCAGGAACCCTTCACGATCGACGACGACGCAACCGTCCCAGCCACGCCGCAGGCATCGGCAAATGAACACGCTCACATCACCCGACAGGCCCATCCACACGGAGCAGCAGCCCGGCCCTGCGACCGGCTTCGGAGGGCCGACACGCCGTTCCAGAATTCTGGAACTACCGCGACATGCGAGCGGCGGAGCAGCTGTGGTGGGACGCCCAGGAAGGCCGGGGCGGGGAGGTCGCGGACCTCTTCGCCGCGTTGCCGCCCAAGGCCATGATCGAGGCGGTGGGCCGGCGTCACGTGGGCGAGCGGCGGCGGCTGGTGCTGGAGTCCCTGACCCGGCGGCACATGGCCTCTGGGCAAACGGCCTCGACCGTTTGCCAGGTGAGTTTGACCGCCTCGCCACCTCGGGCTCGGGTCCAGCAGGATCAGCCGGTCCCGCTCCATCCACGACTCGTAGCCCACGTGGCCGGCCACCGTCGCCGCGAAGTGCCGGCCCGCGAAGCCCTGACCGCCCTTCTCCCAGCGGAACCCGCGCATCGGGTCAGCGCTCTCGAACCCCCGGTTCCGCCCGGCGTCGCCGTAAGCCGGCGCGGCAACCCCCATCACTTCCCCCACCACCGACCAAGATCAAGTGACAGAAGCTCATTGGTCGTCAAGACGACTTGGCAAACGGCCAAGAACTCATGCCAGAGTTCACTACACCCAGCAGCGCGCCCACCCTCGCTTCTGGCCGCCGCGCTACGACCGGCGCCTGGCAGTGTGCACGGGCAAGGACGGCTGCCCGGGGTGCGCGGCGGGCGACCGGCCGTCGATGTACTTCACCGCGGACGTCGTGGCAATGTTCATCAAGCACTACGGCAGCCTCTCCGAGGGCGACCGCCAGTTGTGGCGGTCGACCGTGCACGGCTGGCTCCTGTACCCCGTCCCGCCGCCCCTACCCCGCGGACGCCTACCGCACGTACGAAGTCGAGATCACCGAAGCGTGCGTACGGCGGGCCCTGACCGACGAAGAACACGCCCAGGCTTGCCGCTGGCCGCGAACGCGTCGTACAGCCGCGCCTTCATCCCTCTTCGTGTTCTCCGGCGCGGACGATCACCTCATACCGCTCGTCGGCGAAGGGCTCGGCAACAGCGCCTACCTGCTCGACTTCGGCGACGGACGCGCTCTGGGCGGTCGACGCAAGCCGCGACCTGCGCGCCCTGCACGCAGCAGCCGAACGGCGCGGTCTCACGGTCGCGTACGCGGCCGACACACATCTGCACGCCGACTTCCTCTCCGGTGCGGTCCAGCTGGGCCCCGACACCGGCGCGACCGTGCTCGTCTCCGCCGCCGGCCGCCGCGCTTTCGCCCACCGGGGCCTCGCGGACGGCGACGAGGTCGACCCGGGCGGGCTGACCCTGCGGGGCCCTGGCCAACCCCGGGCCCACCGACGAGCATCTGTCCTTCCTGCTGATGGACGGCAGCCGGGAGCTCGGGGTGTTCACCGGAGGGTCGCTGATCGTGAACTCCGCGGCCCGCACCGACCTCCTCGGCCCGGCACGAACCGAGGAACTCCCCCAGGCTCAGTACCGGTCCCCCCAGCGTCTGGCCGCACTGCCGGACGAGACGGCGGTGTGGCCCACCCACGGCGCCGGGCCCTTCTGCTACGCACCGAGCGCACCACCATCATCGGCGCCCAGAGGCAGGCCAACACGCTGCTCGACGCACCCGACGAGGACCCCTTCGTATCCCAGCTGATCGCGAGCCTGGGTACATACCCCGCGCACTTCGAGCGGCTGGCCCAGATCAACCGGCACGGCCCGGCGGTGCTGACGACGGATCCCGTGCTGTCCACGTTATCCGCTCAACAGGTGCGAGCTCTGATAGCCGACGGCGGTCACGTCGTCGATGTGCGCCGCCGGACCCATCCCCTACAAGATCGGCTACGAGTGCCTCGTCGGCCGCCTCGCAGGCGGGATGACGGCCTGGCTCGCCGACGGCAACCCTCAGTCCACCACCGCGTTCGTCGTCGCAGACCGCGCCGCGGGCCGCCCCTACTTCAGGGATTTTTACGCAGGCCGGAGCGAGTCCGTACGGCGGTCTGCCAGGATGGGGGCATGGCGCGAGAGACATCGACGTACGACGGACGGCTTCGGGATCTTGAGGCGGAGGCATTCCGTACCGGCCGCACGCTGGCCGAGCACGGTGAGAAGCTCCAGCAGATCGGCGAGCAGCAGGTAACGGCCTTCGGGAACATCGACTCCCTCGCCAACGCCATCGGCGCCCCCGGGGACCGCACGATCACGCAGCGCCTGGACACCATCGAGCGCGTCCTGTTCGCCCTGGCGCGGGCTCAGGGGATCAACCCCGACGAGGCGTAGGGCCTGAGCGTGCCTGACCGGCGGGCCGTTACGTCGTGGGCCGATGGCCTGGCCGAGGAGATACGGACCAGCTACCCGAGCGTGCGGCTTGAACTCGGACTCGATCGCGGTCCGTGTCTCGTGCTGTTTTGGATCGTCCTCCCGGAGAGCGAGCGAGGGAACGGGATCGGCACGCGCGTCATGGAACGCATCACCGCCGCGGTCGACCTGCACGGTGTGCCGGTGGCGCTCAGCCCGAGCGGCAATTTCGGCGGGAACCCAGATCGGCTGCACGCGTTCTACCGACGCTTCGGCTTCATCACCAACGCCAGCCGCGGCGAGATCGCCGCGATTGGTCACTTTGGGGTGATGGGGGCAGGATCCAGGGTCCGGCCCGGAGTAGATATGTTCCTCCGGTAGCGCGATCGAAGCGCTTCGGGAGCGGAGAGTGCCGGTGGACGTCGTCGCGATCATGGAAGCACTGGCTGAACAGGGCGTAACGGTGCTGTTCAAGGCCGACGCCGAGCGGATGGCAGAGAGGCGCAAGCCTTGGACCTTCGTCGCCAGTGGCGCCCCGTTGCGCGAGGACGTCCTTGTGCGAACCGACGCCGCGTCGGTGGAGCAATGCCTCGCAGCCTGCTTGCCCCGCCTGCGTGAGCTGGGCTTTTCGTTCCCTGAGTGAGAGAGCGTCGTCGTAGTTCACCGTGTGTGGTCGCCGGGCGCGTATCGGCTCCAGGTTCCGCCAGCTTCGGTGACCAAGCGAGTGGTGGTCTTGTCATGATAGCCCAGGGCCTTGGCGATGACGGGGGCTGGGGCTTGGAGGACGAGGTGACGGATCGATGAGGTCCGGGCCCGCTGGAGGGGAACACCGAGTCCGCGTAGTCCGTCCCGCAGGGTGCCCGGGTGCATCGGCTGGTTCGCCCGGCGGCCGGGGAAGAGCCAGCGGCAATTCGCGTTCACTGCGGCCGTTCTGCCGGGCAGGGCAGCGATGTAGTCCAGCAGCGTCGCGACGGGTTCCGGGACCGGCGAGGGTGCGTCGCCGAGCCGCAGTAAGGGCGTGCAGATCTTTGACCTCGATTCGTCAGCGTGTTTCGGTCGCGGTGCAGCTGTTCGCCCGTAATGTCCTCTGCTGTTGGAGGACGGGCCGTCGCGTGACGCCGCGGGGCGCGCCGGGTTCCACGGGCCTGGAGGTTGCGGGTTCTCCTCCTTCCTGGTCCTGGTTGGGGCGTGAGCCGGTCGTCAGGTGGCGACTGGAAGTTGGGTGAGGCTGTTCCAGCTGGTGGTGAACGCCGCTGCCCAGGGCCAGGTCCGCTCGATGCGTGGACAGCGGTGGCGGGCGTGGCGGGCCAGGCGGGCGGGCAGGTGGTAGAGGCGCAGGCGCATCGTGTCCGGCTCGGCGTCTTCGGGGTCGTCCTGGTCGTGCAGGGTGAGCAGTCGCAGCAGGTGTCGAGGTCTGCGGCAAGGTTCGCGGCGAGCATCCAGCCTGTGTTGATCTGCCACGACTGTGAGGGCAGGTTCGCCTGTCCCATGGCCTTGTCGGTGCGGACGCGGTCTTCGACCTCGGCGTGGTCGCGGTGCAGGGCGTCGGGGACCTGGATCTGGTGGGAGCCGGCGATGCGTAGTCCAGTGTCTGCCCGTGACACGTAGTCACACAGGGCAAGGGACACTGGTAAAGATCCCCACCGGCCCTCCATATGACGATCGGACGATCCAGCCGAGTGAGTGACCGGCTACCGGAACAACATGGCTGTGCACGATCTGCGGGGCCGCGCAGGAGCTGACCCCGATGCTGCGTGGCTTCGACCACATCGCCCGGCGAATCCTGGCTCCGGCCGCCGCACCGCCAGCGGCACGGCGCGGCAGTGGTGCCACGGCGTCATCTCGTTCGGGCTGGTCAGTGTCCCGATCGCGGTCCTGAGCGCCACCGAGGACCACAGCGTCTGATTCCGGCAGACCCACACCGCCGACCGCGGCCGGGTCCGCAAC
>NZ_BAAJXA010000064.1:0-38653 GCF_057537855.1 Streptomyces diversicolor
GTTGAAGCGCTTCGACATGTGCGGCCCTTGCAGTCGTGCGGTCCGGCAGCGGCGCCGGACAGGTTTGTTTGATGGGATGACTAATACGTCAAAACGGTGTCACCGCGCTAGCCCCCGGTGGCACGTATCTCTTCATGGCTCGATGTGAAGTGATCAACCGGCTCGGTAATCATGCCTGCTCAACGTCTTGTGAGGCCGATCTGGGGCTCGTGGGCCGCATTTGTTTTGTGTACGATCAAATCCTGTGCGACGCTCCCGCGCACCCCCCCGAAGCTCGCTGCTCCCCCGAGGAAGATCATGAAGTTCACCGATGGCTTCTGGCGCATTCGCGAAGGCGTACAGATCTCGTACGCCACCGAAGTGCGCGACGTACGCGCGGAAGCGAACCGCTTCACCGCCCATGCCGCGGTGAAGAAGGTGACGCGCAGGGGGGACACGCTGAACGCGCCCCTCATCACCACGGAGTGCTTCTCGCCCGCCGAGGGCGTGATCGGCGTCCGGATCACCCACCACAGCGGCACCCGGCGGCCGGGCCCGGACTTCGCCCTGGCCGGCCCGCCGGACGGCGCCGGCGCCGTCCGGCGGGAGGGCACCGTCACGGAACTGGCCAGCGGACCGCTGACCCTGCGCCTGGACCGCTCCGGACCCTGGTCCCTGACCTTCCACGACGCCGACGGCCGCGAGTTGACCCGTGCGAACGCCAAGAGCACCGCGTTCGCCACCACCGCCGAGGGCGCCCACCACATGATCGGCCGGCTCGCGCTCGGGGTCGGCGAACAGGTCTACGGCCTCGGTGAACGCTTCACCCCGTTCGTGAAGAACGGCCAGGTCGTCGACGTGTGGCAGGCGGACGGCGGCACCAGCAGCGAGCAGGCGTACAAGAACATCCCGTTCTACCTCTCCTCACGCGGCTACGGCGTCTTCGTCAACCACCCGGGGAAGGTCTCCTTCGAGGTGGGCTCCGAGTCGGTCGGGCAGGTCCAGTTCAGCGTCGAGGACCAGACGCTGGAGTACTACGTCGTCGCCGGGCCCACCCCGAAGGACGTCCTCGCCCGCTACACGGCCCTCACCGGCCGCCCCGCGCTCCCGCCGGCCTGGTCCTTCGGCCTGTGGCTCACCACCTCGTTCACCACGTCCTACGACGAGCGGACGGTCATGTCGTTCGTCGACGGCATGGCCGAGCGCGGCATCCCGCTGTCCGTCTTCCACTTCGACTGCTTCTGGATGCGCGAGTACCAGTGGTGCGACTTCGCCTGGGACCCGGACGTCTTCCCCGACCCGGAGGGCATGCTCGCCCGGCTGAAGGACAAGGGCCTGCGGATCAGCCTCTGGATCAACCCCTACATCGCCCAGAAGTCCCCGCTCTTCGACGAGGCGGCCCGGCTCGGGCACCTGGTGCGCCGGCCGGACGGCGATGTGTGGCAGTGGGACCTGTGGCAGGCCGGAATGGGCCTGGTGGACTTCACGAGCCCCGACGCCCGCGCCTGGTTCAAGGCGAAGCTCAAGCCGCTGCTCGACCAGGGCGTGGACTGCTTCAAGACCGACTTCGGCGAACGCATCCCCACCGACGTGGTCTGGCACGACGGCTCCGACCCGGAGCGGATGCACAACTACTACACGCACCTGTACAACCGGACCGTGTTCGAACTCCTCGAAGAGGAGCGCGGGCAGGGGGGGGCCGTGCTGTTCGCCCGGTCCGCGACCGCGGGCGGCCAGCAGTACCCGGTGCACTGGGGCGGCGACTGCTGGTCCTCCTTCGAGGCCATGGCCGAGTCCCTCAGGGGCGGTCTGTCGCTGTCCCTGAGCGGATTCGGCTTCTGGAGCCATGACATCGGCGGCTTCGAGGGCACGCCCGACCCGGCCGTGTTCAAGCGCTGGCTGGCCTTCGGGCTGCTGTCCTCGCACAGCCGCCTGCACGGCTCCTCGTCGTACCGGGTGCCGTGGGAGTTCGGCGACGAGGCGGTGGACGTCGCCCGCCGGTTCACCCGGCTCAAGCACCGGCTCATGCCCTATCTGTACGGGGCGGCCGTCCAGGCCCACCGCACCGGCGTCCCGATGATGCGCCCCATGGTGCTCGAATTCCCCGACGATCCGGCGTGCCGCCCGCTCGACCGCCAGTATCTGCTCGGCCCCGACCTCCTGGTCGCCCCCGTGTTCACCGAGGACGGCGAGGTGGAGGTCTACCTTCCCGAGGGCACCTGGACGCACCTGCTCACCGGCGAACGGGTCACCGGCCCGGTGTGGCGCACCGAACGCCACGGCTACGACAGCCTGCCCCTGTACGTACGCGAGGGCGCCGTGCTGCCGCTGGCCGGCGACGACAGCCGCCCCGACGGCGACTGGCTGGCGGAGCCGACCCTGCTCGTCCATCCCTCGGCGGAGCCCGGGTACGCCGCGACGGTCACCGTGCCCGATCCGGCGGGCGCCCCGGCCGCCGTGTTCCGCCTCGCGCGCGAGGGCGATCTGCTGCGGGTCACCGCGGAGGGCACCGACGCGCGATTCACGGTGCGGGTGGCGGGCGGGGCGAGCGCGGCGGGGGCCGGCGAGGTGACCGTACCCCTGACCTGACCTGACCTGACTTGACCTGGCCTGACCGGGCTGACCTGACCGATGTGACCCGACCCGGCCGACCTGAACCGACCCGAGCGGCCTGACCTGACCTGACCTGACCCGACGCGATCCGACCCGACCGGTCTGGCCTGATTCCCTGGCACCCGTCACCTGGGCGGGGCCGGAGCGGACCGCCGGACCGTCGGCCGGGGGCGGGTGAGCGGCCCGTCGGCCGGGGCAGGGTGAGCGGCCGCCCGGGCGCGGCCCGGGCCGGGGCGGGTCCCGGTCGGTACCGGGCGGGAAGGCGAGGCATGGTGGAGGGGTGATCGCGCTCGCCGTCGTCTGTGCCGTCGTGGGGGCCGCCAGCAATGCGGTGGGGACGGCCTTCCAGCGCAAGGCCGCCTCCTCGGTGTCGCGGGGCGGCGGCCTCGGGCTGATGATCGCCCTCGTGCGGCGGCCCGCCTGGTCGATCGGCATCGCCGGTGTCGCGGGCGCCGCGCTCTTCCAGGCCCTGGCCCTGGTCAACGGGCCCATGGCGCTGGTACAGCCGCTGTTCGTGCTGGAGCTGCCGTTCGCCCTGCTGGTCATCGCGCCGCTGATGCACCGCAGGCTGCCCGCCGCCGCCTGGCGGGCCGTAGCCGGCATGGTCGGCGGGCTCGCCCTGGTCCTGGCCGCGGCGGCTCCCTCGGGCACCCGCAACGAGGCGGCCATGGCGCGCTGGCTGCCGGTGCTGGCCCTGACCCTGGGCGCGATGGCCCTCGCCGTCGTGCTGGCCCGTCCGGCGCGTTCCTCGCTGTTCCGGGCGGCGGCGCTGGCCACGGCCGCCGCGATCGGCAACGCCCTGACGGCCGCGCTGATGAAGTCGGCCACCGGCGTGCTCGCCGACTCGGGGTTCACCGCCTTCCTGCGCACCTGGCAGACCTACGGCTTCGCGCTGGCCGGGGTCGGCGCGCTCCTGCTGCTGGAGAACTCCCTCCAGGCCGGCGCCCTGGTCGCCTCGCAGCCCGCGCTGACCATCGGCGACGCGACCGTGAGCCTGCTGCTGGGCGTGGCCCTGTTCGGCGAGGAGATCCGCACCGGCTGGTGGCTGCTCGCGGAGCTGGCGGGCGTCCTGGTGATCCTGTGGGGCGTGCTGCGGTTGACCCGGGTGGCGCCCCACCTGATCGACCTCAACCGCTGAGACGCGCGTGCCGCTCCGCCGGGCCGGGCCGTCCCTGGGCGCCGGTTGCTCAGGTCCGCACCCTGCGCCGCGCTCCGCGCTCCGCGCCGGTGACGGTCGTCGGTCGGATGCGGGTGTGTGGTGGCTGGTCGCGCAGTTCCCCGCGCCCCTGAGATCTGAGGGGTGCGGTCCTCGGGTGGGTCGGTGTGGCGCCGCCGACCGCCGTGCCTGGATCGCCACGTCTCACCATGCGTCGTCTGCATTTGACATTAGATCCTCTTATGGCAGATAAAGGGCATGCTTTGGCCACTCATTCGCGCAGCGTGATGTCCGCGGTGTGAGGCCGCCGTCCCTGCTACGAATGAGTCCGACCGTGTCCCACGCCACCACCGACCAGCCCGCCACCGATGCCGTCGCGCGGTGGCACGCCTGGCGCGCCGACCGCCTGCGGGCCCTGACCGCGCCGACCGGGAACCTCGCGCTCGTCGAGACCCGCTGGCTCCCGGCCGGCGAACGCCCGGACGCGGAGCGGGCCCGCGCCGGCCGGCCGGACACCGTGACCGTCACCACACTGAGCCGCACCGACCTCGTCACCGGCGAGCCCGAGCACGGCCTGCGGTTCTGGGACGCCGACGCGCCGGCCATCCGCCGCTTCGACCGGGTCGACACCTTCCCGTACGACCCCGCCTGGGTGCTGCACGCCACCTACACGCCCGTGCCCGGCGCCCGCCGGATCCCCTTCGAGCACATCCGGGACAACGGCGGCACCCGCGACCTCGTCGTCCCCGGCGACATCACCCTCACCGTCGACGGCCGCGACTACATCCTCAGCGCCTTCGACGACGACGGCACCCTGCTGCTCGTCTTCGGCGACCCCACCAACGGGGACACCACCTACGGCGCCGGGCGCTTCCTGTTCGTACGGCGCACCGAGCACGACGACCGGGTGCTGCTCGACTTCAACCGGGCCTTCGTACCGCCCTGCGGATTCTCCGATCAGTACAACTGTCCGATGCCGCCCCGGCAGAACCGCTTCCACCTGCCCGTCGAGGCAGGCGAGAAGCGCCCCGTCTTCCGCGGCGGCGTCCCCGCACAGCACTGACCCGCAGCCCTCCCGCACCGCAGCACGAAAGCGCACACCACGTGAACATCAAGAAGACCTCCCTGTACGGCACCGCGACCGCGACCACCCTCGCCCTCACCCTGACCGCCTGCGGCGGCTCCGGCTCCAAAGGCAGCGCATCCGGCGGCGCGTGGGACAAGAACGCCACCGTCAACATCGGCTCGCTCTACGAGCCGCAGAACCTCGACAACACCGCGGGCGGCGGGCAGGGCGTGACCGAAGCCCTCAACGGCAACGTCTACGAAGGGCTGTTCAGACTCACCGACGACGGCAAGGTGGACAAGCTCCTCGCCCGCGACTACAAGGTCAGCGCCGACGGGCTCACCTACACCTTCACCCTGCGCGACGGCGTGAAGTTCCACAGCGGAAAGCAACTGACCAGCGGCGACGTCAAGTACAGCCTGGAGAAGGTCATCGCGGACGACTCCCAGTCCGCCCGCAAGAGCAACCTTGAGGTCATCAAGGACATCGCCACCCCCGACACGCACACCGTCAAGGTCACGCTGTCGCAGCGGTCCATCTCCTTCGTCTACAACCTCTCCTACGTCTGGATCATCAACTCCCAGGCGAAGAACCTGAAGACGACCGAGGACGGCACCGGCCCCTACACGCTGGACAAGTGGACCCGGGGCTCCGCCCTCGGCCTGAACCGGTTCGCCGGCTACTGGGGCGGCGCCGCCAGCAATCAGAAGGTCGTCTTCCACTACTACAAGGACGCCACGGCGCTCAACAACGCCCTGCTGACCAACGCCGTCGACGTGGTCACGAGCGAACAGTCCCCGGACGCCCTCGACCAGTTCAAGAACAACCAGAACTACAAGGTCAACGACGGGAACTCCACCACCAAGCTGCTGCTCGCCTTCAACGACAAGGCCAAGCCCTTCACCGACGCCAAGGTCCGCCAGGCCGTCTCCGCCGCCATCGACGACAAGAAGCTCCTGGAGTCGGTCTGGGGCGGCTACGGCAAGCTCATCGGCTCGATGGTGCCGCCCACCGACCCCTGGTACGAGGACCTGACCAAGGTCAACGCCTACGACCCGGCCCGCGCCAAGAAGCTGCTCGCCGAGGCCGGCTACGCCAAGGGCTTCGCGTTCACCCTCGACACCCCGAACTACGACCCGCACCCCACCGCGGCGACCTTCATCAAGTCCGAACTCGCCAAGGTCGGCATCACCGTCACGATCAACACGATCACCCCGGACGAGTGGTACACCAAGGTCTACAAGAACCACGACTTCACGGCCACGCTCCAGGAACACGTCAACGACCGCGACCTCGTCTGGTACGGCAACCCCGACTTCTACTGGGGTTACGACAACAAGCAGGTCACGCAGTGGGTGCGGCAGGCCGAGGAGGCCCGGACCACCGCAGAGCAGACGGACCTGCTGAAGAAGGTCAACCGCAGGACCGCCGAGGACGCGGCCAGCGACTGGCTGTACCTGTACCCGCAGATCGTCGTCGCGAGCAGCAAGCTGTCCGGCTACCCGCTCAACGGCCTCAACTCGCAGTTCTACGCCTACGACATCAAGAAGAAGGGCTGATGGCGCGCTATCTGCTGCGCCGCCTGGTCTTCCTCGCGGTGTCGCTGGCCCTGGCCAGTGTGGTGCTGTTCGTGCTGCTGCGCATGCTGCCCGGCGATCCGGCCAACGCGCTCACCTCGGTGGGCGCGAGCCCCGAGCAGATCGACGCGGCCCGCCACTCCATCGGCTCCGACCGGCCGCTGCCCGAGCAGTTCACCCACTGGCTCGGGCAGTTGGCGAGCGGCGACCTCGGCACCTCCTTCGTCAGCTCGCTGCCCGTCGGACCCGAGGTCTCCGCCCGGCTGGACGTCACCGTGCCGCTCACCCTCGCGGCCTTCGTGCTGGCCGTCCTCATCGCCGTACCCGCCGGGTTCCTCGCCGCCCACAAGCGGCACACCTGGTACGGCGCGCTGCTCAGCGGCGTCTCCCAACTGGGCATCGCCATCCCGGTGTTCTGGCTCGGCATGATCTTCATCGCCGTGTTCGCGCTGAACGCGGGCTGGCTGCCCGCCGGCGGTTTCCCGCAGGACGGCTGGTCCGCCCCCGCGGACGCGGCCCGCTCGCTGGTGCTGCCGGTCCTCACCATCGCCCTGGTGATGAGCGCGTCCCTGATCCGCTACGTCCGCTCCGCCACCCTCGACGTGCTGGGCAGCGACCATCTGCGCACCGCCCGCGCCCTGGGCTCCTCCTTCGGGCGGGCGATGTGGCGGCACGGGCTGCGCAACGCCGCCGTACCGGTGATCTCCGTGCTCGGCATCGAACTCGCCTCGACCCTGCTGGGCGCGGTCGTCGTGGAGTCCGTGTACGCGCTGCCCGGCCTCGGCTCGATGCTCGCCACCGGCATCGCCCAGCACGACTACCCGGTCATCCAGGGCGTGCTGTTCGTCTCCACCCTCGCCGTGCTGCTCATCGGCTTCGTCGCCGACCTGGTCCAGCGGATCATCGACCCGCGGCTGCGCGACCGACTGACGGGAGGTGCCCGATGACCGGAATCGACGTGCTCGAACCGGCACGGCCCACGAGCGCCGCGCGCGCCGGGCGGCGGGCCCGCGGCTCCGCCACGCTCGTCGTCGGCTGCGTGCTCGCGGGCGCCATCGCCCTGCTCGCCCTGGTCTCCCTGTTCTGGCTGCCGTACCCGGCCGACGACACCTCCGGCGGGCGGCTCACCGGCCCCGGCGGCGGACATCTGCTCGGCACCGACAAGCTCGGCCGGGACCTGTTCACGCAGGTGATGACCGGCTCCCGGATCGCCGTCGAGGCGGGCCTCGGCTCGGTGCTCATCGCCGCCGCGATCGGTGTCACCCTCGGGCTGCTCGCCGCGTTCGCACAGGGCTGGCTCGACGACACGCTCTCCGCGTTCCTCGACATCCTCATCGCGTTCCCGACCCTGCTGCTCGCGATGCTCATCGTGGCCGCACGCTCGGCGACCCTCGGCTCCGCGGTCCTCGCCATCGGGCTGGCGCAGAGCGCCGTCGTCGCCCGGCTGGTGCGCATCCTCGCCAAGCGGGTCCTGGCACAGGACTACATCACCGCCGCCCGCACCTCCGGCACGTCCTGGCCGCGCACCGTGCTCGGCCACGTCCTGCCCAACATCTGGCCCACCCTGGTGGTCAACCTGGCCCTCCAGTTCGGACTCGCCGTGCTCGCCGAGGCCGGACTGTCCTACCTGGGCCTCGGCGCGCCGCCGCCCAACGCCTCGTGGGGCCGCATGCTCCAGGAGGCGCAGGCCACCTTCACCACCGCACCCGCCGGCGCGCTGGCCCCCGGCATCCTGCTCGTGCTGCTCGTGATCGGCGTCAACCTCGTCGCCGACGGCCTGCGCGACACCCTCGACCCGGCGACCCGCCGGAGGCGCACATGACCCTCCTCGACGTCCGTGGCCTGACCGTCCGCACCGGCGACGGCCGGACCCTGGTCGACGACCTGTCCTTCCGGGTGGCGAGCGGCGAACGGCTCGGCCTCATCGGCGAGTCCGGCTCCGGCAAGTCGCTCACGACGCTCGCGGTGCTCGGCCTGCTGCCCGAGGGCATGACCGCCACCGGCAGCGTGGACCTGGCCGGCACCCAGATCGTCGGCGCGAGCGAGAAGCGGCTGACCGCCGTGCGCGGCCGGGACGCGGCCGTCGTCTTCCAGGAGCCGCTGACCGCGCTCGACCCGCTGATGCGGGTGGGCCGCCAGGTCGCCGAACCCCTCGGTAGGCGCACCGGCCTGAAGGGCGCCGCCCTGCGGGAGGCCGTACGCGAGGCGCTGGCCCAGGTGCGCCTGCCCGAACCGGAGCGCATCGCGCGCGCCTTCCCGCACGAGATCTCCGGCGGGCAGCGGCAGCGGGTCGCCCTGGCCATGGCCCTGGCGTGCGCGCCCCGGCTGCTGATCGCCGACGAGCCGACCACCGCCCTCGACGTGTCCGTGCAGGCGGAGATGCTGGACCTGATCGACACCCTGGTCCGGGAACGGGAGATGGCGGTGCTGTTCGTCAGCCACGACCTCGCCGTCGTCGCCCGGGTGACCGACCGGGCCCTGGTGCTGCGGGACGGCCGGGCCGTCGAGGAGGGCCCGGTCCGCGAACTCGTCCGCGCCCCGCGCGAGCACTACACCAGGGACCTCGTGACCAGCGCCCGGAAACTGGAGTCCGCCCTGGACCTGAGGAGCCCGCGGTGACGCCCGTACTGGAACTGAGCGATGTGGCGCTGCGCCACCGGGGGAACGCCACCGACACCGTGCGGGACGTCTCCCTCGCCGTCGAGGCCGGGCACAGCCTCGCCCTGGTCGGCGAGTCCGGGGCGGGCAAGACGACCCTGCTGCGGCTGCTGCTCGGCCTGGCCCGGCCCACCGCGGGCGGCGTACGCTTCGACGGCGCCGAACTGTCCCCGCGCGACCGGGCGCAGATGCGCCGCTTCCGGCGCAGCGTGCAGTGCGTCTTCCAGGACCCCTACTCCTCCCTGGACCCGCGCCGGCGCGTCGCCGCCATCGTGGCCGAACCGCTGCGCTCCCTGGGCATCGACACCAGGGCGGGCGCGGCGCCGAAGGTGGCCGCGGCCCTGGAGCGGGTGGGCCTGCCCGCCGACGCGGCGGACCGCTATCCGCACGAGTTCTCCGGCGGGCAGCGCCAGCGCATCGCCATCGCCCGGGCCACGGTGTGCGGGCCGCGCGTCCTGCTCGCAGACGAACCCGTCAGCGCGCTCGACGTCACGACCCGGGTGAAGGTCGTCGACCTGCTGGCCGAGTTGCAGCGGGAGCAGGGGCTGACGCTGGTGATGGTCTCCCACGACCTGTCGGTCGTCGCCTCCCTGTGCGAGCGCACCGCCGTGCTGGAACGCGGCCGCATCGTCGAACAGGGCGACACCACACGGGTACTGGGCGCCCCGGCGCACCCGTACACCCGCAAACTGATCGAGAGCGTCCCCCGCCTCCCCACCTGACACACACCACCGGACCGCCCGCCCAGGTTGCGCGACGCCCCGGCGGTCCGGGCATGCCGGTGATTCCGCGTAGCGGGCGGAAGACGCCGTGGTGGGCGGGCCGTCGCACGTGCGGGGCGTTTGGCGGCGGCCCTGCCGGTGGAGCCCGGTGCTGGGGCGGGCCCCCGGCGTGGTACGACACGTGCGACGGCCGCGCGGCCGTCGGTCTTCGGGGCATCGCCCGGTGGGGGCTCACTCTGTGGGGTGGGGGGTTCTCAGGTGCAGGGATCGTAGGGCCGCCTCCAGGGCGAAGCGGTGGTCGGGGTCGGTGAGGCGGTCGCCGAGCCGGGCGTCCAGGTTGCGCAGGCGGTAGCGCACCGTCTGGGCGTGTACGCCCAGCATCTCGCCGACCTGCTCCGCGGGCGCCCGGGTGGAGATGTGCACGCGCAGGGTCTCCATGAGCCGGCCGCGGCGGCTGCTCGGCAGCCCGTCGAGCGGGGCCAGTTCCCTGGCCGCCAGATGGGACACGAGCGGCGGGTCCGACAGCAGCCACAGCGTCACCAGATGCTCCTCGCAGCGGGTCAGCGGCGCGTCGGCCACGACACCCTCGTCGATCAGCTGGAGCACGCGGCGCGCCCAGCGGATGGAGTCGGCCGCCTGTGCGAGCGGCACCGTCAGGCCGGCGACGGCGTGCGTGCCCGCGAGCGCCGCGTCCAGCATGGCGAGCCGGTCCGGGGTCAGGGCGCCCGGAATGAGCAGATGCGGCTGCGGAATGTCAAGGTCCGCGAGGACGTCACCGGCCAGCCCCGCCTCCAGATGGTCGGGCGCGGGCGACCGCAGGGCGACGAGGGTGACCTCGGCGGGCAGCGGCCAGGCCGCCGCCTCGCACAGTCCGGACACGGTCGCCTGCGGCAGCGGCGGCGCGGCCAGGATCAGGTGCAGCAACTGTCTTCGTACCGCCGAGACTTCGGACGAGGCCCGGGACTGCACCTCCACATAGCCCTCGCGGGACAGCGCCTCCAACTCCTCGACGTAGGCGAACAGGGCGTCGGCGAAGGCGAGGATGACAGTGGGCGACAGATTGTACTGCCGGCCCACGGCCTTGGCACGGCGCAGGGCGATGCGCGCGCCCAGCCGGTAGGCCCCCTGAAGGGTGTCCAACTCCCTGCCCTCATAGGCCTCCACGCGCCCGAACTTGCGTAACAGCTCGTCGCGCAGCGCCGAGTCCTTGCCCGGTTCGGCGACACGGTCCACGAACGCGGCCAGGGCCTCCTCGACGCCCTGCCTGATGGCGTCGGCGTTGGGGCCGTTGAGCAGCCGGCCGTACACGGGATAGGCGCGGGTGACCTCGATGCGTATTTCCTTCATGAGGCCGGGCAACTCCGGCCGCATGAAGGCCGCGAACTCCCTGGGCAGGGGTTCGAGGGGCTCTCCGACCTGCGGCGACCGTACGGTTGAAGGCATGGCTGGTCGTCCCTTGCTCTCCGACGCGCCCGGTGGGGGGAGACCGGCCGGGTGCCCCCGCTGGACCGAGGGGGACACCCGGGCCGGCCCTCAGGTGCATACCTGTCTTGGGCTGCTGAAGCTAAATCAAGTTTCACGCGCCGTACACAGGCCGTGCACGGTTTGCCGCAGCGAGACGGGATCGGACTGCCGGGACGGCTGATAATCGCCTTTGTACGGCGCTCACTTGACGGCGGAGTTCCAGTTGCGCGCGAGGATCTTGCCGGCGTCGGGGGCGACGGTGCCGGGTGCCGTCAGACCGGTGAGGTAGGTCTGGGTGTCGTTGAGCGTGAGGCTGTTCTTCCCGGCGGCGGACGGCAGCCCGGTCTTGAGGTTGACCGCCGCGTCGACCAGGCCGATGCCAAGCCCGCAGCCGCTGGCGCCGGGCACCGCGAAGCTGCTGTCCTTCTGGGTGGCCCCGGTGAGGCCGATCCGGCTCATCTCGCCGTCGTCGGCGAGGGTGCCGTCACCCTTGAAGAACGACAGTCCGAACGTGGGGTAGGTGAGGTTCTTCGGCCGCAGCACGATCGGGTTGGTCTTCGTGCCGATGTAGCAGTTGCCGCCGAGGAACGGGTTCTCCAGGTGGATGCGGACCGGCAGGGCGACGATGGGCAGGTCGGTGAGGACGCCCGCGTTCTGGTCGAAGTCGGAGGGTGTGCCGACGGACTCCACGGTCGCCGTGATCTTGTTGAGCGTGCTGTTGGCGAGTTGTTCGCAGATGGCCGTGATCGCGGGGATGTCGCTCGGACACATCAGGCCCAGCAGCCCGCCGGGCACGGTCGCGGAGTCGGCGATGACCGCGCCGTCGGGCGGGGCCACCACGGTGCTGGTGCCGTCCGAGTTCTGCACGACGCCCATCTGGAGGTTGGTCCGGCCCGTCACCACGGTGGTGTTGCCGAGCGTGATGGAGCCGTTCGGCGAGCTGGAGACCACGCACTGCGGCGTCCTGGCCAGGCCGTCCGCGGCGAGCATGGCGGGCGCGTTCACCGGGCAGCGGGTGAACGGCGCCCATTCGCCGTTCAGTTGGGCCGTGGCGGCGGTCGCGGTGCCCATCGAGGCGAAGGCGCCGAGCGCGGTGCCGAGCGCGGTGACGGTGGTGGCGAGTCTGGCGCCGAGCGGGAACCGGTTCATGAGGTGGCCTTCCGTGAGGGGTACGGGCTGGGGCGGGACTCAGCGTTCGGGAACGGGAATCTTCAGGGGCTGCAGATCCGTGGTGCACTCCTCGGGGTTCGGCACGTCGGCCGCCACGTAACAGGTCTGGCCCTGCATCTGTTTGACGTAGTTGCCGGAGCCGGACACCGCGGCCGTCAGCAGGCGGTCGACCCGCTCGCCGCCGGCCCCGCAGCCGGTGAAGGCGGGGATGCTCACCTCGCCGGTCAGCGGGCCGCCGGACAGCAGCAGATAGCCGGTGGCCGGCTCGCCCGTGACCTGCTCACCCCGGCCGTGCAGCACCAGATGGTCGCCGGGGTGGTGCGCGGGATCCGGTTCGGGGGAGGCGAGGGGCTTCTCGGTGCGGCAGTCCGGCCCCACGTCCAGCGGTGTCCCGTTGACCGTGAGCGAGAGGACCCGGAGCACCAGCGGCACCCGGACATAGGTGTCGGTGCTGGTGAACACGAAGTCGGTGGCGCCGAGCGAGTCGATCGTCAGCGGTCCGGTCTGCTCCAGCACCATGGTGGCCGTCGTCGGGGTGAAGCCGAACGCGAGGAAGGTGGCCTTGAACGGGGGCGACCAGGTGCGGCCCCCGTTGTACAGGTCGCCCGTGGAGTGCTGCTTGATGGTGCCACCGCTGAAGTCCGGGTAGAACTCGAACTGCGGCTCGCCCTGCTCGATCAGTGTGCAGGTCAGCGGGATCAGCGCGGCACCCTTCAGCTTCCGGACGTTGGCGTAGCCGGTGATGTACGCGTTGAGCGACATCGGGCCCGCCGGATACCGGGCGTCGTACCGGCACGGCGGCGCGTCGGGCCGTGCCCCCGTGCCGTCCGGTGCGTCCCCGCCGACCCTCGGGGCCCGCTCCCGCTGCCGGTCCGCCGGTTCGCCGGTCTGCCGGGACGGTGTGGCGGACGGAGCAGGCGACGCGGACGGCGAGCCGTCCGGTCCGCCGGGGCCCGTGCCGACCGGGACGGCGGCCAGCAGCCCGTCGTGCGGCGCGTCCTCGGCGAGCGTGCACTCGACGGTGAGCGCGGCGGGCTCGGTGGCGTCGTCGTCCGCCGCGCCGAGCGCCAGGTCCACCGCGAAGTCCGCGGCGGACAGCGTCAGTTCGCCGGCGCTCTGCCCGGTCACCGTCGGCACGTCACCGGTCGCGGTCAGCGTCAGCGGCCCGGCCGCCGGGAGGACCACCGGCTCGGCGGTGCCACGCCAGGTCGCCTCTGCGGTGGCGTCGTTCTGTGCGACGGCGACGGTGAGCCGGGTCTCCGCGGCCCGCACGCCCGGCGCTCCGTTCGCGGCGAGGTCGGCCACCGCCCGCTCCGGGAACTCCACGGTGGTGGTGACGTCCGCGGGCCGGATCGGCTCGCCCGCCGCCACCCGGTCGGGAAAGGCCGCCGAGATCCGCACCGTCGCGGGCCGCTGCCCGGACGGAAACGCGCACACATAGGGGAGTTCGGTGTCGACCTCCCGTGTGCCCGCGGCGACGGCCGCGGCCGGGACGGTGGCGGCCAGCACCACGAACGCGGCGATCGTCGCGCCGCGGGCGCGGGCACGGGACGGCCGCCGCACGGCGGCACGGGGACCTCTCATCGACTGCTCCGCTCGGATCGTTCGCCGGCCGGGGGACGGCGGTGGCGGCCGGCGGTCGCCGGCCGGGCGCGGACAGCCCGCGTGCGCCCGGCCGGTACCTCCGGCCGGGCGGGCGCGAGCGGCACCTGCCTTACGGGTTGGAGCCGACGATCGTCGGGATGGTGCTGGTGCCGCTCACCTTGACGGCGTAGTTGCCCTTGAAGGTGGGCTTCGTGGACGTCGTGACCACGGTGCCGCAGCCGCTGGCCGAGGCGACGGACAGATCACCGGAGACGCTGTTGACCGCGAGGATCCCGGTGGAGTTGGTGTAGGTCGCGCTCGCCTTGCCCGTCACCGTGAACACACAGGCGCCCGCGGTCACCTTGGCGTTGACGTTGCCGACGTAGCCGGTGGTGACGCCCGCGTTGTAGTCCTGGCCGACGACCGTCCACGGGACGGTCGCCACGGTCGTGACATTGCCGAGGACGCTGGTGCACGGCGCGCTGCCGCTGCCGAAGGTGACGGCGGAGATGGAGGCGACGGTCGCCGGGTTGCCGGTGGTGCTCTGCATGGTGCCCGACGCGGCCGAAGTCGTACACGTCATCGGGATGTTGGCGGTCAGCACGATGTTGCCGCTGTTGGTCGCCGTGTAGTTGGCCGGTGACGGGGTCACGGTCCACACCGTGGAGGGCACCGCGGAGGCGGGGGCGACGGCCATGCCGAACGCGGCGGTCGCCGCGCCCAGGACGAGGGCGGTCCGTGTGATGGGTTTCTTCATGACTCTGGGACTCTCCTTGTGGATTGACCGGCAGAGGGGGGCCGCCACGGAAGCGGACGGAGAACGGGACCGGGCGGCCCGCGGCTCGGAAAACCTCGACCGCGGGCACCGACGCTACTTGCCGGAAACTTGGCCGAACAATGCCATCGCCCATGATTCTTTGAAGAGGGGAATTGTCTGTCCGCCGGGTGAGCACTCCATGCCGCCGCTTAGTCATCGGATGCTAAGCGCAAGGCCGCGGGACGGCTGCGGCGGGTCGTACCCGTGCTGCTCACCGAATGACAAGAACGGGGCCGTTTCTTGTCTCCGTGCTGACAGGTTCCGGGCGGTCGGCCGGAAACTCGCACAAAACTCGGAACCCGCTCTTGCCCGCCGAGGTTACTCGGTCGTAACGTGCCGGGTGCCGTGCCGATCTCCAGGTGGGTGGCCCCCGCCGGCCGTCGGCGCGGCGCACGATGTACGGCCCTCGCCCGCCCTTTGGGGCGGACGCCCGCCGGCCGGGCCCCGCCGATCCCGCCCCCTGGCGGGCGCGTCGCCCCGCCCTGTGCCGGCGAGACAAGTACGCGACCGGACTTTGTCTGCGCGGTGACAAAGACGGGGGGAGCCGCGGGAATCCGGCGTCCCACCTGTTGTCAGTCGACCGCGCACCGCTTTAACGTGCGCTCCGCGGTGCACGCCGAACCGTTCCTGGCGGAGGTGATATGGGAATCGAAGTGGTCGTCGAGGGCCTGACCAAGTCCTTCGGCGGGCAGAACATCTGGCAGGATGTGACCCTCACCCTGCCGGCCGGAGAAGTCAGTGTCATGCTCGGCCCGTCCGGCACCGGAAAGACCGTCTTCCTGAAGTCGCTCATCGGACTGCTCAAACCGGAACAAGGCCGTGTCCTCATCAATGGGGTGGACATGGTGAACAGCCCGGAACGCGACATATTCGAGACCCGGAAACTCTTCGGGCTCATGTTCCAGGACGGCGCCCTTTTCGGCTCGATGTCCCTCTTCGACAACATCGCCTTTCCGCTGCGTGAGCACACCCGCAAGAAGGAGTCCGAGATCCGCCGGATCGTCATGGAGCGGATCGAGGTCGTCGGCCTGCTCGGCGCCGAGGGCAAGCTGCCGGGCGAGATCAGCGGCGGCATGCGCAAACGGGCCGGCCTCGCCCGCGCCCTCGTGCTCGATCCGCAGATCATCCTGTGCGACGAACCCGACTCCGGACTCGACCCCGTACGCACCGCCTACATATCGCAGTTGCTGATCGACCTGAACGCACAGCTCGACGCGACGATGCTGATCGTCACCCACAACCTCGACATCGCCGCCACGGTCCCCGACAACATGGGCATGCTCTTCCTGCGCCGGCTGGTCACCTTCGGCCCCCGCGAGGTGCTGCTCACCAGCGAGGAACCCGCCGTCGCCCAGTTCCTCGGCGGGCGCCGCGAGGGGCCCATCGGCATGTCGGAGGAGAAGGACGCCGCCACCCTCGCCGCGGAGGCCGCGGACACCCGCCCGGCACGGCCGGCCGTGCCCCGCCGGATCGTCCCGCAGCTGGAGCCGACCCCCGGACTCCCGCCCCGCCGCGCCGTCGCCCGGCGCCGGGAGCGGGTCCTCGGCATGCTCGACCAACTGCCGCCCGCGGCCCGCGCGGCCATCGAGCGCACCTACGCCACCGCGACCGCGCCCGCCACCACCGCCGGGAGCGGCACATGATGCTGGGAGCGCTGCGGCAGACCGGACGGCTCTTCGCGCTCGCCGCGGAGGTCGGCCGGGCCATCTTCAAACGGCCTTTCCAGTTCCGGGAGTTCATCGAGCAGTTCTGGTTCATCGCGAGCGTCACCATCCTGCCCGCCGCCCTCGTCTCCATTCCCTTCGGTGCCGTGATCGCCCTTCAGGTCGGCTCGCTCACCCGGCAGTTGGGCGCCCAGTCGTTCACCGGCGGGGCCAGCGTGCTCGCCGTGGTGCAGCAGGCGAGCCCACTGATCGTCGCCCTGCTGATCGCCGGCGCCGGCGGCTCCGCCATCTGCGCCGACCTCGGCTCCCGCGCGATCCGCGAGGAACTGGACGCGATGCGGGTCATGGGCGTCTCACCGGTGCAGCGCCTGGTCGTGCCGCGGGTGCTGGCCGCGATGGGTGTGGCCGTCCTGCTCAACGGCCTGGTCTCGGTGGTCGGCATCCTCGGCGGCTACTTCTTCAACGTCTTCCTCCAGGACGGCACCCCCGGCGCCTATCTGTCCAGTTTCTCCGCGCTCGCCCAGCTGCCCGACCTCTACATCAGCGAACTCAAGGCCCTCGTCTTCGGATTCATCGCGGGCATCGTCGCCGCCTACCGCGGGCTGAACCCCCGCGGCGGCCCGAAGGGCGTCGGCGACGCCGTCAACCAGTCCGTCGTCATCACCTTCCTGCTGCTGTTCTTCGTCAACATGGTGATGACCGGCGTCTACCTCCAACTCGTCCCGCCGAAGGGAGGCTGAGACCGGTGGCCTCCCCGCTCGTCTGGCTCGACCGCTCCGGCGACCAACTGCTCTTCTACGTCCGCTCCCTGCTGTGGGTGCCGCGCACCCTGCGCCGCTACCTCAAGGAGGTGCAGCGCCTGCTCGCCGAGGTCGTCTTCGGCACCGGCGGCCTCGGCGTGATCGGCGGCACCATCGGCGTGATGATCGCGATGACCCTGTTCACCGGGACCGTCGTGGGCCTGCAGGGATACGCGGCGCTCGACCAGATCGGCACCGCCGCGTTCACCGGGTTCGTCTCCGCGTACTTCAACACCCGGGAGATCGCCCCGCTCGTCGCCGGGCTCGCCCTGTCCGCGACGGTCGGCGCCGGCTTCACCGCCCAGCTCGGTGCCATGCGCATCAACGAGGAGGTCGACGCCCTGGAGGGCATGGGCATCCGCTCGCTGCCCTATCTGGTCACCACCCGCATCATCGCCGGGGTGGTCGCGATCGTCCCGCTGTACGCGATCGGGCTGCTCTCCTCCTACCTGGCGTCCCGCTACGTCACCGTCCTGTTCAACGGCCAGTCCCGGGGCACCTACGACCACTACTTCAACCTGTTCCTGTCACCCACGGACGTCCTGCTGTCCGTACTGAAGGTGCTCGTCTTCAGCGTGATGGTGATCGTCGCGCACTGCTACTACGGCTACCGCGCATCAGGCGGCCCGGCCGGCGTCGGCGTCGCCGTGGGCCGTTCGGTGCGCAACGCCATCGTGCTGATCAGCCTCACCGACTTCTTCCTGTCGCTCGCCCTGTGGGGCGCCACCACGACGGTGAAGGTGGCCGGGTGACATGAGCAGCCCACGGGGTCAGACGCTGCGCCGCCGGCTCGCCGGAGTGGTGTTCCTGGTGGTGCCCGCCCTGCTGATCTGGCTGGCCGTCGCCGTCTACGACAAGAAGTTCACCGACTTCGACCCGGTGGTCGTGGAAACCGGCAGCGTCGGCAACGAAATGCACCTGGGAGCCGAGGTGAAGCTGCGCGGCGTCGTCGTCGGCGAGGTCCGCGCCATCGAATCCACCGGTGACGGCGCCCGGCTCACCCTCGCCCTGCGGCCCGGCGCCCGCGCCGGCATCCCCTCCGACGTGCGCGCGCAGATGCTGCCGACGACCCTGTTCGGCGAGCGGTTCGTGGCCCTCGTGCCGCCCGCGCGCCCCTCCGGCCGGCCGCTCGCCGCCGGGGCCGTCATCCCGCAGGACCGCTCGGCCAACGCCGTCGAGTTGCAGCGCGTCCTCGACGACGTACTGCCGATGCTCACCGCCGTACAGCCGCACAAGCTCTCCGCCACCCTGTCCGCGGTCTCCCGCGCCCTGGAGGGACGCGGCGACCAGCTCGGCACGACCCTCAGCCGGCTCGACGCACACCTGCGCAAGTTCAACCCCGACCTGCCGGCCCTCAACCGCGACCTGAAAGACCTCGTGAAGGTCAGCAACCTCTACGCCGACGCCGCACCCGACATCATCACGGCCCTCACCGACTTCACCACCACCAGCGGCACCCTGGCCGAGAAGTCCGGCGACCTGGCCGGCACGCTCGGCGCCACCACCGGGGCGGCGGACGACCTGACCGGCTTCCTGCGCCGCAACAAGGACACCATCATCCGGCTCAGCGCCGACTCCCGGCCCACCCTGCGCCTGCTCGCCGAGTACTCCTCGTCCTTCCCGTGCACGCTGCGCACCCTCGCCGACTTCGTGCCGGAGATAGACAAGGCGCTCGGCAAGGGCACCGACCGGCCCGGCCTGCGGGTCGACCTCACCACCGTGCCCTCCCGCGGCGCCTACGTCCCCGGCCGGGACACCCCCTCCTACGACGCCGGCGGCGGACCCCGCTGCTACCCCGTCCCCTACCTCGGCGTGCCCACCAAACCTGCCGCCCAGGTGTCCGCCGCGGCCGGCCAGGACCTCGGACTCGCCAACTCCCCGCAGGAGAACGCCCTCGTCAACGAACTGCTCGCACCGGCCACCGGCAGACCGCCCGCCGACCTGCCGGACTGGAGCAGCCTGCTCGCCGGGCCGGCCCTGCGCGGCACGGAGGTGACCCTGCGATGACCCGGCCGCACCCCGCGCACACCCGGCGCCGCCCGCTGACCGGCCCCGTGCTGAAGTCCCTCGTCTTCCTGGTGGTGACCGCGCTGGCCACGACCGTGCTCGGGCTGAGCGTCGCGGGCACCGGCGTCGGCTCCGCCACCCGCTCCTACAAGGCGCTGTTCACCGATGTCACCGGGCTCGTCGACGGCGACAGCGTGCGCGTCTCCGGGGTGAAGGTCGGCGAGGTCACCGACGTCCGCGTCGTCGACCGGCGCACCGCGCAGATCACCTTCACCGTCCGCGACGACCGCACCCTGCCCCGCTCGACCACCGCCGCCGTCAAGTACCTCAACATGGTGGGGCAGCGGTACGTCGCCCTTGACCGCGGCAGCGGCGACCTCACCGGCACCCTGGAGGACGGCGACACCATCCCGCTCGACCACACCGCGCCCGCCCTGGACCTGACCCTGCTCTTCAACGGCTTCAAGCCGCTGTTCGAAGGACTGTCACCGAAGGACGTCAACGAACTCGCCGGTTCCATCGTGCAGGTCCTCCAGGGCGAGGGCGGCACCGTCGACAGCCTCATCCGGCACATCGGCTCGCTCAGCCGGACGGTCGCCGCGAAGGACGAGGTCGTCGGCGCCGTCGTGAAGAACCTCAACACGGTCCTGACCACCCTCAACGACCGCGAGGACCGGTTCGACGACCTCGTGGACACCCTGCGCCGGCTCGTCACCGGCTTCAACGACGACCGCAAACCCCTCGGCCGGGCCGTCGCCGCCATGGGCGACCTGACCACGGTGACCGCGGACCTGCTCCAGGACGGGCGCGCACCCCTGAAACAGGACATCGGCGAACTGGGCCGGCTCTCCCGCAACCTCGGCGCCGCCGCCCCCCAGATCGAGGACTTCCTCGCCAGGACACCCGCCAAGATGACCGCCCTGGCCCGGCTGTCCTCCTACGGGACGTGGTTCAACCTCTACCTCTGCGAGGCGCGCGTGAGCCAAGTGACCACCTCCGACGGCTCCGAGGCCCCCACCGGCATCGCCGTCACGGAACCGAGGTGCGGCGCATGAGCCCGCGCGTCCGGACCCGCAGCCGCGCGGGCGACCGCACCACCGGCACCGGCACACGCACCGGCCGACGCCGCGGGCCATGGCTGAAGCCCGTCAAGGACCGCGACCCCATCGCCGTCGCCCTCGTCGGCCTGCTCCTGCTGGCCCTGCTCACCGTCGTCGCCTACCACGCCGACCGGCTGCCGCTGATCGGCGGCGGCACCACCTACAGCGCCGACTTCAGCGAATCGGCCGGCCTCGACAAGGGCGACGAGGTGCGCATCGCCGGCGTCAAGGTCGGCCGCGTCACCCAGGTCCTGCTCGACGGCCCCAAGGTGAAGGTCAGCTTCGAGGTCGACGACGCCTGGATCGGCGACCGGAGCACCGCCGCCATCGCCATCAGGACACTGCTCGGCGACAAGTACCTGGCCCTGGACCCGCTGGGCAGCGCGCGCCAGGACCCCGGCCGCCGCATCCCGCTGTCCCGCACCACCTCGCCGTACGACGTGACCCAGGCGTTCCAGGACCTCAGCGGCACCGTCGACGCCATCGACACCCGGCAGCTCGCGAAGAGCTTCGAGACGATCTCCGAGACGTTCAAGGACTCGCCGCCCCATGTGCGGGAGGCCGCCACCGGCCTGTCCGCGCTGTCCAGGTCCGTCTCCAAACGCGACGCGGAACTCTCCGAACTCCTCCGGGGCAGCGCCCGGTTCAGCAAGACCCTCAAGGACAAGAAGTCCAGCTTCGAGACCCTGATCGAGGACGGAGGGTCCCTGCTCGGCGAGTTGAAGGACCGCCGCACCGCCATCCGCGCCCTGCTCAAGGGCAGCAGGGCGCTGTCGACACAGCTCAGCGGCCTCGTAGCGGACAACGACAGGGAACTCGGCCCCACCCTCAAGGCGCTCGGCCGGGTCACCACCGTCCTGGAGAAGAACGGCACCCGGCTCGACCGCACACTCGCGCTCGTCGGGCCCTACTACCGGCTCGTCGGCAACACCCTCGGCAACGGCCGCTGGTTCGACAGCTATCTGTGCGGGGTGGTGCCCCGCGACTATCTGCCCGACCCGGCCCAGACCGAGCCGTGCATGCCGCCGAAGCAGCAGGCACGGGCCCAGGGAGGCGGTGAGCGATGACCAGACGCGGCAGACTCCTCGCGGCCGCCCTCGCCCTGGCGGTGGTCGCCGCCTCACTCGTCGTCGCCCGCGCCCTGGACACCTCCGGCACCCGGCTGACCGCCTACTTCGACCGTGCCGTCGGCATCTACTCCGGATCCGACCTGCGCATCCTCGGCGTACGGGTCGGCGAGGTGACATCGGTACGGCCGCAGGGCACCCGGGTGCGCGTGCGACTGGCCCTGGACGAGGGCGTACGGGTCCCCGAGGGCGCCCGGGCGGTGATCGTGGCGCCGAGCGTGGTCGCCGACCGCTATGTGCAGCTCACCCCCGCCTACCGCGCAGGCCCTGCCCTCGCCGACGGCGCCGTGCTGCCCGCCTCCCGCAATCGCACCCCCGTCGAGATCGACCAGCTCTACGCCTCGATCACCGATCTCAGCAAGGCGCTCGGCCCCGACGGCGCCAATGCCTCCGGCGCCCTGTCCGACCTGCTGACGACCGGCGCGGCCAACCTCGACGGCAACGGCGAGGCGATCGGCGACACCGTCGAGCAGTTCGGCAAGGCCGCAAGGACGCTCAACGGCAGCAGCGACGACCTGTTCGCCACGCTCAGCAGGCTCCAGTCGTTCACCAGCATGCTCAAGCAGAAGGACACCGACGTGCGCACCGCCCAGGAACGCCTGGACACGGTCGTCGGTTTCTTCGCCGACAACAAGGACGACCTCACGGGCGCCCTCGAAGAACTCGGCACGGCACTCTGCCAGGTCAAGCGGTTCATCAAGGACAACCGCGGCGAACTGAAGGAGAACGTCGACCGGCTGGTGCCGATCACCCGCACCCTCGTCGAGCAGCGGGCCTCCCTGGCCGAGGCGCTGGACGTGGCACCGCTGGCCGCGGACAACCTGGTGTCGGCCTACGACACCGACACCCGCACCCTCGACGGCCGGGCCGACCTCAACGAGATCAGCATGGGCGGACCGCTGCTGCCGCTCCCGGCGACCGGCGGCTCCGCGTCCTCGGGGGAGGGGAAGCGGTGAGGCGCGGCCTACGGCGACACAACGCATCCGGCGCTGCCGGGCCCGGCACCGGGCGCCGGGACGGTCGCAGGAGCCAGGACACCGGGGAGAACCCGGACGTCCCGGTGGAGAGGGACGACGGGGCCGAGGAGGCGTCCGACGGCGACGAGAGCCGGGCGGGCACGGCCGGCGCGGCGGTCGGACGGGGACTGCTCACCGGCGGCATGGCCGTGGGCACGGCAGCGGGCGGACTGCTCGCCGTGGCACTGGGCTTCGCGCTGGCGGTAGGAGCGTTCACCGTACCCCTGCCGCGCTTCGGCGGGATCGAGAACCTGCCGCTGCCCGGCGGCGCCGACCTCGGCCCCCACCCCTACACCGTCACCGCCGAACTCGACGACGTACTCAGCCTCGTCCCGCAGGCGGCGGTCAAGGTCGACGACGTCGCCGTCGGCAGGGTCACCGCCATCGACCTCGACCACGACGGCTGGGCCGCCCGCGTCACCATGAAGATCAACGGCGATGTGCGGCTGCCCGCCGGCGCCGGCGCCCGGCTTGAGCAGTCCAGCCTGCTCGGCGAGAAGTACGTCCAACTCGTCGCGCCCGGCACATCGGAAAGCGCCGGCCGGCTCCGCGACGGCAGTGTCATCCCGCTGTCCCGCACCGGCCGCAACACCGAGGTCGAGGAGGTGTTCGGTGCGCTGTCCCTGCTGCTCAACGGCGGCGGTGTCAACCAGCTCAAGACCATCACCAAGGAACTCGACGCCGCCCTCGGCGGGCGCGAGCCGGAGGTCCGCTCGATGCTCGAACGGGTCGACACCCTGGTGACCGACCTCGACGGGCACCGCGGGGACATCACCGACGCCCTCGACGGCGTCAACCGGCTCGCCGCCACCCTCGCCGGCCGCAAGGACGACGTGGGCACCGTCCTCACCGATCTGTCGCCCGGCCTGAAGACCCTGGACGAACAGCGCGGTTCGCTGCTGACCATGCTGCGCTCCCTGGACAGGCTCTCCGACGTCGCCGTCTCCACCGTCAACGCGAGCAAGGACGACATGGTCGCCGATCTCAAGGCCCTCGCACCCAGCCTGCGGGCGCTCGCGGACGCGGGCGCCGACCTGCCCGACTCGCTCCAGGCGCTGCTCACCTACCCGTTCACCGACGAGGTGCTGCGCGGCATCAAGGGCGACTACCTCAACGTGTACCTGAGCATGGTCGCCGCCCCCGGAACACGGATCATCCCGCCGCTGGTGCCGCGGAGCACACCCACGCCCTCCGCCTCGGCGCAGGCCACACCCGGCACGCCCCGCGGCAGGAGCGCCACCGAGGGGTCAGGCGGGACCGCCCCCGGCACCCGGACCCCGACGGCGCCGCCGCTGCCGCTGCCGTCCGTCACCACGCCCGCGCAGGACGGAGGCGGCACGCCGTGATCACCCTCGCCGTACGCCTGAAGAACCTCGCCTTCCTCGTCATCGCCGTCCTCGTGCTCGGCTTCGTCGGCATCCGCTACGCCGACCTCGGCCGCTACGCCGGCGTCGCCGACTACTACACCGTGGACGTACGACTCCCGCGCACCGGCGGCCTGTTCACCCACTCCGACGTCACCTACCGCGGGGTGTCGGTGGGCCGGGTCGGCCCGATCGGGCTCACCGCGGACGGGGTCGTCGCCGAACTGCGCATCAAGAAGTCCGCGCCGCGCATCCCCGCCGACACCCGCGCCGTGGTGGCCGGGTTGTCCGCGGTCGGCGAGCAGTACATCGACCTGCGGCCCGCGAGCGACGGCGGACCCTATCTCGCCGACGGCGCCCGGATCGAACAGGCCGACACCGAGGTACCCGCGCCCGTCACCGACGTGCTCTCCAGCGTCGACAGCCTCGCCCGGTCCGTGCCGCTGGACGATCTGCGCACGGTCGTCGACGAGTTCGGCAAGGCGTTCGAGGGCCACGGTGACGACCTCCAGGTGCTCCTGGACAACGGCAGTGCCTTCGTCGAGGCCGCCGACCGCGCGCTGCCGTCCACCAGCCGGCTCATCCACGACGGCGAGACCGTGCTGCGCACCCAGGCCGAAGAAGCGCGCGCCGTCCGCGACTTCGCCACCGGGGCCGAGCAACTGGCCCGCGCCCTCAAGGGCTCTGACGCCGACCTGCGCCGTCTGCTGACCGTCGCCCCCGATGCCGCCGGCCAGGTCAGCGGCCTCCTACGGGACCTCGACCCGAGCCTGGGCGTGGTCCTCGCCAACCTGCTGACCACCTCCGAGGTCGCCGTCACCCGGCAGCGCGGCATCGAGGAACTGCTCGTGAAGTACCCGGCGGCCGTGTCCGCCGGAGCCACCGCCGTCGACGGAGGAAAGGTGAACTTCGGGATGGCCGTCACCTTCTTCAAACCCCTGCCCTGCACCGCCGGTTACGGCGGCACCCGCTATCGCGACGGACTCGACCTGGGCACCGCGCCCCCGCTCAACACCGGCGCCTCGTGCACCGCCCCGGCCGCGAGCGGCAGCAACGTACGCGGCTCGGCCAACGCGCCCAGGGGCGGCCCGGTGCCCGACCCGGTCGAACCGCCCTCCCTGCCCTCCGGCGGCGCCGCACCGACCGCCACCGGGGCCCTGCCGGGCGCGCTCGCCCTGGACGGCCTCGGCGACGGCGCCCCGACGGACCTCGCGGCCCTGCTCGATCCGACCGCCGAGGCCGCCCGATGAGGCCCGCCCGGATCATCGCGGCCGCGGGGCTCGCCCTGGCGCTGGGGTTCTGCGGCACCGGCGCGTGGACCTACGCCCAGGCCCGCGGCGACGACGGGCTCGCCTGCGGCCGCCAGCGGGACGCGGCGCTCGCCGACGGGCGGCGCGCCGTCGCCGTGCTCAACACGCTCGACGCCTCCTCGCTGGGGCGGGCGCGGGCGGGCATCCGGGCCTGGCGCGCGGCGTCGACCGGACCGCTCCGGGACGAACTGGGCCGCACCGAGCCCCGCACCGGCGCGTCGGCCCGGGGCACGGTCACCGAGGCCGCCGTCACCGCCCTGGACCCGCGCGCCGGCACGGCCAAGCTGATCGCGGCCGTACGTGTCGAGGTCACGCCGGCCGGGTCGAAGACGCCGACCACGGACCGCAAGCGCCTGGAAGCGGTGCTGGCCCGTACGGCCGCGGGCAAGTGGAAGGTCCAGGCGCTGAACGCGGTGCCGCTCGCGCGGACGGCGACCGAGGAGGACGCCCGATGACGCGACTGCTGCGCGACGGCACGGAGAGCGCGAAGGGGAAGGCGCCGCGGGACGCGGAGACCGAAGCGCCGCGCGACGCGGAGACCGAAGTAGGGGGCGTGGAGGCGGCAGCGGGAGAGGGTGCGGTGGCGGAAGCGTCGCGGGAGGGGGCGGGCCTGGATTCCGGGGCGGAGTCTGAGGAGGGGGTGGGCCTGGTTTCCGAGGCGGAGTCGGAGAGCGGAGCGGGCCTGGCGGCCGAGGGGGAGTCGGGTGAGGACGGGGTTTCCGGTCGGCGTCGTCGTCCGGGTGTGCGCGTGTGGCGGGCCGCGGTCGCCGCGGTCGCCGTGGTCCTCGTCCTCGCCGGCGGCGGCTTCTTCTACGGCGCCCACCGGTTGACGTCCGCCGCGTCGGCCCAGAACCGCGCGCTGACCGACACCGAGGCCACCACCCGTGTCGCGGGGGACGTCGGGAACGGCCTCGCCCGCGTCTTCTCGTACACCCCAGACGGCCTCGACGCCGCCGCACGCTCCGCACGCTCCGTCCTCGACGGCCGGGCCGCCCGCCAGTACACCCAACTCCTCGGCCGGATCCGTGCCCAACTGGCCGAGCAGCGCGTCACCCTGAGCACCCAGGCCGTACGCGTCGGAGTGATCGAACTCGACGGCCACAGCGCCCGGCTGCTGGTCTTCCTCGACCAGGTCTCCCGCCGCGACAAGGCCGCGCCCACCTCGGCGGCGGCCCAACTCACCGTCACCGCACGGCGGGAGCACGACCAGTGGCGGATCGTCGACATCACCACCCGCTGAACGAGCGCGGGAGACGGGAGCACCCCATGAAACGCGCGGTCCGCGCCCTCACCGGAGCCCGGACACTGCCGGCCCTGGCCCTCGCGCTCGTCCTGATCGCGGGCGGGTTCGCGGCCTGGACGGGCTGGGACTGGTACGCCGCGGCGCACGACGACTCGGCCGGGTACGCCACACAGCGCGACGCGGCGCTCGCCGCCGGTGAACAGGCCGTGCAGAACCTGAACACGCTCGACCACCGCGACGTCGAGCGCGGCCTCGATCTGTGGGAGTCCTCGACGACCGGTGACCTCCACGATCAACTCGCCTCTGGACGCAAGGAGTTCGCCGCCCAGGTGCAGACGGCGAAGACCGTCACCACGGCGCGGGTGCTGTCCGGTGCCGTCACCGAACTCGACGACCGCGCCGGCCGCGCCCGGATCCTCGTCGCCCTGCGGGTGTCCGTGAAGGCGTCCGGCGCACGGAGCACCGACAAGGACAGCCGCCTGCTCGGCGAACTCACCCGGACCGGCGGCCGGTGGAAGCTCAGCGCCCTGGGCCAGGCGCCCGTGGGCGGCACATCAGCCGGCTGACCCGGACCGCGCCGCGCGCCGGCCGGCCGCACGAGAGGACGACACAACCGATGTCGACGACCCGTCACCACATCAACCGCGAGCGTCGGCGCCAGGCCCGCGAGGCCCGGCCGCCGGCACCCGCGTCCGTGTCCGGGCCCGGGACCGGTCCGGGCGGGCCCGCCGACGAGGCCCTGCCCGCCGCGGCCCCACCGGGCCCGCCCCGCTCCGGGCTCGCGGTGCTGCCCGAGCGCGCCACGTCGCCCGCGTTCCCCCGCCGGTCGGCGGCCGTCGATACCCCGAATCCGGACAGCACGGACGGCACGGACCGGGCGGACACGGCGGCCTCGGCGGACCGGGCGGACCGGGCGGACGTGGCGGGCCGGACGGAGGGGGAAGAGCGGGCGGACGGGGGAGACCGGGCAGGCGCGGCGAACGGGGGAGACCGAGAGGGTACGGACGCGGCGGACCTGGCGGGCGCGGAGGTCCGGGCGGGCGCGGCGGACGGGGCGCGTACATCGGAGGCGGCCGACTCGGCGGGCGCGGCGGGCGGCCGGAAGCGGAGCCGCCGTCCCTCCCGCCGTGTGGGCCTCGCCCTGCTGTGCCTGCTGACCCTCGTCCTCGGCGGCTTCGCCGGCTGGGCGCACGCCCGCGCCGAGGCCCTTCGCGACGACCCGGCCCTGCGCAACACCGCGCTGAGCGACCCCGCCCGCACCAGCGAGATCAAGGGGGAGACGGCGAAGGCGGTCGCCGCGCTCTTCTCCTACGACCACGCCGATCCCGCCGCCTACGAGAAGGCCACGAAGGACCTGCTCACCGGGAAGGCCGTCGCCCAGCACAAGGCCCTGCTCGCCGGCGTCCGGGCCCGAGCCGACCAGCAGAAGGCGGTGATCACCACCACCGTCACCGACAGCGCGGTCGAGCGCATCGACGGCGACCGGGCCCGCGTCCTGGTCTACGCCGACCAGAGCAGCGTCAGCACCGCCGGGGGCAAGAGCGCGGCGGACACCAAGGACAAGCAGGCCGCGGACGGCGGCAGTTACGCCGGGGCCATGCTCGCGGTCGACGTGGTACGCCGCGACGGACGCTGGCTGGTCTCCGGCATCGACACCTTCGGCCGCTGAGGGTTCCGGCGCCACCGGCCGGGGCGCCGGCACCGGTGTCCGGCCCATCGACAAGGGAGCGACAGCCATGCCCGTACGCCGCGTACGCCGCCCGCAGGACCGGACCCTACGGGGCCTGCGGGCCACCGCCATCGCCGTCGCGGCCGTGGCGGTCCTCACCGCCTCACAGGCGCCCGGCCTCGTGTCACGCCCCGACGGCGGCCCCGGCCGACGGGCCGCCGATGACGCGCCCACCCCGGCCATGAACACCCCGTACGCCGATCCCGCCCCGCCCGGCGACGGCTCGTACCACACCGAACTGCCACCCCTGACGACACGTCAGGTACCGCGCGACGCCGGGGAGATCACCCGGATCAACGCCGAGTCCGGCATCCCGGCGACCGTGCTGCGCGCCTACCGCGCGGCCGAGAGGGCCGTCGCCCGTACGGACCCGGGCTGCCGGCTGCCCTGGGAACTGCTCGCCGCGATCGGCAAGGTGGAGTCGGGCCATGCGCGCGGTGGTGCCGTCGACCGGGCCGGCACGACCCTCGGCCGGATCACCGGACCGGCCCTCGACGGGCGGGGCTTCGCCCTGATCAGGGACACCGACGGCGGCGTCCATGACGGCGACCCGGTGTACGACCGGGCGGTGGGGCCGATGCAGTTCCTGCCCTCGACCTGGGCCCGGTGGGGCGTCGACGGCAACGGCGACGGCCGCGCCGACCCCGACAACGTCTTCGACGCGGCCCTGGCGGCCGGGCACTATCTGTGCGCGGGGGACCGGGACCTGGCCAGGGCCGCAGACCTGGACCGGGCGATCCTCAGCTACAACTACTCGCGCACCTATCTGAACCTGGTCCGGCAGTGGCTCGACTTCTACCGGCGGGGCGTGCACGGCGTGCCCGATGGCGAGGGCGTCGTCCCGCGTTCCCCGGGCGCCGGCAGCGACACCCCGGCGACCGGGCCAGTGGACGGCACGGGCGGCGGCGGGATCGTCATCGGCCCCGACCCGGGCGGCCCCACCCCCACCCGCTCCCCTTCGCATTCGCCGAGCCCCGGCCCGTCCCCGTCCGCGACGGGCCCGGAACCGTCGCAGTCGCCCGGGGAGCCTCCTGCGCCGGACCCTTCCGACTCCCCGACCGGGGGCCACTCGGCCACACCGGACCCGACCGGAACCGCGACGCCCACCCCGGATCCGAGCGACCCGACACCCGAGCCGTCCTGCCCCGATTCCTCCCCGAGCCCGTCCCCCTCCGGCCCCACGGACGACACCCCGGCCTGCGCACCGCCGACACCGACGCCATGAACCCCCGACCCCGCGGACCGCCCGGCACACCCGCCTGGCCATGCGTCGACGCCGTCGGCTTCTTGCCGCGCCGCGACGACCAACCCGTCCAGCCTTCCGCAGGCGAGAAGTTCACGGTGCAGACAGGCGAAGTCCTCGCCCCAGCCGACCTCGTGGCGAGCCGGTCGATCGCGGCGGCGGCGGGACGGACCATGGCCTCCAGACAGAACTGGTGCTGCTCGGCCGGCTGGACGGTGTCCGCGGCCTCACCTCAGCGTCCGCTCCAGTTCGTCCCGATGAAGGGCGACCCACTGGTGCGCCCTCCGTACCTCCTCGACCACGCCGGCGGCGCGCAGCCGGATCATCGCGGCGTTCCCTGCGTCGGCCGCGGTGTCGATGCCGTGTGCGCAACGGTCCTGCCACCACAGGACGGTACGCACCAGAGAACGCCGGTCCGCCAGCCCGTAGCCGTCGGCGACCAGCCGCATCCGCCGGGCCGCATCGGCGACATCGGCCACCTCGGGACCGAGCCGCAGATACTGCCAGCACACATGGGCGACGTCGTGGATCCGGTCGCCGGGCGCCGCGAGGTCCCAGTCGATGAACGCCACCGGCCGCAACTGCCCCCCGACCCGCCGATACACGGTGTTCCTAGGTGAGAGATCGTTGTGGCACACGACCTCCCGCTCGCCGGCCGCGGCACTGCCGGCCGTCAGGTCGTGGAACTCGCGCACCAGCCGCGCCACCGCCAGCAGGCTGTCGTCCGAGAACACGGAGTCGGGTTGACGGGGTTCCCAGGCCACATACCCGTCGAGATGGCCGAGCGTTTCCCGGCCCTCCTCGTCCAGCCCGAGCCACCGTGGCGCTCCGCTCCAGCCACGCGACTCGAACAGCCTGAGCAGATCGCTCACGAAACCCGTCCGGTCCGAGGCCGGACGGCGCACGGTGTCCCCGATCCGTACGACGGCGTTGACGAACCCTCCGGGCAGGGCGGACTCGGACATCCCTCCACTGTGCCGCATCGTCGTCCCCGTGCCCAGCCGAGGCCACCGGCGGCACGTCAACGGCCCGCACGCGCGTGTTGCCGCTCGTCGTGTATCGGTGACGGGCCGTGCGTGTGACGACGTGTGTCGGGCGCTACCTGCGGGACACGGTTGACGTGGGCCGAGCCGCTGCCGAGCGACAGTTCGCCGGGGACCGTGGACATGTGGGAGAGGGCTACCGGGAGGGTGTGTGTGGTTCCCGGTCGTGTGGGTGGGCTCAGGCTGTCGCCTTGCGGATGTGGGCGAGCAGGGCGCGCAGCCGGTCGCGGTCGTCCGCGTCGAGCGCGGCCGTCGCCTCGGCGAGCGCCAGCCGGTCCACCTCTTCCGCCTCACGATGGCAGCGCAGACCCTCGTCGGTGAGGCGCAGCAGGAACGCCCGGCGGTCGTGCGGATGCCGCACCCGCTCCACCAGACCGTCGCGTTCCATGCTGTCGACGATGCTGGTGGTGGTCCGCGCCGCCACCCCCGTCATCTCGCTCAGGTCCCGCATGCGCAGCGGCCGTTCGGCCCGGGCGAGCATCCGCAGGGCGCGCAGCCGGGCGACCGAGGCGCCGCTCGCCCGCAGCCGGGTCTCCACGAACTGCCGTAGCCGATGGGTGGTTTCGTACAGCTCGTCGATCAGGACGTCACTGCTGTCGTGCACTGCCATGTCACTTCCCCGCTTCGTTTGACGCTCCATTCTATGAGTACGCGCATAGTGAGTATGCTCAGCATGTGCCCTCGTCCCGATCGTCCCGACGCCGTCCCGTCCTCTCCCTCCCCTCCCTCCGGCTCAGCCAGCGCCTGGTCGTCCCGGTCATGTGTGTCTGTGTGACGTTCCTCGCGATCGTCGACGGAGCCATCACCACCGTGGCGCTGCCCTCGATCGCCCGTCAGTTCGGGCTGACCACCGCCGCCCTCGACGGGGTGGTCGTGGTCTACCCGGTCTGTCTGGCCATGGCCATCCCCGCCTCGGCCTGGCTGGTCGAGCGGTTCGGCGGCAAGCGCGTGCTGCTCGCCGCGCTCGTCGGCTTCCTCGGTTCCTCGGTGCTGTGCGGCGCCGCCGCCGGCCTCGGCCAGCTCGTCGTCTGCCGCGCGGTGCAGGGCCTGTCCGCCGGGGTGCTGTTCCCGGCCGCCGCGTCCCTGTTGTTCGTCACCTTCAACTCCTCGGAACAGGTGCGCATATCCCGGTACATGATCATCCCGCAGCAGATCGCGCCGGCCGCCGCGCCCGTACTCGGCGGCTTGCTGGTGGACCAGTGGTCCTGGCGGTGGGTGTTCTACGTCAATCTGCCGCTGGGCCTGCCGGTCGTGCTGTTCGGCGTGCTGTTCCTGGACCGGCACCGGGGCCACCGGCCGGGCCGCTTCGACCTGCCCGGGCTGCTGCTGAGCGCGGCGGCCCTGGGCGCCCTGATGTTCGGCGTCTGCGAAGGACCCAACCGCGGCTGGTCCTCGGCGACGGTGATCACCGCCCTGGTCCTCGGCGCGGTGCTGCTCGCCGCGGCCATCGCCTTCGAACTGCGCACCACCGAGCCGCTGTTGAAGCTCCGCCTCTTCGCCGACCGGCTCTTCCGTGACACCAACCTCATCAGCCTGGTCGGCCTGGTGCCCATCATGGGCGCCATGTACCTCGGCCCGCTCTTCCTCCAGCAGGGGCAGGGCCGTACCGCGCTGGAGTCCGGCACCAGCACCTTCCCCGAGGCATTCGGCGTCCTGCTGACCGTTCAGGTCGTCGGGGTCTGGTACGCGCGCATCGGTCCGCGGATCATCATCGGCTGCGCCATGGCCGGCGTCAGCGCCGTCCTGCTGCTCTTCGCCACCTGCGACCAGGACACCGGTCTGTGGACCTTCCGCGGCTACATGTTCCTCCTCGGCGTCGCCATGGGCGGTGTGTTCATGCCGACGACGGTGGCCTCGCTCGCGACCCTCGCCCGAGGCGACCTGGCCCAGGCGTCCACGCTGAACACCGTCGTACGCCAGAGCGGAGGCGCCCTCGCGCCGGCCGTGGTGACCACCGCCCTGGTCCTCGGTACGCCCGCGGCCGCCGCGGCCCACCCGCCGCTCTCCGCCTATCAGCACGCCTATCTGGCCCTCGCCGTGATCGCCGCGGTGACCTCGGTGTTCGCCTTCACCCTTCCCGACGGCCCGGCCCGCGCCGCCGCCCGCGGCACCACGGCGTCGAACACCCCGACCGGGGCGCCGCGCCGCCACGAGAGCGCCCGTTGACTCCTTGCTGCTCGCGCCCGGTTCATGACCGCAGGGCCCGGTGCGGCGGCCGGCGCCGGCGGCCCCACGCCGGTGGCCGGCCGCCCGGCAGTTCGAAAAGGGCAAGCAAAGGCAGGTAAAGCTGCACAAAGAAAGTACAGGGAAAACTGTACAGGCGAGCCTGCGTAAATTACGGTCGATCGCATGAGCAACGACCGCGTTCAGCCCTCGGAGTCGGCCGTACGCGCCGCGCAGGACGTCCGAGTGGTCGTGGGGCGCCTGCGCCGCCGGGTGCGCCATGTCTCCGAAGCCGACGACATCACCCTCTCCCAGGTGTCCGTGCTCGCCCGGCTCGTCAAGGACGGCCCCGCCGCGACCAGCACCCTCGCCGCCGTCGAGGGCGTCCGCCATCAGTCCATGGCGGCCACCGTCGCGGCCCTCGACCGGCTCGGACTGGTGGAACGCCGACCGGACCCGACAGACCGCAGGCGCCGGCTCGTCGCCCTCACCGACGCCGGCCGTGCCCGCGCGGAGGGCGACCGGCAGGCCCGTCAGGAATGGCTGGCCGCGGCGTTGCAGGAGCGGTGCACCGAGCAGGAACGGCAGACCGTGATCGAGGCGATGGCCGTCCTGGAAAGGGTGATCCACGCGTGAGCGGCCCCGGCACTCCACGGCACTCCACCGACTCCGCCCAGCAGGGCGCGGCGGGGACGGGCGAACGCCCGGCGGAACGCTTCGACCGCAGGCTGATCCCCCCGATGATCGTCGGTTCGATCCTCAACCCGATCAACTCGACCATCGTCGCGGTCGCCCTCGTGCCCATCGGCGTGGCCTTGGGCGCGCCACCATCGCAGACGGCCTGGCTGGTCTCGGCGCTCTACCTCGCGACCGCGCTCGGACAACCCGTCGTCGGGCGGCTCATCGACCTCTTCGGGCCACGGCGGCTGTTCCTGATCAGCACGTCACTGGTCGGCATCGCCGGTCTCGCCGGCACCCTCGCCCCGAACCTCGGCGTGCTGATCGGCGCCCGCGTCCTGCTCGGCTTCGGCACCTGCGCCGGATACCCGGCCGCGATGTCCCTGCTGCGCAGCGAGGCCGAACGGACGGGCAACGACAGCCCGGCCGGGGTGCTGACCATGCTCGCGATCGCCGGCCAGACCATCGCCGTGATCGGTCCCTCCCTCGGCGGACTGCTGATCGGCGTGGGCGGCTGGCGCGCCACCTTCGCCCTGAACATCCCGCTGGCCGCGGTCGCCCTGCTGCTCGGCGCGCTCCGTCTGCCCAAGCCGGCCGGCCCCCGGCCGGGCAGCGGCCGTGACGCCGCCGCCGAACTGGATCTCCCCGGCATGGCCCTGTTCGCCGCCCTGCTCGTCACGCTGCTGCTCTTCCTGATGAACCCACACCCGAGCACCTGGTACCTGCCCCTGATCACCGTCGCGGCGGCCGTCGCCTTCACCCTGCGCGAACTGCGCACCGCCGTGCCCTTCATCGACCTGCGGGTCCTGCGCGGCAACACACCTCTGCTGGCCACCTACGCCCGTGGCCTGGTGGCGTACACCGTCTCCTACGCCTTCTTGTACGGCTTCACCCAGTGGGCCGAGGAGGGCCGCGGCCTGTCACCCTCCCAGGCCGGACTCGTACAACTCCCGCTCTTCCTCATGGGCATCGGGATATCCGCGCTCACCGGCCGCCGCAAGAGCATCCTCGGCAAGCTCGTCGTCGGCGCCGCGGGACAGCTCGTCGCCTGCGCGCTGATCCTCCTGCTGGGCGCCGCGAGCCCGGTCTGGATGCTGCTCGTCGTCGCGTTGATCTTCGGTGTGCCGCAGGGGCTCAACAACCTCGCCTTGCAGAACTCGGTCTATTTCCAGGCCGACCGCGAGCGCATGGGCTCCTCCGCCGGACTGCTGCGCACGTTCATCTATCTGGGGTCGATGATCGCCTCCGTCGCCACGGCGTCTGCCTTCGGGCAGCACGCCGACACCGCCGGACTGCACCATCTCGCCTGGTTCATGCTCGCCGCCGGCGCGGTGTTCCTGCTCCTGACGCTGGGCGACCGCGGACTGCGGCGGTCCGCCGCCGAGGCACGCGCGAGCGAGCGACCGGACACTTGACGGGAGGGGGACGCCGCGCAGACACAGCGCGTTCTCCAGCCCGGGGCACCCCGAAGTCGGCCCGCGCAATGGGACGTTCGCCAAGCTGCCCCCGGACGCGTTCACCGCGAGCGACCCCGGTGCCGAGATACATCCCGATGTCGCGCCGATGCCCGGCGAGACCGTCGTCAGCAAGAACCGTGTCAGCGCCTTCGCCGGGAACGACCTGCACCAGATCCTCGTCGCTCAGGGCATCGGGCGCCTTGTGCTCGCCGGCATCGCGACCGGCGGAGTCGTCCTCGCCACCGCCTGCCAGGCCGCCGACCTCGACTTCCGGCTGACCTTCCTCGCCGACGGCTGCTCCGACCCCGATCCGGAACTCCACCGGATGCTCGTAGAGCGGGTCTTTCCCCGCAGGGGCGAGGTCACCACCGTCGACGCCTGGAGCAGGACGCTCACCGTCCCGGCCGGCTGAGCGGCCACCATCGCGCCCATGACCGGGTCGGTGGCCGCAACCGTTGACGCCGGCGACGTGCGGGCCGCGGATCTCTCCCGCGCCCGCGTCGCGGTCCTTTGTGCCGTAATCCCCTCGGGGTCGGGCCCGAGGGCGTGGTATGTTGCCGGACTTTGTTCGCTTCGGAAGGAACGGCATGGGCATCCCCTCGTTGCACAGCGGGTTTCTCAGCGACGTGGTTCCCCGGATTCGGCAGGACCCGCGCGTGAGTGGTGTGGCCGTCGCGGGGTCGATCGCGGGGGGACACCCCGACACCTACTCCGATGTGGACCTGATCGTGGTCGTCGACGACGACGCGTTCGACTCGGTCATGAAGGAACGGCTCGCGCTGATCGGTTCCTGGGCCGCCCTGGTGGCCGGATTCACCGGCGAGCACGTCGGCGAGCCACGCCTGATCGTCACGCTCGTCGGACCGCCCCTGCTGCACGTCGACTTCACGTTCGTACGGGGCTCGGACTTCGCCGAGCACGTCGAGGACCCGGACGTCCTGTGGGACCGGGACGGCCACCTGGCCCACGCGCTCGCCACACGTGTGCCGACGCCCCCGTCGCTCGACCTCCAGTGGATCGAGGACCGGTTCTGGATCTGGGTGCACTACGGTGCGACAAAACTCGGCCGCGGTGAACTGTTCGAAGTCATCGGCTTCCTCACCTATCTGCGCGAGACCGTGCTGGGCCCGCTGGCCGCCCACCGGGCGGGCACGCCGCCGCGAGGCGTGCGCCATCTCGAAACCATCGCACCGGACGAGGCGCACGACCTGCGGGCGACCGTGTGCGGTTACGACCGGCAGGACGCCGGTCGGGCGCTCCTCGCGTGTGTCGAACTGTACCGGCGGTGGCTCGACGACGCCGACGTGGCGGTCCGACGCCGCCGGGACGTCGAAAGGCTCGCCGTGCAGTACCTGCACACCGTCATGGACCGGACGCAGTGACCGAGTGTGCGGCGGGCACGGTGTGCCGCCGCCTCTGCCGGGCAGCAGCCGCCCGCCGAGGAGCACGGCGCAGGCGCCGACGGCCATGAGCCCGCCCACGTGAGGTTTGCCGCGGTTGGCCTGTCCGTCCTCGTCAAAGACCGTCTACGAGCGGCACCGGCGGTGGTCGGCGGACGGGACGTGGGACCGGACAGGCCCTGGGCCTGCCCGGTGAGGGGATGCCTTCACGTCTCGGCGCGGCGGAACTCACGGTTTGTGGGTCACCCAGAGCAGTTCCGCCGGCCAGCGGTGTGCCCAGTCGGGTGGGTCGGTCTCGTTGTAGCCGTTGGGTGTTCCGGGTCCGGGCCGCGGCTCGATGAGGTCGTCGATGATGAGGCCCGCGCCGCGCAGGACCCTGACCCAGTCGCCGTAGGTGAGCTGATAGCTGGTCGCGCCGTCGTCTTCGGCGATGGTGTTCAGCCCGAAGTAGTCCTTCTGCAGCGTCGTGGTCACGCGGCCGGCGGCTTCGTCGTAGCAGGCTTCGAACCATGGGCTGGCGACGTTGAACACCAGGCGCCCGCCTCGGCACAGGACCCGTGCGGCCTGCGGGACGGCCAGGTGCGGGGGCGCCCAGCTGAGCCCACCGAAGTCGCAGAACACCAGGTCGAAGCTGTCGGCGGCGAAGGGAAGCCGCTCGGCGGCGCCCTGCACCAGCGGGTAGCGGGCCGCTCCCATCGCGCGGGCCGCCGCGGCGAGCTGGGCTTCGGACAGGTCGAACCCGACCACGGCGGCCCCCTCGGCGGCGAGCGCCCTGGACCACTGGCCGGCGCCGCAGCCGAGTTCGAGGACGCGCTTGCCGGTGACGTCGCCCAGGGCGCGCAGGTGCGCGTCGGGGATGGAGTACATGCCCCACAGCCGGGGTGCGGCGCCGATCTGCGGGTCGTGCTCGTGCTGGTAGGCGCTGCTGATCCGGTTCCAGAGCCGCCGGTTGGCGGGGATGCTGTCCACGTGCCGACTTCAGCACTACCTGCCGGGGGCGGTCAACACGATAAGGGCACTGGCCGGCCCTCGCCTCGGTCCGGCCCTGGCTCGGCCCATGATCCGCCGGACGGGCCCTGGCGGTCCCTCGTCTTCCGGCCACGATGAAATGATCTCGGTGTTGCTGGTGTGATCACGGCGTCGGAGCGGTCCTGGACAGCCTCGTTCACCGGGCCCGAGCCCGCGCTGTTTCGGCAGGTAAGACGCGGCGCGGGCGGCTGTGGGGCGTGCCGTCGCAGGACCGGGTGCTGCTGGTCGCGGCGTACTGGCACACGGTCCTGACCATGCGCCGACCGGCCCGCTGTTCGGGATGTCCACGTCGGCGGCGGGCCGGATCATCGATCACCTCGGGCCGATGCTCGCCCTCCGGCCCCGCAAACGGTTCGCGAAGAACACCGTGCTGATCGTGGACGGCACCCTGGTGCCCACCCGCGACCACACCGTCGCCGAGCAGTCGAAGAACTGTCGTCACCTGCCACCAGGTCGTCGTGGACGCCGGCACCCGCCTCGTCGTGGTGATCCGGCCGGCCACTGCTCGGCAACGGCAACGGCAACGGCGGCGTGGGAGGAGTCCGGCGCGAAGGCCGCCGTCGGCATGGTGATGACCATCGCCGACGGCGGCTGTCCCGGCACCGGGCTCACCGGCGCCGCGTGGGGCGAGTCGTCCGGGCCGGATGCGTGCCCCGACAAGTACCGCAGCAGGCCCGTGCCCGCGTCCAGTGCCGCATCAGCCGATGTTCGCCTCGGTGCGTCGTCGGTATTGTCGGCTCGCCGTGATCCGACAGAATCGACGTGTGCTGAGAGTGGGATCTGTGGTGATGGGCGTCTCGGATGTGCCGCGCGCGGCCGCGTTCTGGATGGAGGCCCTGGGGTACGTCGCGCGCGAAGAGATGGAAGACGATTGGGTGGTACTGGTTCCGGCGGAAGGGACCGGGATCCAACTGTCGCTCGGCCTCACTGAGACGCCGCTCCAGGAGCATCCGCGGATCCATGTGGACCTGTATGCGGGCGACGCGGCCGATCAGACCGCCGAGATCGAGCGGCTGGTGTCCCTGGGTGCGCGGCGGGTCGACTGGGACCTCTATCCGGACGACGCCGACTTCGTCGTGCTCGCCGATCCCGACACTTCTAACTACCAGTTCTGAGCATACGCGCACGTCAGAGAACACAGAAGCCCCGCACGGCAGTTGAGCCGCACGGGGCGTTTTGCTGTCTGCGAGTGGCTACGCGCCCCGCTCCAGCTCTCCTGGCACGGGGCCGTGGGCGAGTTCCGCAGCGTGGTCGGGGCACGCGTAGAGGGTCGTTCCGGGGCCGCTGTTGCTCTGGTCCAGCGGACTGCCACGGGTGCGTTCGTGAGGGTGTGGCACTTGATGCACAGCGCCACGCGTCCGGCGAGGACGGTCGGGAACGGTTCTTCGGCGGTCACGCTGCCACCCGCTCTCGCTTCACGAGGCTGCCGAGCGGCAATGTCGGATAGTCGTAGTCCACGCCGATCGCGGCGAAC
>NZ_BAAJXA010000065.1:0-37212 GCF_057537855.1 Streptomyces diversicolor
ACCGCCGGTTGTGGACGCGTCTGGTCAGGACGGCTCTACGGCCGCGTACGGCGAATCCGTCCGGGTCGTGCAGCGGGCTTGGCCAACTGGTCGCCTCTCCTGTGGAGGGCGTGATCCGTGTCAGGAACGTGCCTCCGCGGCTGCCGCCGGAGTACCAGACCAGCCATACCGCGTCATCCTCGGTGGCGGCGGTGCAGCCTTCCAAGGGGGCATCGGGGAGGCGGTCTTCCGGGGTCCATACGGCGTGGCCGTCGGTGCTCCAGCCTGCGAGTCCGCCCGCCGACTCCGGATGGCCTCCGTAGATGCCCTCGTCACCGTAGGCCGTCCAGATCGATCCGTTCCGATCGGTCACCAGAACCGGGATGTCATCGCCGATGCAGAAGGTTCTTTCTTGGTCGCCCTCCGGGGAGCGGACCAGGGCGTTCGGTTCCCAGGAGCCCGAATCGTCTCTGAGTGTGCGGCCGCTCGCCATCAGAAGCCGGCCATCAGGGAGAAGGGCGATGTGGCTGGGGCGGATCTGGACGTCCTTGACCATTCGGCGTTGCACCGAACCCTGTGCCCGGCGGACGACCAGCACGCCGTCAAAGGGGACCTCCGGCGCCCGTCCCACCCAGCCCTTCACATAGCGGCTTCGGCGTAGTCGACGTCGGTGGACGAGCAGGACGGCGAGTTCTCCTGTGGGGCCGACGGTCCACCACAGGGGGAGCCGTCCTGCCCGGAGGTCTGCCAGGGGCGGCCTCCACACCCTTCGCACCTCGATGGCTGCCGACACCCCGTCCCCCGCTCTCGTGCGACGCCCGCCGCCGCTGCGGGAAGAGTGTATGAGTCAGCCCACGCCTGTTGACTTCAGTACCGCCAGCAACGTACGGGCATCCCTGACGGTGAGGTGGGTTTCGCCGAGGTCGGCGGCGGCGTCGTTCAGCACCTGTTCGGCGTCGCGTACCCCGCCCGGCTGGTCGCAGCCGAGCATGGCGTGGGAGACCCGCAGACGCAGGGTCAGTGGGTGGCGTGCGCCCAGGCGTGCCTCGGCCTCGCTGAGGAAGGTGCCGCAGCCACGGCGCGTCTCCGCCATGGGCATCCCCTCCTGCCCACGCTCCCAGCGAAGGACTCGGGCCCCCAGTTCCTCGGCCACCTCGTCCAGCGCCCCCGTGCGGGGAGCGGCGCCATCGTGACCATCCTGCGCCAGCGTGGTGGCTGCGGTGTCGACGGTTCGCTTGGTCTCCTCCCCAAGGGGCCCCGCGCCGGGAACGGCGTGCGTGGTGTCGGGCGTGCGGGAGGGCTGGGGTATGGCCCATGTGGTGTCTTCGGAGGTGTGGGCTCGGGTGTAGGCGAGTGTCTGGTAGTGGCGGGTCGCGGGGACGGTGGCGTGTTCCGCGACCAGGGTGCGTGCCTGTTCCGACAGGGGTGGTGGGGCGATCCTGCCCTCGGTGGCTCCGGGGACCAGGGCCTCGGCCACGTCGTGGGCCGTCGGTCGCCGTTCCGGGTTGGGGTGGAGGCAGGACCGGACCACGTCCACGAGGGCTCGGGGCAGGCCGGCGAGATCGGGGCTGCCGGCCCGGATGGCGGCGACCACGGACGGTGCGTCCTGGCCCCAGGGGCTGCGCCCCAGCGCGAGGCGGGCGAGGACGGTGCCGAGGGAGAACACATCGCTGGCCGGCGTGAACGTGGGCTGCTCGCGCAGTTGTTCGGGGGAGGCGTACGCGTAGGTGCCGGCGAAGCCGCGTCGTGGCTCGGTGAGCCGTTCGATCTGGGCGATGCCGAAGTCGATGACGCGTGGGCCGTCCTCGGTCAGCAGGACGTTGGCCGGCTTGAGGTCGAGGTGCACGATGCCCTCGGCGTGGATGGCGCTCAGGGCGACGGCGATGCCCGCCCCCAGCGTCCGTACCAGGTCGGTGTCCAACCGTCCGCAGCGCTCTACGAGTTCCTGCAAGGAGGGGGCGGCCACGTACGGCACCGCCATCCACGGCGTCGGACCGTCGGTGTCCGCCGCGATCACCGGCACGGTGAACCGCCCGTCGACCCGCTGGGCCGCCCGCACCTCATGGGCGAAGCCCCGCTTGATCGGGGGAGCCGCCGCGAGGTGTGCGTGCAGCGTCTTGACGGCGACCATCAGGCCGTCGGGGTCCTGGCACAGGTACACGCGTCCGAAGCCGCCCTCGCCGACGCACTCCAGCACCTCGTACGTGCCGAAGGCGCCTGGCTGGTCGACGCCGGGGTTGGGCCGGGCCCGTTCCATCTCCCGCCAGGTTCCGATGGCCGCCGCGTGCGGGTGCACCGCGATCCGGCCGTCCGCGGCGCCCGTGGACTCCCGCTTGCGCGCGGCCTGTTCACCGGTCGCGGGCTGCTCGTGCTTCACGACGACCCGTGCCGTCACCGGTCGGCCGTCCCGGAAGGCGTACGCCTCGATCTGTACGTTCTCCTCGTCCAGGCGGGACACGTAGACGCCCGGCAGCCCCAACCCCTCGCACACGGCGGCCTCTTCGGGGGTCGGCCGCAGGTCGGCGCGGGCGAAACAGAGGGCCGTCGCCTCATACCCCTGCCGGGACAGGCCCCGTAGCACGGCCGCCCACTGCTCCGCGTTCCACACGCGCCATGTCACGTCGTCCGGACCCTTGTTGACGATCGCGAGGCGGGGCGCATCGGACCCGCCGGCCTCGCGGGCCAGCACCGCGCATGCCGCCTCCGGCGCCGCCCGCACGGTCTCGCCCAACAGCGCCGCGGTCGGTTCGTCGATGCGGAGCGCCGGGCGCCGGGCCATGCGGGCGAGTTCGTCGCGCTGTCCGCGGAGGATGTCGTACTCGGGCGATCCCGGCCCCTGGCCCCGTAGTTCCATGCACGCGAGTACTACTCCGAAGCAGTCGACGGCCGTCTCGAAGTCCTCCGCCGCGACCGCCGCCTTCGCCTGCCGGACGCGCGCGGAGAGGACTTGGGGGCTGTCCGCCCCGTGAAGTTCCTCGGAGCGCGCGGCGATCTGCCCGTACATCCGGCCCGCGCGCCGGAAGTCTCCTTCGGCTTCGACTGCGGCGGCCGTCGCGAGGAGGTCCCGCAGTCCGTCCTCGCCGCCCTCGTTGCCGAACGGCAGTACGCCGGCGACCTCGGCGTAGCGCTGGCGGGCGATGGTGACGAGCTGGTGGCCGGGGCCGAGTTCCTGTTGCGCGGTCTGCAGCATCTGGGAGAACGCGCGCAGCGCCGCCGCGTTGTCGCCGCTCTTCTGCTGCCAGTAGCCCACCTCGCACAGCAGGGTGAGCGCCGTCTCGGTGCGGTTCTCCGCCTCGGCTGACCGGCGCATGGCCTCGTAGCGGCGTACGGCTTCCTCGGGGCGGCCCGACCGGCCGTGCCAGTGGGCCAGTTGATGCCGGGCCAGTTCGGTGTCCCGATGGCGTGGCCCCTGGATGCGCTCCCGGTCGGCCATCAGCCGGCCGAACAGGTGCACCGCGGCCTCCGGTTGGCCGGACTCGCCCGTCCAGTGGGCGAGTTGGTGCCGAAGCGCCAGTGTGTCGGCGTCCCGCGGTCCCAGGAAGCGTTCCGCCAGCGCGACCAGATCCGCGTAGCGTTCGGCGGCCCCGCTCGCATTGCCCTGACGGCCCGTCAACTCGGCCTCCGCGCTGCCCTCCCGCAGCGCCGTGGCCCAGTCCGCGCGAGGTCCTGACGCCGCCCCGCGCAGCTTGCCGAACCACCCCACCAAGCCCACCCCCATCGCCGTAGCCGGACGTGTGTCCCATGGTCAGTATGCTCTACCCAATCGTTTGCGCCAATCGTTTGGGCAGCGGTGCCGACTGACGTGGTACGGAAGCCGACTGGCGGGTGATCGGGGCGGCTCTACGCCCTCGCGTACGCTCTCACCTTCGCGCACGCTCTCGCCTTCGCGTACGCCCTCGCGTTCACCGCGGGCTCGGCCCGACCGGTGTGCCCGAAGAGGCCCGCACCACCAGCTCGGGCCTGAGCACTTCCGAGGCGACGGGCTCGCCCGCGATACGCCGCAGCAGCAGCCGTACGGCGCGTCTGCCCTGCTCGGCCATGGGAGAGCGAACGCTGGTGAGCGGTACGGGCAGTTCGGCGGCGAGCGGAGTGTCGTTGAACCCGGCCAGCGCGAGGTCTTCGCCGAGCCGCAGGCCCAAGTCGCGGGCGGCGCCCATGGTGCCGATCGCCGCGAGGTCGTTCACGGCGAAGATCGCCGTCGGCCGGTCGGGTCCGCTCAGCAACTCGACGGCGGCCCGGTGCCCGCCGACCGTGTCGAAACGGCAGTGCCGCACCCAGTGGGCGGGCAGCGGCAGGCCGGCCTCGCGGTAGCGGTCGGTGAAGCCGGTGGTGCGGTCGGTGCCGGTGCTGGCGAAGGGTTCACCGGCGATGACGGCCACCCGGCGGTGGCCCAGCTCCAGGAAATGCTCGGCCACACGGCGCCCGCCCAGCCGGTCGTCGCAGGTGACCGCCGGGTGGCCGGTGTCGGTGCGGCGGTTGACGAGCACGAAGGGCGTGCCGTCCAGGGCCGGGTCGGCCAGCGCGGCCCCGTCCAGGTGTGCGTCGCCGATGATGAGGCCGTCCACCCGGCGGCCCAGGACCATTGCGATCCGCTCGCGCTGGGTGGCCGGGTCGTCGTGGGTGTTGGTGACGAAGGTGGAGAGCCCCCGCAGGGTCGCCTCCTCCTCCACGCCCTCGTAGATGGTGGCCACCACGATCTCCGACAGCCGCGGGAAGAGCACCCCGACCAGGTTGCTGCGCCGGGTGCGCAGGCTGGTGGCGTGCGGGTTGGGACGGTAGCCGAGTTCGTCGGCCAGCTCCCGGATGCGCCGCGCCGTCTCGCCCGACGCCGCGCGGCCCTGCTCCCCGGAGGGGCCGTTGAGGACCCGGGAGACCGTCGAGACGTGCAGCCCGAGCCGTTCCGCGATCCCCCGCAGTGTCACCGGACCGCCCTCGCCCGCCATACCCGTCTCCCACCTCGCCGTCGTCGGACCGCCCCCATTGTCCCCAACGGGGCAGGGCGGCGGCCCCACCGGCCGACCTGGGACCGGGCCGGGCGGATTCTGGGGGGCGGTCCGGCGGGGGCCTTGGCGTTCGTTCTTCGGAGGGGGCGCGGTTGAGGACCCTCGTGGTCGGGTCGCGTCCGGGACTCGCGGTCGGATTGCGGCCCGGAACTCGCGAGGCCGACACGGCCGCCGCCGTCACCGCCGCCTACCAAAACCCACCGGAACAACCGTGACGGCGGCCGGCGGCCCGGCCTCGGTGCGCCACGGCATGGCGAACGCGCCGAACGGCACGGTCAGGGGCGGCGGGCGATGCCTCGCCGACTACGGGCCCGTCTCGGTCGAACGCCTGCCGCGCGTAGTCACCTCCCGGACACGGGTGTGACCGCGTCGGTGGGTGGGTGGTGGGTGGTGATCCAGCGGTTGGTGGAGAGGGGGTCGTGGGGTTCGGGGTGGAGGGGGGTGTTGAGGTGGTGGGTGTGGTCGAAGGGGGTGTGGGTTGTGGTGTGCCAGCCTTGGTGGGTGAGGGTGGTCGCCGAGTCCGGGCGGGGGTCCGGGTCGAACAGGGCGAGGAGGTCGACGCCGATGCGTTCGCGGGCCGCCGTGTAGAGAGGGGAGTCGCGGACCGCGGCCGGCTCGACGCCCATTTTCACCTCGTAGACGAGGGAGCTGCCGGGGGCGCTGAGGCTGGTGACGGCGGTGATCAGGCGGCGTTCGGCGGCGGCCGGGAGGTAGAGGAGCAGGCCCTCGGCCAGCCAGGCCGTCGGGCGGGCGGGGTCGAAGCCCGCTGCGAGCAGGGCGTGCGGCCAGTCGTCCCGTCGTAGGTCCGCGGCGATCGTCACGCGCCGGGCGCGGGGTGCGGCCGACAGGGTGTCCAGGGTCTGCTGTTTGAAGGCGAGGACGGGCTCCTGGTCGATCTCGAAGACGGTGCTGCCGCTCGGCCACGGCAGTCGGTACGCGCGCGTGTCGAGGCCGACGCCGAGCAGGACCAGTTGGCGAGTGCCCGTACCGGCGCGGTCCCGCAGATGGTCGTCGAACACCCGGGTCCGCAGGCCGAAGTAGCGGCCGAGCCTGCCCCACAGGGGGTCGGCGTCCCCGCCCGGCACCTCGGCGGGGCGCACCGGCCAGTTCGCGCAGGCCGGGGCGGCGCGGACGAAGTGCTCGGCGTACTCGTCCCGGGCCAGCGCGTCCGGTCGGTACGTCTCGATGGCCCGGGCGGCGGCCACCAGCAGCGCGGTCAGGCCGACGCCCGTCTCGACGCCGTCGGTGTCGTGGGGGGTTGCGGACATGCCTCTTCCTCTTCGGGGTGCCGGGTCCATACGGCAGTGCGCTCGTACGCGGTGACGCGGGCGCCGTAGAGGCACCGCATGAAGCCCAGGATCTGCTCGTCGGGGGTGTGCAGCGCGGTGGTGCAGTCGCCGAGGACCGTGATGTGGAAGCCCTTCTGGAACGCGGTACGGGCCGTGCTGTCCACGCAGACGTCGGTGAACAGCCCGGCGAGGGCCAGGTGTCCAGTGCCACGGCCGACGAGGTGATCCTCGAAGCCGGCGCAGAGGAAGGCGTCGAAGCAGGCCCGTTTGGTGAACACCCGCTCGCCGGGCGCCGGTTCGAGCGGCGCGGCGAACTCGGCGCCCCAACTGCCCTCCAGGCACTTGGGCGGCCGGCCGCGCCGCTCGTCCCGGCGCCGCCACGCGGGTCCCTGGTCGGCCGGGTCCCCGGTGAAGCGCACGAACACCACCTCGGTGCCGTGGTCCCTGGCCGCCGCGACCGCGCGCACGGTGTTGCCGACGACGGTCCGCAGGTCCGCCGGGTCACCGGGGTAACGGGAGGCCGCCGGCGGGCCGGTGCAGAAGTCGTTCTGCACGTCGACCACGACCAGCGCCGTGCCCCGGTGCGCCGCCGGCGTCATGATCCGGCGGGCCGCGAGCCGGCGACAGCCTGCCCCGCCCGCGCCTCAGCGCCCGGCTCCAACTCCCCCGCCCGCGCCTCAGCGCCCGACTCCAGCTGCCCCGCGCTGGCCCCGGCGTCCGGTTCCAGCGTGTCCAGGAAGGCGTTCACCACGTCCGTCGTGCGGTGGTGCCCGCCGGCGTCCGGGGTGAGGATGCCGTCCCGGCGGGCCCGGGCGAGGGCCCGTTCCGCCGCTGCCCCGGCGCCGGGGCAGTGCGCGTGCCGTTCGGCGATCGCGGCGGCGGCCCGTACGGTGGCCACCGGGTTGACCAGGTCGCGTCCCGCCAGGTCGTCCGCCGAGCCGTGCACCGTCTGGTACTCGACCAGCCCGTGTACATCGGGGTGCAGATGCACATTGCGGGTGCAGTGGTCCTCCTGGCGTCCGGCGCCGAACCGGTCGAGCAGGACGACATGCATGATGTCGGCCCACTCGTTGCCCGCCACCAGCACCGTGCGGTCGGACGGGCCGTGCGCGATCAGGTTCCGGTTGACCGTGTCCGGCTGGAGGACCCGTACGTCGATGCCGTGGCGGTCGGCGAACTCGGCGGCCCAGTCGTCCAGCGCACCGTCCAGCAGATGGAACTTGTACGCCATCACGATCCGGTCCGGCCCCTCCTGCGGCCACTCACGCCAGGCCCGGCGCACCGCGTACTCCAGGACCTTCCCGGTGATCTCCCGGCTGAACTCCGTGACCCGCCGGACGTGTCCGGGCCGGTGCTCGTTGTCACCGGTGTAGAAGCCCTGCGCCTGGTCCCGGACCAGCAGCGTCCTGGCCCCGCCCGCGTCGAGCGCGTCCACCTTCACGGCCCGCAGCCGCTGCCGCACCAGGTACAGGGTCTGGGCGTTGATCGCCGTACGGAAGATCACCCGGGTGCCCGCCGCGGCCCGTGCCCGGACGAACCGTTCGTAGTGGTCGGCGTCCTCCTGGGTCAGCCGGCGCATCTCCTCGATGCCGCCGCCGTCGCGTGCGGCGGACCGCGATCGCAGAGAGAGGTACGAGTGGTACGCGCGTGGCGAGCGCACCACGGCGATGTCCCTGCCGTACGCCCGGGCGAACCCGTCCAGGACCCGCTCGAAGACCGCGGCGATCTCCGCGCCCGTGCCCCGGCCGACGGCCAGGCCGACGATGTGTTCCGCGCTGCTCATGGCGAACCCCGGCCGCCGTGTCAGGCCATGGACGCGGTGCCGGGCCCCACCCCGGCGACCAGACGGTCACCGGGGATGCCCGCCTTGTCGGGGGCGTAGTAGTCGCGGATGCCCTCGACCCAGGTCGGCACGGTGATCCGGTCGTCGGCCGTGGGGCCGAAGGCGTCGAAGAGGGCGTCGATGTTGGCGCGTTCGAAGCCGATCGCCGTCATCAGGGCCATGAAGTCCGGGCGTTCGATCAGCCCGTCGCCGTCCGGGTCGCCGAGGGCGGCGAGTGCCTGGGCGAACCCGGTGATCGTGGCGTCGAAGCGTTCGGGCGAGAGCACACAGGCGGTGTACTCCTCGAAGCTGATCACGCCGTCTCCGTTGGCGTCCAGTTCGGTCAGCAGTGTGGTCCAGTACCGTTCGAAGGCAGCCCGGACGGCGTCCTTGGCCGCCTGGCCGCAGCGGGGTGCCGCGGCGACGACCCGGTCGCCCATGAGCGTGAAGTCCTCGGCTTCCAGGACTCCGTTGCCGTTCGCGTCCAGCAGGGAGAAGACGAGGGCGACTCGCTGGGTGGCCTCTGCGCGCATGACTTCGTGACCTCTCGTGAGGGTACGTCGGGGAATGGGGGACGGGCGGGACCTGCGCCCGCTCCGTACGGCCGGACTCCGCCCGGCCCGAATCATGATTGCCGTGAGGACCGAGGCGTGTGCGGCCATACGGGGATGTATCGCCGAATAGGTGGAATCAGCCGGATTCTGTGGCGTGTTGCGGTGGGGGCGTGCACGCGCGCGCGGTCGCGGCGGTGCAGATCAGTCGGCGGCGGTACGGGACGCCAGGTCGCCGCGGGTTCCGCCCGGGCGGCGCCCGGCCACGGCCAGGGCCAGGGTGACCGCGAGCGAGGCCACCGCCATCGCGGTCATCCCCGTGGCCGGAGAGGTCAGTTGGGCCACCGAGCCGGCCAGCGCCGCGCCCACGCCCTGCATCGTCAGCATGCCCGCCGAGTGCAAGCCCAGGGCGTGGCCGCTGAGTTCGTCCGGGGTCAGGGCGATCAGCCGCTCCTGCTGCACCAGGCTCGCGCCGAAGCCGACGGAGGCGAGGGCGACACAGACCGCGGCGAGCGGGACCGCGGGGCGCAGCGCGAAGATCGCGTACGGCGCGGCGAGCAGCGCGAGCAGCGGTGTCGCCAGCCGGGTCCTGACCGGCGCCGGCAGCAGCCGGCCGACGGTCACGTCACCGGCGAGCATGCCGAGCGCCGCGCAGGCGAACAGGGTGCCGGCGGCGTCCGGGGCGTACGACACGTAAAGGGACTCGCAGCCGACGACCAGGCCGTTGGGGAGCCACAGGCCCAGGTAGGTCAGGCGGCGCGGGCGGGCCGACCACAGGACGGCGTTGGTGCGCCAGGTCGCCGTGACCGAGGGGCGGCCGGCGGCGCGGGGCGGGCGCGCGGTCAGGCCCAGCCGCAGGGCGAGGGCCGCCGCCAGGTAGAGGACGGTCGCCAGCAGCAGCGAGACGCGCGGGGAGAGGACGGCGACCAGGACGCCGCCCGCCGCGTACCCGGTGATCTGCATGATGCCGGACATCATGTTGAACACCGAACGCCCCAGCAGATAGCCGTCCTTGGTCAGGATCTCGGTCAGCAGTCCCCAGCGGACGCCGCCGCCGAGGGAGGCGACGAGGCCGAGGGCGAGGACGACGCCGAAGAGCGCGGCGATCGGCAGGCCGGGCAGCGCGAGGACCGCCGTGCCGGCCGCGAAGGACAGGGAGATGCCCGTCAGCGCGGCCCGCGGGCGCAGCCGGTCGGAGCCGGACAGCAGGAGGGTGGCGCCCAGCACCTGGGCGAGCGACTGGCCGAACATGCTCAGGGCGGACAGCAGCGGCGAGTTTGTCGCCCGGTACACCAGCGTCCCGAGGGCGAGACCGCTGACCGTCTGGGCGGCGGTGTGCGCGGCGGTGGCGAGAAAGAGCGGCGCGAACTCCGGGGTACGGAAGAGACTCCGGTACCCCGGACGCTCACGCTCCGCGGAGAGACGGTCCCCGGGTGGGGGCTCCTGGGAGGGACGGACGACGGAGCCGGCGCTTGTGGCGGGTGCGCGGTCGCTCCGCGGACGGTCGGTGGCCGGACGCTCGCGCTCCGGGGACGGCCGGTCCTTGGGTGGGGGCTCCGGGGCCGGACGGCTCCCGAGCGGTGGCGTCGGGGAGGGGGCCTGGGTGCGGGGTGGCGTGGATGGGAGGGATGGGGGGCGGGTGGGGTCGGGTGGGGTGGTTTGGGGCATGGGCGGAGTCTTGGGGCGGCTGAGTGGTGGCCGTTATTGTTTCGCGCCGGCGCGAAACGTCGTAGTCGTATGGGAGGAGACCGCCGTGGGCTGGTGGCAGGTCAACGCCGACACGCTGGCCGGCAGCCGGTTCGTGCTCTCCCCGCTCGCCGAGACCTTCGCCGCCCTGAAGCTGCTGCACGCGGGCGGGGGAACGCATCCCGGCGAGGCCGAGTGGCTGCGCGCGCACCTGCCCGCGTACCGGGCGCGGCTCGCGGCCGACCCGGTCACCGCGCTGCTGGTGCGGGCCGGCCTGGGCCGGCAGCGGTCCCTGCGGCCGGAGCCGTGGCGGCCGGGCGGCCGGGAGGTCGCGGGCTGGAACGCCGACTTCCTCACTCCCCCGCCGCGCGACGGCGAGACCTTCGAGGAGGGCGTGGCGCGGGTGCGGGCGGCCCGCCCCGAGGCGGCGCGGGCCGATCTGCGGGTGTCCCTTGCCGGGCCGGTCCCCGCCGCACTGCACCGCGACGACCTGCCCGAGCGGGCGGCCACCCTCCTGGAGTACGTCTGGACAAGGACGGTACGGCCGTACTGGGAGCGGCGCCGGCGCGTCCTGGAGGCGGATGTGGTCGCGCGGACCGCGCAGGTGAGCCGGGGCGGCTGGGCGGCGGCGCTGGACGCGCTCGCGCCGGGGCGCACGCGCTGGCTCGGCGAGAACCGGCTCCAGGTGAACCGGCACGAGTACCCGCCCCGGGAGATCTCCGGTGCGGAGTTGGTGTTCGTGCCGGTGACCGTGCAGACGGGCTGGGTGTCCTGGGAGGAGCGGGACCGGTACGCCGTGATCTACCCGTGCGCCGGGGTGCTGACGGACGTACGGGACCGTGCGGTGCCCGCGAGCCTGGGCGCGCTGCTCGGGGCGGCCCGCGCCGAGGTGCTGGTGCTGCTCGGCTCCCCGATGAGCACGACGCAGGTGACGGCGGTGACCGGGCAGGGGCTCGGTTCGGTCGGGCGGCATCTGAAGGTGCTGCTGGAGGCGGGACTGGTCGAGCGGCGCCGGGCGGGCCGGTCGGTGCTGTACTCGCGGACCGCGGCCGGCCAGGTACTGGTCGAGGCCGGAAGACCGTGACGCACCCGCGGGCGACCCCGTCGGCGCCGGACTCCCGGACCGCCGCCGGCCAGGTACTGGTCGAGGCCGGAAGACCATGACGCACCCGCGGGCGAGCCGGTCGGTGCTGTACTCGCGGACCGCGGCCGGCCAGGTACTGGTCGAGGCCGGAAGGCCGTGACGCGGCGGCGGGCGGGCGTGGCGGCATCGTGACCCGGCCGCTCCCCTTGGTCCGCGGCTGCGCATAGCATCCGGTCATGACGACTAACGACCAGAACGGCTCCGTGCTCGACGTCGAGATCGACGCCCTCCAGGGCGGTCCCGCGGATCTGCCGCAGTACGCGGGCCAGGCCGTGCTCATTGTGAACGTGGCTTCCAAGTGCGGCCTGACCCCGCAGTACTCGGGGCTTGAACGGCTTCAGGAGCGGTACGCGGCGCGGGGCTTCACCGTGCTCGGCGTGCCCTGCAACCAGTTCCTCGGGCAGGAGCCCGGCAGCGCCGAGGAGATCGCCGAGTTCTGCTCCGCGACGTACGGCGTGACCTTCCCGATGACCGAGAAGGTCGAGGTGAACGGGGCGGGACGGCATGCGCTGTACGAGCGCCTTGCCGGCTTCGCCGACGCCGAGGGGCACAGCGGCGACATCCGCTGGAACTTCGAGAAGTTCCTGATCGGGCGGGACGGCACGGTCGTCGCCCGGTTCGCGCCGCAGACCGAGCCGGAGTCGGCGGAGGTCGTGGCGGCCATCGAGGGCCAGCTCGGCTGAGCGGCGGCCCATGCGGTTGACCTTGCCCCTGGGGCAGGGCTGAGCGTCCTTGTCACCGGGCGGAAGGACCGCCCGGTGACGGAGGACGGGTGAACCGGGCCGAAGGAGGGTCTGCCGTGGTGGACGAAGGACTGCTCACCATCGGCGTGTTCGCCGCCAGGTCCCGGCTTTCGGCCAAGGCCCTGCGGCTGTACGACCGCCTGGGGCTGCTGTGCCCGGCGTACGTCGACGAGGCCAGCGGCTATCGCTACTACCGCGCCGACCAGGTCGAACGGGCCCGTCTCGTGGCCATGTTGCGGCAGTTGGACATGCCGCTCGCGCGGGTCGCCGAGGTGGTCGGGGCGGACGGGGCCGAGGCAGCCGACCTGCTCGCCGCGTACTGGGCGGACGTCGAGTCGCGGCTGGCGGGGCAGCGGACGCTCGCCGAGTACCTCCGTGGACGGTTGTCGGGGAGGAGTTCCGAGATGTACCGGATGTTCGAGGTCGGGACGGTGGAGGTGCCCGAGCAGGTGGTGCTCACCGAGACCCGGCACACGCTGGCGGACGAGTTGCCCGCGTGGATCGGGGCGTCGCTGGGCCGGCTGGAGGCGGCGGCGCGGGAGTGCGGGGGCGTCGCCGGGGCGCCGTACGTCGTGTACCACGCGGAGGTGTCCATGGAGAGCGACGGGCCCGCGGAGTCGTGCGTGCCGGTGGCCGACGAGGCCGCGGCGCGGGAGTGGGCGGCGCGGCGCGGGCGTGCCTGGCAGACGCGGGTGCGGGTGGAGCCCGCGGCCCGGCTGGCGTACACGCGGATCGCCAAGGCGCAGGTGGCGCACCCGCAGATCCTCGCCGCTTTCGAGGCGGTGGAGGAATGGCTGACGGCGCGGCGGCTTGAGCCGGCGGGGCCGTGCCGTGAGGTGTACTTCGCGGACTGGGACGCGGCGGGGCCCGGGGACGCGGTGTGCGACGTGGCGTTCCCGGTACGGTGACGCAGCTCCCGCCGGCGCCGCCGGTGGCGCCGGGGGGTCGGCGCCGGGCGCGAGCCTGGTGACGCTTGAAAAGGGGCGAGCCCCCTCGGCAAGGACGGCGAACTGGTCGAGAGGGCTCTGGGTCAAGCTTGTGCAGTTGTTGTCGCTTGTGCAGATGTGAACGGTGCGGATGTGGATGGTGCGGTTACGGATGGTGCGGTTGTGCGGCGGAATCCGGCAGGGCCAGAAAGGTTTCCCTACGCCTTGACCGACGCCACGAAGGCGTTCCACGCATCGGTGGGGAAGGCCAGGACCGGTCCTTCGGAAACCTTGGAGTCGCGTACGGCGAGTCCCTCGGGTGCGGGCGACTTGACCTCGACGCACGCCCCGTTCCCTGCGGAATAGGAGGACTTCGTCCACGTCGCCGTGGCGCCCTGAAGCAGTGCCATGTCCACTCCTGTTGCGAGTTTCTGTCGTGCGATTCGCGCCAACGGTCTTCCAGTTGGCGTGATCGACGCTACTCGCCACCCTCCCCTCGCGGAGGAGTCGTTCACTCGACTGGATGGCATATTCCAGGTGAGTCTTCCACCGGAGCGATGGGCCCCTGTACGATGCGGCGCCGCGCTCCACGGAAGGCTCAACGGGCGTAGCTCTTCGCCACATCCGAGATGAACTGCCGGGATTGTTCCACATTGAGGGACTGTGCCCGCAGATGTTCGTACATCACCGCATACTTCTGAACGTCGTGCGCCTTCTCCAGGTACAGGTCGCTGGTGACCCCCTCCAGGTACACCACGCTGGAGTCGGCCGCGTCCGCGAACTCCAGGATCGCGTACTGCCCGTTGAGCCCCGGATGCGCCCCGCACTCGAACGGCAGCACCTGCACGGTGACATGGGGCAGATGGGACATCTCGATCAGATGCTCCAGCTGCTCGCGCATCACCAGTTCGCTGCCGACGAGGCGGCGCAGCGCCGCCTCGTCCAGCACCACCCACAGCCGCAGCGGGTTGTGCTCGGCGCTGATACGTTCCTGTCGACGCATCCGCACCTGGACGCGCTTGTCGATGTCCTCGGTCGATGTCTCCGGCAACGCCCCCTGCACCAGGGCCTCCGCGTACGCGCGGGTCTGCAACAGGCCGGTGACAAGCTGGGGTTCGTACACCCGCAGCGACTCGGCGTCGGTCTCCAGACCGATGTAGACGCTGTACGGGATGTCCCCGAACGCGTGCCACCAGCCCTGCTGCCGCGAGTCACGGGCCATCTCCATCAGCGAGTCGACGATCCGCTGGTCCTCGACCTCGTACACCCCGCACAGGTCGCGGACGTCCCGCTGGCTGATGCTGCGCCGCCCGTTCTCCAACCGGCTGATCTTCGACTGCGACACCAGCAGTCGCTCCGCCACCTCCTCCGCCGTCATGCCTTTGAGCTCGCGGAGCCTGCGCAGCTCCTGGCCCAACCGGCGTCGCCTGACGGTGGGATTGACATTGGACGCCACGGGACGTGCACCTCCGGCTGACTGTGCCTGTACCTGGCACTTTGCGTATCTGCTGTTGAGCAGACTGCCACCAAGGTGCTTATTACCGCTGGCAAACGGTGGATATGCGGCGCGTACGCGTCAGTTCGGGCACAGACGGCCGAGCGGGACGGCGAGACCTGGGTCTCGCCGTCCCGCTCGGACCAGCGGCTCCCGAACCGGGTCTGGGGACTGACGGTGCGGCATGCGGTGGTGCTCCGTGCGGCCGGATGGCGCGCGGTGCCGTGGAAACTGCGGCTCAGTGGACCACGGCGCGCGCCATCGAACCGCGGCGCGGCTGCATCGGAACCCCGCGCGCGGGTTCCACCGCGGGCCGGGCGCCTGGCCCGGCCTGCTGCCGGCCGGCCGCGGCGGGGCCGCGGCGCGGCTGGGCAACCGCACCGTTCTGGACGTCCATCACGGCGTGCGCCACGAGGCCGCCCATCGGGTCGTGCCTGATCAGGTCCCGCAGCCGGGAGCGGGACGAGCGTCCCTCGTTGCCCGGATACAGGTGCTTGCCGAGGCCGACCGCGTGCGCCAGGGCGGCGAGCGCCGCGGTCCGCGGGTCCGGCGGCACGCCGGTGCGGATCGCGGAGTCCAACCGGGCACGGATCTCCCGGCTGATGGCGGTGTCCGTCGCCTGATAGCGAGTGGTCGGCAGCACCCCGCACATCTGGCCCGGCACGGCGGCGACCATGCCGCACCGCTCCAGATGCGAGAGGTAGGTCTGGCGAAGCCCTAGACGCGGCCCGCCGATCCAGTGGACGGCACGCACCGGAGCGCCGCGCCTGCGCAGCAACTCCAACGCACTGTCCAGAGTCGGATCTCCTGTCGGCCGTGGCACCACCACGGCGATACGATCCCCGTCTGGGGCTATCCGTCCGGCCAGCGCCAGCTCCACTAGCTGTGCTCCGGCCAGACCGAGGTCGAGCGACTGCGGCTGCGCAGTGGTACCCGTGGTCGGGTCCAGTGCCAGCAGCAGAAGCTCCTCCGGAAGTGTTCTGCGGCTCCTGCCCATCCATGCCTCCCCGCGTGGATGAATGACAGGGTGACCCCTCTCACATTGGTCTGTCGAGGGTGCGTGACCGGTTCGTAAGGGAACCGGTAGGTATGTCGTTCTCGTCTACCCCATGGGTTTGGCCCATACACAGGACACTGGTACATGGTTCGGACAGCGGGGGGAGACGCGGTCCGGGCGGGGTCAGCGGTCAGCAACGGTCGGTACGGCAGCCGTACTCAGGACGTGCGGCACATGGAGGAGGCATCGGTGGCGGGCGAGTCCCCCGACAGGTCGAAGCAGCGCGAGTCGTCGGGAGAACCGACGCCGGGGAGCGCGGGCACGGTTCCCGACACGCGGGATCCGCGGCTCGCGGTGGCCCACGCGTCCGAGTCCCACGGGGGCGCGTCCCACGGCGGCGCGGACACGGCGACCAAGGTGCTCTCGACACGGGAGGCGTCACCCGACGCGACACCCTCCGGGAAGCGGACCCGCGCCGGGGGTCGACCGGGGCCCGAGAACACGGCCGAGACGGAGAGCCGGAACGGGACCGAGGACCGGAGCGGGACCGAGAGCCAGGCGAGGGTTCGGGGCGGGGGCGTGGAGGCGGCCGAGACCACGGCCCAGTCCGAGAGCCGAGCCGGGATCCGGAGCGGGAGCGCTGAGACGGGCGAAAACACGGAGGGGGCCAACGCGCGCGCCGACGGTGCGGCGAAGGCCGGGAACACGGGCGGGACCAAGGACAGCGGCAGGGCCGAGAGCCCGGCCGGGGCCCGGGGCGAGAGCGCGGAGGCGGCCGGGAACACGGCCCAGACCGAAAACCGAACCGGAACCGGGAACACGGACGAGACCGAGAACCGGGACAGGGCCGGGGACTCGGACGGGACCGAGAGCCGGGGCGGGAGCGCGGGAGCGGTCGGGAATACGGGCCGGGCCGAGAGCCTGGCGGGGGTTCGGAGCGGGGGCGCGGAAGTGGTCGGGGACTCGGCGGGGAGCGCCTCGCGTGCCGGCGGGGCGGCGGAGGCCGCGGCGGCGGACGGCGTCGGCCAGGAGACCGACGGGACGGGAGCGCGCCTGGCGGCTGCTGTGGCGGCCTGGGTGCGCTCGGGTGACTCCGGTGACTCCGACGGCGCTGAGCCCGCTGGAGCGCCCTCCAAGCCGCTTCCCGGGGCCGCTGAGCCCCGACCTGAGGACTCCGCCGCCTCGAAGGCGCCCTCCGCTTCCGGAACCGGCCCCGAGGACGCGGACCACACCCCGGGTTCCGAGACGGCCCCCGAACGGGCAACTGCCCGTCAGACGCGCGCGGCCACCGACACCAGCACGACCCCCGCCGGGAACACGGACTCCAAGCGGGACGCGCGCTCCAAGCCGGATACGGCCCCCCGGGCAGACGCGGGCCCCACGACAGCGGTGGACTCCGAGGTGGGGGCGAGCTGCGAGGCGGACGCGGGCTCCACGCCGCCGACCAGCCCCGAGGCTGACACACGCCCCAAGGCAGGCTCGGACTCCACGACAGCGGCGGACTCCAAGCCGGATACGGCCCCCCGGGCGGACGCGGGCCCCACGACCGCGGTGGACTCCGAGGCGGCGGCGAGCGGTGAGGCGGACGCGGGCTCGTCGACGGCGGCGGGCTCCAAGGCGGACACGGGCTCCACAACAGCGGCGGGCTCCAAGGCGAACGCGGGATCGTCGGCGGCGGCGGGCTCCAAGGTGGGCACGGACCCCGAGGCGGAGGCGGGCGCCGCGGCAGTGGCGGACGCGAAGGCGGGCACGGGCTCCGGGGTGGACGCCGGCTCTGAAGCGGGGGCGAGCCGTGGCGCGGGCGGCGGTGCGGCGGCCGGCCGGGAGGCGGGCGCTGCCCGTGCCGCGGAGGCCGCGGCCATAGCCGGCCCCTCGGTTTCCGGCACCCGCGCGGACGACGAAACCGAGGCAGGGGCCGACGACTCCGCGAGCGTTGATGCTTCTCGGGCGTCCGGCACCAAGGCAGGTACCGGTTCCTCCACAAGGGCCCGCGATGCCGTAGCCGCCGGTGCCGCCCCGGAGTCGGCCGGCCAGGCGGACACCGACGCCGCGGCAAGCGACGAGGCGACGACCGACACCGACGCCAAGACTCGTGCTGCCTCCCGGACGGATGGCGGGACCGGGGTCGGCCGTGGGAATTCTGCCGGTGCCGGTCCGGAAGACGATGCCGACGGTGATGCGGGTGGGCGCCGGGGTGGCGGTGCCGGTGGTGGCGGCACCCCGCAGGACGGTCGCGCCGGTGGCGACAAGGCGCAGGCCGTCGATCAGCCGACCGCTGTTTTCAAGGCCGTGCGGGGGCCTGTGGACGCGCCGGTCGATCAGCCGACGACCATGCTCAAGCTGGGCGGCACCAAGAAGCCCGGTGCCGCCGAGAAGCCCGGCGGCACCAAGAAGCCCGGCGGCACCAAGAAGCCCGGCGGCGCCGAGACCGACGCCGAGCGGACCAGCAAGTTCGTCGCGCTCAAGCCGCTCGACGACCCGGCCACCCGCAGGCCACCGGCGCCCCCCGCCGACGCCACCGCCCGCGTCCCCCAGCTCGGCCCCGAGCGCACCACCCAGCAGCCGCTCCCGCCCAAGCCGCCGCTGGACCTGCTGGCCGAGCTGACGAACACGCCGCCGCCCCCGCAGACCCCGGTCCGCACGATCGTGCGCCGGATCAAGATCTGGACCCCGCTGGTCGTCCTGCTGGCCGTCGTCTTTGCGATCGTGCAGGCGGTGCGCCCGCTGCCCGCGCCGAGCCTCGACCTGACCGCCGACGAGAACTACACCTTCGACGGCGGCAAGGCGTCGATCCCGTGGCCGTCCGGCGGTCAGGGCGCGCTCGACGTGCAGGGCATCGGCTCGTTCGGCTCGTCCGGCGAGCAGAAGCCCGTACCGATCGCCAGTGTCGCCAAGGTCATGACCGCGTACCTGATCCTGCGCGACCATCCGCTCAAGGGCGGCGACGGCTCGAAGATCCCCGTGGACCAGACGGCCCAGGACCAGGCGACCGCGGACGGCGAGTCCACCGTGGAGGTCCGCGCGGGCGACACCATCACCGAACGGGAGGCGCTCGAAGGGGTGCTGATCGCGTCCGCGAACAACGTGGCGCGACTGCTCGCCCGCTGGGACGCCGGTTCGGAGAAGGCGTTCGTGGCGAAGATGAACGCCGCCGCCAAGGACCTGGGGATGACCCACACGACGTACACGGACCCGTCGGGTCTGGAGAAGACGACGGTCAGCACGGCCGTCGACCAGGTGAAGCTGGCGAAGGCCGCGATGCAGGACGCCTCCTTCCGGGAGGTCGCCCGGATGATGGAGTACACCGACTACAAGGGCACCAAGCACAGCAACTGGAACCGTCTGGTCGGCTACAACGGCGTCATCGGCATCAAGACCGGCACCACCACCGCGGCCGGCGGCAACCTGGTCTTCGCGGCGACCCGGGAGGTCGGCGGGGAGACGCGGACCATAGTCGGCGCCGTGCTCGGCCAGGGCCCCGGCGGTGCGGACAACACGATCATCAGCGGCGCCCTCGACGCGGGCGACAAGCTGATCCGGGCCGCGCAGGGCGCGCTGAAGTCGGCGACGATCCTGAAGAAGGGCGATGTCGTCGGGTACGTCGACGACGGGCTCGGCGGCCGTACGCCGGTCGTCATCACGAAGGACGTCACGGCGGTCGGCTGGGCGGGGCTGAAGGTCGGGCTGTCGTTCGTCACCGGCGATGTGCCGCACTCCGCGAAGGCCGGTACCAAGGTCGGCACCCTCACCGTGGGTGACGGTTCGAACGGCGCGGTCAAGGTGCCGGTCGCCTTGCAGAAGGACCTCACGGAGCCCGGTTTCACGGACAAGCTGACCCGGCTCGGCTGACCCGCCGCACCCGGTCCGTCCCCGCACCCCGTCGACGGGGCCCCCACCCGGGGGCCGCGCGGCGGGGTGCGTGCTAGCGTCACGAATCGGGGCAGGTCGCCGGTCAACGGGACAGGGCCGCGAACTGGCAGGTAAGCGGCCGGAAACACCGGGGAACCCGGCCGAGAACAAAAGACGGGACACGGGGAGTGCCTTCAGGTGGCCACTGCGGAGCCGACACGCGCCGACGACGCCGATCCGGGCCCGGGATCGGGCCCGCGAATACGCCTGCCCGCAACCGACGTTGACGCCCACGCCGACCCCGACAACACCCACACCGGCCCCGCAGACGACGTAGACGGCGTAGACGGCGTAGCCGACGTAGACGACCGCACCGGACCCGCGGACGAGCGTGCGTCCCGCTCGACCGGGCTGCTCGCCGTCGCCGAACCCCTGCGGCAGCGGCTGCTGCGGCATCCCGCCCTCTCCGTCACTGCGCTCGCCGGTGTGCTGCACATCATCTGGTTCTTCACGTTCGCCAACAGCGGCGGCGACCTCGCGGCCCAGGACGCGTGGGCCGAGTTCGTCGGCCGGCACCCCGACTCGGCGTACAACCTCGCCTGGTACGGCGGGATGCACCCGGTGTCGTACAGCGTGGTGTCGCCGTATCTGATGTCGGTCCTCGGTGTCCGTACGACCATGATGGTCGCCGGGACGGTGTCGGCGGGGCTGCTGACCATGGTGCTGATCCGCAGCCGGTCGGTGCGCAATCCGCTGTGGGCGGCGCTGGCCGGGGTCTTCGCGCTGCTGTGCAACGCGTTGTCGGGCCGGGTGACCTTCGGTCTGGGCACGCTGTTCGCCCTGGGCGCGGTCGCGGCCGTCTTCTGCTGGCCCTACCGCTGGCGCCACAAGCGGTGGGCGAAGGCCCTGGTCGCGGCGCCGCTGGCCGCGCTGGCCACCATGGCCTCGCCGGTCGCGGGCCTGTTCGTGGGCCTGGTCGCGGTGGCGTTGTTCCTGCAGAAGCGCCGCCCGGGCGCCTGGGCGCTGGGGCTCGCGCCGTCCGCGGTCGTCGCCGTCGCGGCCTGGCTGTTCCCGTTCTCGGGCACCCAGCCGATGGGTTTCGGCTCGATGATCCTGCCGCTGGTGTACGGGCTGCTGTGTCTGTTCCTGGTGCCCAGACAGTGGACGACGGTCCGGCTGACGGCCGGGGTGTACAGCCTCGCGGTGCTGCTGGTGTGGCTGGTCAGTTCGCAGATCGGGTCGAACATCTCCCGGCTGGCGATGCTGTTCGCGGGGGTGGCGCTGGTCGCGGCGCTGCCCTTCGCGGTGCCGCGGTCGCGCAAGTGGTACGCGATCGTGCTGTCGTTCCTGGGGTTCGCCGGCTGGATCGGCTTCAAGTCGGTCGACGACATCGTGCACACGACGCCCGCGGCGTCCTGGGCGCGTGAGCTGGCCCCGCTGGTCAACGAGTTGCAGCAGGTGGACGCCGAGAAGGGGCGGGTCGAGGTGGTCCCGGCGCGCTCCCACCGGGAGGCGTCCGCGCTCGCCCCGTACGTCAATCTGGCGCGCGGCTGGAACCGGCAGGCCGACATGGAGCGCAACCCCCTCTTCTACGACGACACGCTCAACTCGGCGAACTACCACGAGTGGTTGCAGCGCTGGGCCGTCCACTTCGTGGTGCTGCCCAAGGGCGAGCCGGACGGTGACGGCGGCGAGCGGGAACGGGAGCTGGTCCAGCGCGGGCTGCCGTATCTGAAGCAGGTCTGGGGCGACGCCAACTGGCAGTTGTTCCGGGTGACGGACCCGGCGCCGCTCGCCGAGCCGAACGCGGCCGTCGACCGGGCGGAGCAGGGCGAGCTGACCATCGAGGTGCGCAGGGCGGGCCGGGTCCTGATCCGCATCCCGTACTCGCCGTGGCTGAGCATCGTGGACGCCGACGGCAAGAGCCTGAAGCCGCCGCAGGAGACGCGGGCCTCCAAGCATCGCGCCGACGGGGTGCCGAAGACGTACGAGAACGTCAACGGCTGTCTGATGGAGACGGCCGAGGACGCCAAGGGCGACAAGTGGACGATGCTGCTGGCCCCGCGGGCCGGGACGTACCGTCTGGCGGCGCCGTACCAGCTGCCGCGGGGCACGCCGTGCCCGGACGAGCTGAAGCGGTGACCGGCGCGGTCAGGCGTCGGACGGCCCGGTGGCCCGCAGTTCGGCGACGTAGCGGTCGGTGCCGGGGATCGTCGGGATGAACGGCGCCACCAGCTCGACCCGGCCGAGGCCCGACTCCCGTACCTGTTGGTCGAGTCCGGTGAAGTTCCGCTCCCAGCACTGGCGCGGGTCGCTCTCCAGGAACCAGAGCAGGGTGAGTCGGGTGTCGGTGCCCTCGACCTGTTTCACATAGGTCATGCGGTCGCCGGGCAGCGGCGTCGGCCGGAACACGGTCACCAGGGCGGCCGGGGAGCCCGCCAGCCGCTTCGGCAGATGGCGGGCGCGCAGCCACTCCAGCAGGGCGGCCCGGCCGCGGGCCGGCTCGGCGTCCACGACCTCCAGCACGAGGCCGGCATAGGGGTGGTCGAGGGCGTGGTGGTCGCGGGGGCCGGCGGCGCCGTCCCGGTAGACGGTCGCCTCGTGGTCCTGGAAGGCCGTGAAGACATGGGTGCGGTCCTGGTAGACGCGGGCGTCACGGTTCAGGCGCCGGTTGATGGCGACCGTCCAGCGCATGTGGTCGTCGTAGCGTCCGTCGGTGATCCAGTACGTGGAGAGGTAGCAGCCGGCGGTGACCGGCCGGGCCACGGCCGACTTCTCGGGGTAGCGCAGGAGTTGCAGGTCCCGGGTGGCCACCCAGCGGCGGCCCGCGTACATCCAGGGCATGGCCATCGCCCCGGCGTAGTAGTGGTCGTCCTCGTACCAGCGGTTGTAGGCGTACTCATGGCCGGGGTGCGGTTCGACCATGGTGATCAGGGCGTGCCCGGGGCGGACCCCGTAGGGGCCCACGGCGGCCAGTTCGGCGTACAGCTCGCTGCGGGTTTCCTCGCTCATACGGTTCCCCTCCGTCGTCCGGTGCTCTTCCTAACTCCTGCGGACGCCCATACTCTGACGCTCCGTCAGATAAAGCGCCAGGGCCGGGACAGCCAGGAGGTCCGCCATGTCACTGCTCGCGGGCAAGACCGTCGTCGTGTCGGGGGTGGGGGCCGGGCTCGGCCACCAGGTCGCCGCGGCCGTCGTACGGGACGGGGGCAACGCGGTGCTCGGGGCGCGCACCGAGGCGAACCTCGCCAAGAGCGCGGCGGAGATCGATCCGGCGGGCGCGCACACGGCGTACCGGGCGACCGACATCACCGACGACGAGCAGTGCGCGGCGCTGGCGGGGCTGGCGCGGGAGCGGTTCGGACGGATCGACGCCGTGGTGCATGTGGCCGCGTGGGACTCCTACTTCGGCGGGCTTGAGGACGCGGACCTTGCGACCTGGGGGTCGGTGCTCGATGTGAATCTGCTGGGCACGCTGCGGATGACCCGGGCCTGTCTGCCCTCGCTGAAGGCGGGCGGCGGTTCGGTGGTGTTCATCGGGACCCAGTCGGCGGTGGCGGCGCCCTCGCAGGTGCAGCAGGCCGCGTACGCCGCTTCGAAGGGGGCGTTGACCAGCGCGATGTACTCGCTGGCGCGCGAGCTGGGGCCGTACCGGATCCGGGTGAACACCGTGCTGCCGGGCTGGATGTGGGGCCCGCCGGTGCGGGCCTACGTGCGGTTCACCGCGCAGGCCGAGCAGGTGCCGGAGGCGGAGGTGCTGGGCCGGCTGACGGACCGGATGGCGCTGCCGGAGCTGGCGACGGACGGGGACGTGGCGGACGCGGCGGTGTTCCTGGCCTCGGACCGGGCGCGCGCCATCACGGGGCAGTCCCTGCTGGTCAACGCCGGGGAGCTGATGCGCTGAACCCCTTCACGGCCCCAGCGAAGACGTTCAAAGATGTGAACCAAGGTCAGCAATTCGAACCTTTTTACCTGTACTTGACCTTCCGTCGCCTTGTCGTGCCCTCGTCAGCGCACCCACGATGAGCGGGCACTTCGCGGCCTTCCCCGTCCCCGCTCCGTTCGTGCGAAGTGCCGACCGGCTGAGCGGAGTTCACAAGGCGGACCCTGGAAGGGGGGCACATGAACGGTATCGACTGGGCCGTGCTCATCGCCTACTTCGGCGTGATGGTCGCGATCGGCGTGTGGTCGCACAAGCGCGTGGACAACGTCAGCGACTTCTTCACGGCCGGCGGCAAGATGCCCTGGTGGCTCTCCGGCATCTCGCACCACATGTCCGGCTACAGCGCGGTCATGTTCACCGGGTACGCCGGAATCGCCTACACCTACGGCGTCACCTCCTTCGTCACCTGGTCCTTCCCCATCGCGCTGGGCATCGCCATCGGCTCGAAGCTGTTCGCACCGCGCATCAACCGGCTGCGCTCACGGCTGCATGTGGCCTCGCCGCTGGAATACCTGAAGAACCGCTACAACCTCCCCACCCAGCAGGCGCTCGCCTGGTCCGGCATGCTGCTGAAGATCGTGGACGTGGGCGCCAAGTGGGCCGCCATCGCCACGCTGTTGTCCGTCTTCACCGGCGTCTCCCTCAACCAGGGCATCCTCATCACCGGTGTGATCACCGCGATCTACTGCACCATCGGCGGCCTGTGGGCGGACGCGCTGACCGAACTCGGCCAGTTCGTCATCCAGTTGCTGGCCGGTCTCGCCATGTTCGTCGCGGTGGTGGTCGAACTCAACGACAAGAACATCGGGTTCTTCGGCGCCTGGGACGAGCCCGCGCTGCACGGCCACGGCAAGCCGCTGGTCGGCCCCTACGGCACGGTCTTCCTGCTCGCCTTCCTGTTCATCAAGCTCTTCGAGTACAACGGCGGCATGCTGAACCAGGCCCAGCGCTACATGGCGACCGCCAGTGCGCACGAGGCGTCGCGCTCGGCCCGGCTGTCCGCGGCGCTCTGGCTGGTGTGGCCGGTCGTCCTGTTCTTCCCGATGTGGATGTCGCCGCTGCTGGTCCAGGCGCAGAAGCCGGACGGCTCCGACTCCTACGCCCTGATGACCGAACAGCTCCTGCCGCACGGCATGCTGGGACTTGTCATCGTCGGCTTCTTCTCCCACACCATGGCCATGTGCTCCTCGGACGCCAACGCCATCGCCGCCGTGTTCACCCGGGACGTGGCACCGGTGCTGTCCGCACGGGCGCGTGACTGGGGCGAGCGCTCGGGCCTGATCGCGGCCCGCATCACCACCGTCGTCTTCCTCGGTCTGTCCATGGCCGTGGCCACACAGGTCAACTCGCCCACGTTCAAGGACATCATCACCGTCGTCATCAAGTGGGTCGCCGGTCTCATGGGCCCGATCGCCATCCCGATGATGCTGGGGCTGCTGCGCACGTTCCGCAGGTCAGGACCGACAGCCGCACTCGTCAGCTGGGCGCTTGGACTGCTGGCCTTCTGGCTGGTCAACTACCCGATCAACTGGAACGTCGACGGCGGCGTCCCGCTCCAGTACCAGGTCTCCGTGCCGCTGGCCGTCTCCCTGGTGCTGTACGTCCTCATCGGCTACCTCAAGCCGGAGGACACCCCGGAACGGCTCGCGATCATCGAGCGGATCAACACGGACGACGACAGCGCGGCCCGCGCCGTGCCGGCCCCCGCGCAGGCGGGCGACAACGTGGTGGGCGCGCCCGCGCAGGAGTGAGCGTCAGGCCCTCGGATACCGGACCAGCCACCCCGGCGAGGACCCGGAGGGCCCGTGCAGCGCGGGCCCCTGGGTCATCTCCATCGCGAAGTCGTCGGCCAGTTCCAGGATCGTGGGGCGGCCCTCCAGTTCGGCCAGCCAGGCCGGCGGGAGGGCCGTTTCACCGTGCAGGGCGCCCAGCAGTCCGCCGGTGAGCGCGCCCGCCGCGCCGGAGGGCCCCGCCTGGTTGACGGCCAGGCACAGCCCGTGCCGTACGTCCTCCCCCACCAGCGCGCAGTACACGGCGGCGGCCAGCAGCCCGTCCGCCGTGCCGTCGCCCGCCAGTTCCTCCACCCGCGCCGGGCTCGGCATGCCCTGCCGCACCGCGCCGAGCGCGTGCTGGAGTGCGTCCGAGACCGGCTGGTGGCCGGGCCGGGCGGCGAGCAGGGCGAGCGCCCGCTGGACGGCGCCGTCCAGGCTCTCGCCGCGGGCCAGCGCGTGCACGATCACCGCGTACGCGCCCGCCGCCAGATACGCCGTGGGGTGCCCGTGGGTCTGCGCCGCGCACTCCACGGCCAGCTGCACCACCAGCTGCGGCTCCCAGCCGACCAGCAGCCCGAACGGCGCCGACCTGGCCACCGCCTCCGGGCCCAGCTCGCCCGGGTTCTTGGGCTTGTCCAGCGTGCCCATGTGCGCGTCGCCGAAGCCGATCAGCAGCGCCCGCGACGGATCCCGCCGGGCGTACAGCCACTCCTGACGGGCCAGCCAGCCGTCCTCCTCGCGGCGCTCGTCCGGGCCCCAGTCCCGCTGGGTTGCCGCCCAGCGCAGATACGCCCGGTGCAGATCGGTCGGCGGATGCCAGGCGCCGGTGTCGCGGCGGACCTGGGCGCGGATCAGGCCGTCCACGGTGAACAGGGTCAGCTGGGTGTGGTGGGTGACCGCGCCGCGCCTGCCGAAGCCGACGGCCAGGTCCACCAGGCCCTCGGCGCCGAACGCGGAGCGGATCTCCTCCAGCGTGAGCCCGTCCGCCGGGCCGCCCAGCGCGTCGCCGACGGCCGCGCCGAGGAGCGTGCCCCGCACCCGGCTGCGGAAGTCCTGCTGTTCGGCACGGCCCCAGACCGCACCGGCTGTCGCACCCACCAAGACCTCCTCCGGGCAGCGTCCGTACGCACGACAGCACAGCACTGTATTCGACCGGGAACGGTCCGTTCAGGAGGCGGATCGGTATGCGGGATGTGACAGAAATGACGGAGAGTGACCGGTATCGGGTGTCGACGGGGTCTGTCAGCGGGGTCTGCCGACACCGCCGCCGACGTCAACTCGGGGTGCTGGGCGAGACGTTGGCCGGCCGCTGACTCCGACGGCGACGGACAGCCGGTGGCGTCCCGGCACGCCCGGCCCGCCGCCTCGGTGTCGTGACGCGGTTCGCCGAGGGCTTGTCAGTCGTCGGGAAGCCGCGTTGTTCCAGGCGGGTGACCGGCGGGGCGGTGGTGTCGGCCGGGGGCGGCCGGCACCACCGGCGGGACGAGGGCGTCAGTGGGTGCGGGGCGCGGGGTAGGACTTGGGCAGGCGCATGCCGCGGTCGGCCATGATGTCCCGGACGTGGTTGGGGTAGTCGGTGATGATGCCGTCGATCCCCATGTCCATCAGCGCCTCGATGGTCGGGTTGTCGTCACAGGTCCACGGGATGACCTTCAGGCCGCGCGCATGGGCGTCCGCGACCATCTTCTCGGTGACGTAGAACCGGAAGTCCGGGTCCGCGACGGTCCCGTTCTGCGGCATGCCGTAGACGGGCGAGAGCGCCGTGACGCCCGGGACGGCGGCGGCCGCCTTGACGAAGTCGCCGTCGTAGTCGTCGGCGTCGATGCCGCCGAGCCACGGGGACGCGCCGGGCTTGCCGACCTGGAGGAAGTCGTAGTTGGTCAGCGCCACCAGCGGGTAGGACGGCGCGAGCCGGTGCATCACCTTCAGGGCGCCCCAGTCGAAGGACTGGATGGTGACCTGCTTCTCGATGCCCGAGCGGTGGATCTCCTCGTAGACGCGCCGTACGAACAGCTCGCGCGGCGCCGTCTGCTCGGGCGCGCCCGCCTCGACCTTGGTCTCGATGTTGAGCTTGACCTGCTTGGCCTTGTAGCTCTTGACCAGGTTGAGGACGTCCTTCAGCTCCACCATGCGGAAGCCCTTGATCTGCTCCTGCTCGGGGAAGCCGGGCAGCTGCTGGTAGCCGCAGTCCATCGTCTTGATCTGGGCCAGCGTCAGGTCCTTGATGTACTTGCCGACGTACGGGTACATCGGGTCGCCCGGCGTCACCGGGCCGGTGTCCTTGCACTTCTGGGCGCTGATCTGCCGGTCGTGATTGACCACGACCTTCTGGTCCTTGGTGACGTGCGTGTCCAGCTCAAGGGTGCTCACCCCGAGGCGCAGGGCCTTGCCGAAGCCCTCCAGGGACTCCTCGGTGGTCATGCCGATGCCGCCGCGGTGGGCCTGCAGATCGAAGTGGGTCTTCTGGGGAAGAACGTGCTGGGCACCCTGCTGAGCGGTGGCCGCCTGGGCGGTCGCCGGGACAGCGAGCGCGGGCACCACTGCCAGGGCGGCGATTGCATGCCTGAGGAGCATTCTGGCCTCGCTTACATCGGACCGACTGTGCCCCGTGAAGGTAGGCCGAGGGCAAAGCCGCCACCAAGCCTTGCCGCATGAGGGCTTCGTGAACGCCCGGAAAACGACGACGCGCGCGGGCTCTGCGGACCTCGACGCCGGCGCGCGCCGGCATGCCGCTGCCCCGCCCCGACGACTCCCGAACGCGGGCTGCGCGCGGGTCCCCGGCCGGGCGGCGCTGCCGAAGACCGACGGTCCCGACCGGGAGGCGTTGCCGAACGCGGCCGACGCCCCCGGCCGATGGCATTCCCGAACGCGACCGTCGGGCCCGGCCGATGACATTCCCGAACGCGACCGTCGGGCCCCGCCCCGTGGGGCGGCCACACCGTCAGGGCAACGGCCCGCCCCAGCCGCCCGGTCACCGGGCCTCGGTCCACGGGCCGAGTGCGCAGCACCGCCGTCCGCCGCCGCCAGGCCCGGGGGCCGCCCGCACTGAGCACCACGTCCCCGTGACACCACCGCCCCGCATACGCCGACGAACCGCTCGGTCGCGTCGGAGCGCCGGCTCGCCGGGCGTCAGTCCGCCGGGCGGGTGCGCAGTACGGCTGTTCATCGGGTTTGGGCGAGGCGTAGTCCGGTCTGCGGCGCAGTGCGCGGTCGAAGTCCGCGAGTGCGTCCTCGGGGCGGTGCAGGGCGGCCAGTGAGGCACCGCGGCTCGCGTATGCCGACGCGTGGTCGGGGTCCAGGGCGGGCGCCCGGTCGTAGTCGGCCGCCTCCGCCTCGGGCCGGTGCTCCCGGTGCGCGGCCGGCAGCCGGTCCCGTTCCTTGAACCGGTGGCCCTGGGCGGCGCATTGGCGGCTGATGGCGGCCGGTGCCTCCGGCACGCTCCCGGCGGCCTCCTCCCATACGCGGGTCAGCGCCCCGTGTTCCTCGGCGATCTGCTCCAACTCCCGTACCAGGAAGGTCTTTCCGACCCCCGCGTTGCCATGGACGTGGGACGGGAACCGGTGCCGCTCGTCCTCGGGGGCAACGCCGAAGTCAGCCCGGAACGCGGCCCGTTCGGCGCCGCGTCCGATGAACCCGGAAACCGTCTGCGGCGCCCGATCAGCTCCCGCGTCGACAGCCGCGGCCGCGCCATGCGTACGCCCCCTCGCCTCACCGGAACGGCCCGGCTCCAATCTGGCTCAATGCGTATGGGACACACCGGAGTCGGCAGGGAAGGAACCGGTCATGGTCACCACCTCCACCACACGCACCGCCGACGCCGGTGCCGCCGCCGGATCCCGTGGGCTCGCCCTGGCCGCGGGAGTGCTCACCGCGACCGTCGCCCTCTATATGACGCTCGTCGCCCTGGGGAACGTCATGGACTTCGGCACCAATCAGCAGTTCGTACGGCATGTTCTGGCCATGGACACGACGTTCCGGGACAAGAACCTGATGGGCCGGGCCGTCACGAGCACCGCGCTCCAGGACTCCGCCTACGTCGCGATCATCGTCTGGGAGTGGGCCGCGGCCCTCGTCCTCGTCGCCGGGACGTGGCTGTGGGCGCGCCGCGACCACGGGCGGGCCCGGCGGCTGTCCACGTACGGGCTGCTGATGGTGATGCTGCTGTTCGGCGCCGGATTCATCGCGATCGGCGGCGAGTGGTTCGCCATGTGGCAGTCGAAGACGTGGAACGGACTGGAGGCGGCGACCCGGGCGTTCCTGCTCAGCGGTGTCGTCCTGCTGATCGTCCAGCTGCCGGACCGGTCGTCGGCTAGCTGACCACCGTGACCTTGGTGTCCGGCTCCGTGCCGAACGTCCACAGGGCCGCGCCGTCCGCCTTGGGCATCCGGATGCCGCTGGTCTGCTTGCCGTCGGCGGGCGGCGGGGACGAGCCGTCGGCCGCGTTGGAGAAGGCGATCGACAGGCCCGACTTGCCGGCGAAGTAGAGGACGTGCTCGATCGGTACGCCGTCCGAACCGGTCGTGGCCGGGCGGGTGTTGGAGATGGTGTAGGTGCCGGGGTCGGGGCTGACCGTGCCCGGCCACACGGTGAAGGTCCTGGTCGCCTTCTCCGCCGCGTCGACCAGCCACACCCGCTTCTGGCCGAGCGAGTAGACGATGCGCCGGCCGGTGCCGGAGCCGTCCGGCACCGCGGGGGCCGCCGTCCGGGTCGGCTCGGGTGCCGGGTGCGCGCTCGCGGACGCCGACGCGCTGGGCCGGGCCGCCGCGGCGGTGGGGTGCGGCCCCTTGTCGGCCTGGACGGCGAGGGCGACGACGGCCGCGGTCGCCCCCACCGTCAGACCGGTGACCCAGGCCCACGAGGGCAGTCGGGCTGGCACGGGTACGCATCTCCTCCGCTACGGGTCCCCGTCGAACGGGGGTCGGATCATCGTACTGTGGTCGTGCCGTCCGGCGGCCTCCCGAGGGTGTCAGTCCAGCACCGGCAGCAGCTGAGGAAGATGCCCGTCCGAGGCCGCCGCCGCCCGCCGCCGCTCCTCGGGCACCGGCCCGTACAGCGTCGTACGGGGCCGGGCCGGGCGGCCCGCCGCCTCCGCCACCGCAACCAGGTCGCGCACCGACTTGTAGGAGCCGTACGAGGAGCCCGCCATGCGGGAGATCGTCTCCTCCATGAGCGTGCCGCCCAGGTCGTTCGCGCCGGAGCGCAGCATCTCCGCCGCGCCCTCCGTGCCCAGCTTCACCCAGCTGGTCTGGATGTTCGGGATGTACGGGTGCAGCAGCAGCCGGGCCATCGCGGTCACCGCCCGGTTGTCCCGCGGCGTCGGGCCCGGCCGGGCGATGCCCGCCAGATACACCGGCGCGTTGGTGTGGATGAACGGCAGCGTCACGAACTCCGTGAAGCCGCCCGTCTCCCGCTGGATGCGGGCGAGCGTGCGCAGATGGCCGAGCCAGTGGCGGGGCTGGTCCACATGGCCGTACATCATCGTCGAACTCGACCGGATGCCCAGCTCGTGCGCGGTCGTGATCACCTCGATCCAGGTCGCCGTGGGCAGCTTGCCCTTGGTGAGCACCCAGCGCACCTCGTCGTCCAGGATCTCCGCCGCCGTACCCGGCACGGAGTCGAGCCCGGCCTCCTTCGCCGCCGTCAGCCACTCGCGGATCGACAGGCCGGTGCGGGTGGCGCCGTTGACCACCTCCATCGGCGAGAAGGCGTGCACATGCATCCCCGGGACGCGTTCCTTGACCGCCCTCGCGATGTCGAAGTACGCGGTACCGGGCAGGTCCGGGTGGATGCCGCCCTGCATGCACACCTCCACCGCGCCGACGTCCCACGCCTGCTGGGCGCGGTCCGCGACCTGCTCCAGGGACAGGGTGTACGCGTCGGCGTCCGTGCGGCGCTGCGCGAACGCGCAGAAGCGGCAGCCGGTGTAGCAGACATTGGTGAAGTTGATGTTGCGGGTCACGATGTAGGTGACGTCGTCGCCGACCGCCGCCCGGCGCACATCGTCGGCGATCCGGGTGAGCGCGTCCAGCGCCGTGCCGTCGGCGTGCAGCAGGGCCAGCGCCTCCGCGTCGGTCAGCCGGGTCGGGTCGTCGGCCGCGGTCGCCAGGGCCGCGCGTACGTCCGTGTCGATCCGCTCCGGTGCCATCCCGGGGGCCGCCGCCTCGCGCAGCGCGGACCAGTCGCCGTACACCTCGTCGAAGTCGTCGCGCCGGTCGGCGGTGCGGCCCTCGGTGTCGATGGTGCGGTGCAGATCGGTACGGCCGGTGGCGGTGAACGCCTCATCCGGCTCCTGCCAGGGCAGCCCCGCCGGGCGGGCCCCGGGACGCGCGAGGCCGGTCTCAGGGTCGGCCAGCGCGGCCACGTGCGGGCGCAGCCGCGGGTCCAGCCAGGGCTCGCCGCGCCGCACGAACTCCGGGTAGACACACAGGCGTTCTCGCATTTCGAAGCCGGCCGCCGCGGACTTCGCGGCCAGCTCCTCGATCTGCGGCCAGGGGCGTTCCGGGTTGACGTGGTCGATGGTGAGCGGGGAGACGCCGCCCCAGTCGTCGATGCCCGCCCCGATCAGCCGCTCGTACTCGGCGTCGACCAGGTTCGGCGGGGCCTGGAGGCAGGCGCTCGGGCCCATGATGTGCCGGGCGACGGCCACGGCGGCGACCAGATCGTCCAGTTCCGCGTCCGGCATGCCGCGCATCGCCGTGTCCGGCTTGGCGCGGAAGTTCTGGATGATCAGCTCCTGGATGCCGTGGTAGGCGCGTGCGACCTTGCGCAGCGCGAAAAGGGACTCCGCGCGCTCCTCGTAGGTCTCACCGATGCCGATCAGCAACCCGGAGGTGAACGGGACGGAGGAGCGGCCCGCGTCCTCCAGGACCCGCAGCCGTACGGCGGGTTCCTTGTCCGGGGAGCCGTGGTGCGGGCCGCCCGGCTCCGACCACAGTCGGGTCGCGGTGGTCTCCAGCATCATGCCCATGGAAGGGGCGACGGGCTTGAGGCGCTGGAAGTCCGTCCAGGTCATGACGCCCGGGTTGAGGTGCGGGAGCAGACCCGTCTCCTCCAGGATGCGGATGGAGACGGCACGGACGTAGGCGATGGTGTCGTCGTAGCCGTGCGCGTCCAGCCATTCACGCGCCTCCGGCCAGCGGTCCTCGGGCTTGTCGCCGAGGGTGATCAGGGCTTCCTTGCAGCCGAGCGCCGCGCCCTTGCGGGCGATGTCCAGGACCTCGTCCGGGGACATGAACATCCCGTGCCCGGCGCGGCGCAGCTTGCCGGGGACGGTGACGAAGGTGCAGTAGTGGCACTTGTCCCGGCACAGCCGGGTGAGGGGGACGAAGACGCTCTTCGAGTACGTGATGACGCCGGGCCTGCCCGCCGCTTCCAGGCCCGCGTCCCGCACCCGGGCGGCGGACGCGGCGAGGTCGTCAAGGGCCTCGCCGCGCGCCTGGAGCAGCACCGCCGCCTCGGAGACGTCGAGGGCGACGCCGTCCCGGGCGCGTTTGAGGGCGCGACGCATGGAGTTCTCGGTCGGGCCGGTTCCGGAGGTCGCGGAAGTCGTCATTCCTTGAGCATACGTTCGGGCTCCGCCGGTTCAGCGGGGAGCGGGGGGCAGCTCGGGGGGTTGCGGTGCCGTTGCCGACTGCGGGCCGTCGTGGCCGCTCGCGCCGTTCCCCGCGCCCCCTTGGCGTCCAGGGCGGGGGACAGCTCGGGGGTTGCGGTGCCGTTGCCGACTGCCGGCCGTCGTGGCCGCTCGCGCAGTTCCCCGTGCCCCTTTCGGGGCGGCCTTGCCACCGTCGGTCCAGCAGGGAGCCCGGAGACAGCTCGGCAGGCGCGGTACGTCGCCGACTGCGGGACCGTCGTGGCCGCTCGCGCCGTTCCCCGCGCCCCCTACGGGGCGGCCTCGCCACCGTCGGTCCAGCAGGGAGCCGGAGACAGCTCGGCAGGTGCGGTACGTCGCCGACTGCCGGCCGTCGTGGCCGCTCGCGCCGTTCCCCGCGCCCCCTACGGGGCGGCCTCGCCACCGTCGGTCCAGCAGGGAGCCGGAGACAGCTCGGGAGGTGCGGTACGTCGCCGACTGCCGGCCGTCGTGGCCGCTCGCGCCGTTCCCCGCGCCCCCTTCGGGGCGGCCTCGCCACCGTCGGTCCAGCAGGGAGCCGGAGACAGCTCGGAAGGTGCGGCGCCATTGCCGAGTGCCGGGCCGTCGTGGCCGCTCGCGCCGTTCCTCGCGCCTATTCGGTCGGCCGTGCCGCCGCCCGTCGAGCGATGACGACCGGACAATCCGCGCCCACGCGCCGACCTCGCCAGCGTCCTTGCCTGGGAGCGGCAGCCCTCTTGCACGGTCGGCCGAGGTACGGGGACTGACCGATGCTCCGGAAGGGGATGAAGCCGTCCATGAACCAGGCGATGTACCACTGGGCACAGACCATCGCACAGGCCGAGCTCGCTGACGCGCTTCCTCGGCGATGGGCGCACTGCCAGGGAGTCGCCGCCCGGGCGGCGCAGATCGGGCGGCTTCTAGGCGCGGACGCCGACCTGCTGACGTCCGCCGCCGTTCTGCACGACGTCGGCTACGCGCCCCGCTTGGCTATGACCGGTTTCCACCCCCTCGACGGCGCCCGCTTCCTCAGGGACAGGCACACTGCGGACGAACGGCTGCCCCGCCTGGTCGCCAACCACACCTTCGCGCTGCTGGAAGCCAAGAAGCGCGAGCTGAGTGAGGAGTTGGTAACGGAGTTCCCGCTGCTGGACGATCCGCTGCTGGTGGACGCACTCGTGTACTGCGACATGACGACGACGCCCGACGCAACCGGACCACCGCAGGGGAGCGGATCGCGGAGGTCGTCGGCCGCTACGGCCCGGACAGTGTGGTCGGGCGGTTCATCCGGCGGGCGGCGCCGGAGTTCTTCTCCTCGGTCGAGAGGATTGAGGCTGCCCTGGTGGCTCAGCCGAGGTAGGGATAGGTGCCGGCGAGGTAGTCGCCGATCTGCTGGCGCATGCTCTGGTGGATGTCGTACCGGTCCAGCTCGGCCGGCTGGACGAAGCGGACCCCGTCGGCCTCGTCGTTGATCGTGGGTGCTCCGCCGACGGGGCGGCCGATGTAGGTGTTCTCGTACTGCTGGCGGATCTCGCCGTCGGTGTAGGCGACGATGTGGTTCGGGTTGGTGTAGACGCCGAGGAAGCCGGTGATCTCCGCGATGATGCCGGTCTCCTCCAGGCACTCGCGTACGGCGCACTCGGCCGCGGTCTCGCCGATGTCCTGGGCCCCGCCGGGGAGTGCCCACTGGCCGGTGTCGCGACGGCGCTGGAGGAGGATGGCGCCGGTCTCGTCGACGACGAGCAGGTTGCTGGCCGGAATGAGGGTGTTCGCCTTCGGGGCGGCCGGGTCGTTGTAGTACTCAGTCCTGCCCATGGTCGGCGGTCCTCTCCTGGTCGGGTGTCCAGGGTCGCGCGGCGGCCCAGACAGAGTCGAAGCTCTGAGCGTAGTCCTGGCCCATGGCAAGGTCTCCTGCTCGATCAGCTCTCCGACGCCGGCCTCGGAGGCTTACGGTGTTTTCCGGTGCCCTCGCCGAGCCTGGGCGGCGGCCCCGCGGCCGGGGGTTCACTGGCCTCGGGGTACAGAATGCGTTGCGCCTCGGCGAGGTTGGACGCGAAACCGTGGGGCTCCCAGGAGTGTCCGTTCCATCGCTGGATGACGCGGGGCGCATGCGGATTCAGATGCGAGCCCCTGGGGCCCTCACCGGAGACGAGGGGTACGGCGCGAAGCCGCCCGACCTTGGCGCCCCGGCGTGCCGCCCATTCTGAAAGCGGTTCGTCGTCCATCTCGCTCCCTTGTGCTTCGAGCACTGCTTCCCAGGAAAGGTGGCGGGCCGACAAGGGGCACTGATCCTCGTTCAGGCAAGGCGATGGCACCATTGCAACGATGGTGCGCCCTCGATCCCGTACGTGTGAGACTTGTTGTCGACCTTGAGCCATACGGCGGTGATGTCCGGACTCCCCGCGTCCTGCCATGCGGTGAGAGTGTGCTCGATGTCGTCCCACAAGGCCACGGGCCCACCTTGGCGAACGGTCCAGCCGCTGCCGTCAGAGGTGAATTCTGCGAAGGACTCGCGCTCCGAGTCGAAGAGGTACAGGAGTGCAAGCCCCTCGCGCGTCGAGGCACGGACGAGTTGGACGCCGGGGGCGGCGAGCTGGGCGAGGAAAGCGGGCATCCATTCCTCCAGCGTGGCGGGCGTGACCTTCGCCGCTCGCTCGCTGTCGGCGTAGGCCGTGCGGGCGGACAGGTCACCGGCTGCTGGGACCATGGCTTGAGCCCGAGCCTGCATGAAGGAGGAGGCGCAGATGATCCTGCCCTCGGCGGTCCCGTCCCCGCCCACTGTGACCTTCGCCAGACCAGTACCGTAAGGCCAGGAGCCCACCGTGGTCAGGATGATGCCGCCCGGCTTCGTCTGCCGGATCCAGGTGTGCGGGATGCGTCGCACGGCACAGGTGGCGATCACCCGGTCGTACGGGGCGCGGCTGGGGTGTCCGAAGAGCCCGTCTCCCGTAACGGTCCATGTCGAGAACCCTGCCGCTTCCAAAGCGGCGTCCGCACGGGCAGCCACACCGGGATCCACCTCGACCGTCGTCACGTTGTCCTCGCCGAGGCGGTGGCACATCAGGGCAGAGGAATAACCGGTGCCCGTACCGATCTCCAGGACCCGGTGCCTGTCGTCCACGTCCAGGCTCTCGATCATGCCGACCACGGTGACCGGTGTGGTGGACGACGATGTAGGTACGCCGGTCACAAGGCCGTCGGCCTGATCGGCGGTGAGGTGGCCGTCCAGCTGTGTGGTCAGGGACCAGTCGCCGTAGGCGATCTCTGCCCACTCCATCGGGTCGGTCCCTACGGCAGTGACCGGCCGCCAGCGGCCACCGGCCACCGGCAGGAAGACCCCGGGGTTCAGGAACAGCTCACGCGGCACGGCCTCCACCGCGGCCCGCCACTGGGCCGACACGAGGACACCGGCCCGCTCCAGCCGGTCAGCGAGGGCACCCCTTTCGGGTCCGGTATCAGTCATGGCGGGCGCCTCCTCGGGTCAGCAAATCAGCGAATGCGGCAGACATCTCCAGGCCTGTCTTCTCCTCCAGCCACGCCCACTGGCCGTTCGGGTTCAGCTCCAACCACCAGTAGTCATCCGCTCGGTCCAGAGCGAGGTCAAAGCTCCCGGACGCCAGCCTGAAGTGGTCCAGGTAGGCGAGGAGCGCCTTGTCCATGTGATCGGGCAGGTCCACAACGCTGTAGGAGAGGGCGGAGTAATCCTTGCGCCAGTCCCCCAGGTCCGAGTCGATCCGCACGGCGAATGTCTGCCGGTCGACCACCAGTACCCGCACGTCGGCGGCCTTGTTCACACGAGCCTGGAACAGGTGCGGCGTCACACTCACGCCGTCATCGATCTCGGCAGCGGTGACCGGATCCGCCCACCCCGTGACAGGCAGTCCGTCTCGCTCGTACGGTGTCCACCGCAGTGTCTTGTAGACCACCTGACCGTGGGCGACGATGAACTCCCGTGCCTGGTCCGGGTCATTGGTCACAAGGGTCGGCGGGACGGTGAGACCGAGCCTGTGGGCGAGAGCCAGTTGGGCTGGTTTGTAGTCCGCGGCGGCGTTGCTAAGCGGGTGGTTCACCCACAGGGGGCCGTCAAGGGCGTAAAGGATGCCTCCCACCCCGTATCGGACCTGGGCCGCCGCGAACTGAGCGTCGTCGCGGTCCAGATACGGGAAGGTCGGCCAGACGGGGCGGCGCCAGTACACCGCCCGTGCGCGGGTCAGGTCGACGGTCCTCGACGAGGTACGCACCTGCCCGACCACCGGGGCCGGGCAGGTGCCGAACCGAGCCGTGACCGTCAGACCACCGCCGATATCGGCAGGGTTGAACCTGGCCACTGGCACACTTCGCCGGTTGAGCTCAGCGATGACCATGTCGGCGGTGACATCGTCATCCTCAGTGGCCACCAGCACCGGCCTCTCCTCAGTCACGGACATC
>NZ_BAAJXA010000066.1:0-35732 GCF_057537855.1 Streptomyces diversicolor
TCCCATCATGACATCTCCCGCGCCTCCTGGTGCACGGGCAGACAGCAGCCCGGACATGGACGACATGTTGCGCCGGGCCCGCATGGACGACCAGCGCCGTTCGCAGCGGCCGGAGCTGCCGGCCTGCGTCCCCGGCCTGTACGTCCAGCACCGCGACCGTGGCTTCGTCGCCCACATCACCGCCTCCGAGTCCGTCTTCAGCACGGTGCGCGGTCTGACCGTGTCCGTGCTGAAGACGTACGGGGCCGGCCAGGCGACCGCCGACACCGCTGAGTGGCTCGTCTCCGAGCTGCTCGGCAACGCCGTGCGGGCCTGCGGCGATCACGTGCCGCTGGTCGTAGAGGTGTACGTCACCGGGCGCAGCGTCCAGGTGAACGTGCACGACCCCGCCGCCGATCTGCTGCCCCGCCGCAGCGCGGTGGCGATGGACAGCGACAACGCGGAGTCCGGGCGAGGCCTGGGTCTGCTGGACATGCTCGCGCCCGGCTGGGACATCGCGCCCTCGCCGGTCGGCAAGCAGATCCGCTGCAACATCGCCGCCGCCAAGTAGCTCAGCCCGCCGCCAACACACGAGCCAGCCCCGGGGATATCGCCCCGGGGCTGACTCGCACCCAGACCTGCCGGGAGGCACAAATGAAGATGCGAGTGTCCGTCGCCCTCGTCCGCAGCCACGCCTACGCGCCGGTCTCCACCGACGCGATCGAGCCGCCCCGCGCCGCCTGCGCCAAGGAGGACCCCGAGCTGTTCTTCCCGATCGGCGACACCGGCCCGGCGCTGCTCCAGATCGAGGAGGCCAAGGCCGTCTGCCGCCGCTGCCCCCTGATCGAGAGCTGCCTCGAGGGCGCGCTGGAGCGGGGCGAGGCCGCGGGCGTGTGGGGCGGGATGTCCGAGAAGGAACGCCGCTCCCTCAAGCGCCGCGAGGCCCGCAAGCGCGCCGCGGCCGCCTGACGCCCGCCGTACGGGAGCGACAGCCAACTCCCAGCCCGCACCACGCCGTTCAACCAGGCCAGCCGCCCGTGGTGCGGGCGGCCGGCCTTTCGCATGTCTCCAGCCCGGGAAAGCCTCGGGCTTCCTTCCTCCCCGGGAGACCTCATGGACAGCACCACCCCCACCGTCACCAGCCTGGCCCGGCAGCTGCCGACTTCGCTGTGCACGCACACGCCGACCTGTCCGTCGGCCACCAGCTCGGACCGCGAGGCCGCGCACGTCGTGTCCGCCCACCCGGAGCAGGGCTGGAGCCTGCTGTGCAACGGCGTCCTGCTCTTCGAGGACACCGGGGAGCTGCTCCCCGACGGCCAGGTCGTCGCCCCGCACCGGCACCTCGCGGTCGTGGCCTGACGGTTGCCTGATCCGCCCGCACCGACCGCCGAACACCTGGCGGCCGGGACGGGCGGTGACGGGGAGCCGGACAGCCCGGACCACGTGAGCTGCCAAGGAGTTGCCGTGCGCGACAGCGCCAAGAGCACCACCCCCGCGATCAGGTACAAGCAGGGCCAGTTCGTCCTGTACCGCGACCCGGAGATGTTCTGGACCGGGCAGGCCGGCCACACCTTCGTGTGCAAGGTCCAGCGGTCCTGGACGGAGGGCACCTACGACCTGGTCGCCGTGGCCACCGGCCGCTTCGTCCACGAGGCCAGCGGCGACTACATGCGGCTGCTGCCGGCCGTCGACGCGATGCGCGACATCGACACCGCCCCGCTCAACACCGACGGCGCGGCCGACGACATGACCGCGGCCGCCATCGCCTGGCTGACCCAGCAGCACGCGACCGCCAACCAGCGTGCGGAGCTGCCCGCCCAGCGCGACTGACCGAACCCCCGTGAACCGCCGCCCCCGGGCGGCAACGACCTGGAAGGAGGCGGCGTGGCCGCCACTCGAACCCGCAACAAGAGGCCCACCGCCCGTAAGAAGGCGGCGGCAACCCGTCCGACTCCGCAGCCCACTGCCTCCCCCACCCCCGACGCTCCCGAGACCCCTGCCGGGACCACGGAGACGGAGGAGGCCTTCGAAGCGCCGGACCCCGTCGCGGACGCCCGGGACCGGGCCGCCGACGTCATCGACACCGCACGCGAGCAGGCCGCCGCCCTCCAGGCGGAAGCCGAGAGCGCGGCCGCGCGCACCGTCGCCGACACGCACGCGAAGGTCACCGCGCTGATGACCGAGGCGCAGAGCCGCGCCGCGGGCATCACCGCCGACGCCGACCGGGAGGCCACCGCCCAGCGCACGGCGGCCAAGAACGACCTGGAGGCGGCGCGCGGTGAGGCCGACCGGCTCCTGGCGGAGGCCCGCGACCGTGCCGAGACCCTCGTGAAGGAGGCCCGCGCGCAGGTCGCCGACCTGACCGAGCTGGTCGCCACCGACCGTGAGGCGACCGGCAAGGCGGTTGCCGAGCTGCGGCGCCTGGCGGAGGCCGATCTCACCGAGATCAGCGCCCTGGTCGACCAGCGCCGCCTCGAGGCCGGGCAGATCCTCGCCCGCGCCCAGGAGCAGGCCGACGAACTGGTGGCGGCTGCGCAGCGGGAGGTCGACCAGGCCCGCGAGCGGTTCGCCCAGCTCGCGGCGACGGCCGCCGAACAGTACGACGGCCGCCGGGCGGAGGCGGAGGCGCTGTACGCGGACGCGGTCAAGGCCGCCGACGACCGGCGCCGCGAGGCCGACCAGCACGTTGCCACCGCGCACACCGAGGCGGAGCAGGCCCGCACCGAGCTGCGCGAGAAGCTGCGCGAGCTCACCGACCAGTTCGACACGGAGGCCGCGACCAAGCGCAAGGCCCTCGCCGACGAACTCGCCGGGCTCAAGCAGGCGTGCGACAAGCAGCGCGAGCGGCTGCGGGAGGAAGCCAAGACCGTCGCGGTGCAGCTGCGGGAGGCCGCGCAGAAGGAGGCCGACCGCATCACCACGGAGGCGCAGCGCAAGGCCAAGGGCATCACCGAGCGGGCGCAGGCCGATGAGGCCCGCGCCCGCCGGCTGCTCGATGAGGCCCGGGAGGCGAAGCGGGCCAACTCCCGCTTCCGCGGCTGGCAGCAGAACCTCAGCCGCAAGGCATGGAAGACCGCCCCGTGGATCGCGCTCGCCGCCGGCGTCGGGCTCGCCGCCTCCGGCGAGTACGAGCTGGCCCGCATGGTCGGCATCAACCAGTACGTCGCCCCGCTGCTGCCGGTCAGCATCGACGTCTACTGCGTCACCGCCTTCCGCGCCAAGAAGGACATCCCCTACGCGCTGCTGCTGATGGCGTCGGCGAACGTGACGTACCACCTGTCCGAGCAGGCGCACATCGTCAAGGAAGGCCAGTCGGCACCGTGGCAGCTGACCACGTTCGTCGTACTGATCTTCGTGGCCGTCATCTGGCGCGTCCACACGCTCATGCACGACGACGGTACGAACAGCCACGGCAGTACGCCTGCTGCGGTCGGCCGTACCGGTACGGACAGCGGAAACGGAACGCCCGCCCGTACAGGTACGCACTCGCGGACCGACGGAACGGACGGCACTTCGTCCAGCCGTACAGGGGCCGCGAGCCCCGGCCTGTACATCGCTCACAGCTCGGTCCGGCCGGAGGAAATGGGCACCGGACGCGACGGTACGGACCCTGTACGCCCCGCCTCGCACCCGCCGCACGATGACGGGTCCGAAGCGGCGGTGACCAGGCCGTACAGCGACCGTACAGACGGCGTACACACCGCTCCTGACGGGGCGCGGCGTACAGGTACAGCGACTGTGGGGCGTACCGGTACGGCCAGTGCGGCCGTACAGGCGCGTACCGGCACGGTCAGCGTCCGTACACAGTCCGGCGGTGAGGGTGTTCCGGAGGCCCGTACAGGTACGGGCGCCGCGTCCTCTCCCGCAACCGGAACCAGCGGTACGGCGGGTGCGGACCGTCCCGGTACGCCTGTACGGACGGACGCTGAACTCCTGCCGCTCGTACAGAACCTGCCGCGAGACGAGGACGGCTTCGTCACGCTCTACCAGGCCCGCACCAAGCTCAGCGTCAACCAGTCCCGCGCGGTCCGGCTGCTGAAGGAGGCCGGCCTGCTGCGTCCCGAGGACGCGGACAAGCACCTGCGCTGATCCACCGTCCGGCACACAGCAGTGAGGGCCAGCCCATTCGACCTGGGCTGGCCCTCGCTGCGACTGCCGGAAGCAGTCGACAGCCCCACCAGTACACCAGGAGGGAATCCCCGCCGTGAACAGCAACAACGACCCGAATTACGCACCTCTGCGCGACGTCGCGCAGAGCCCGGAGGCAACCGCCCGGTACCTGGCCGACGTTCAGCGGGTCCTGCTGGACATCGGCAAGAACCTGGAGACCCTCGCGCACGAGACCCGCGTGCACCTGCGCGACACGCACGTGGAGGGCGACCGCTGGTACCACGCCAGGATGCGCGCGATGCCCGTCGAAAAGGCCCTCGGGAACGTGCTCAAGAACCTGAACAACCTCACCGAGGGCCTGGAAAAGAGCGCCTATAAGCGCCGCGCCCACGACGAGAACGTGGTGAATACGGCCAAGGACAGGAAGGAAAAGGAGCTGGAAAAGCAGCGGAAGAAGAACCCGCCGTCGCTCCAGGCCGCTCCCACTCCGCCGCAGCAGGGTGGACAGAGCCAGAATTCCGGGTACAGTGGTGGTCCCACGTCGATTTACGACCTCGGTAAGAGGGAGTCGGCGTGAACCGCCCCCTCAGCAGTGCCGAACGGTCCGCCGAACGGCGTCAGAACTGGCTGAAGGAAGAGGCGACGAAAGCCCGCGAATCTCGCGGCGAGGCAGGGCAGATGGAATTCTGGCTCCGCCTGGCACGATCCCGAATGGCCAAGGACGTCAAAGCCGGTCGCGGCGACGTCTACTCCGGATTCGCGCTGATCTGCCGCCTGTTCATCACGGCGCTGGACCAGCGGGTGGAGGGCAACGGACGGATCTGGAACGACCTGCTGCAGTACGCGGAGCAGGTCGTGGCGAAGCACCCCCCGCGTAACTGAACGTCACCAGCGAAGGCCCCGCCGGGCTCCGGCGGGGCCTCGCGCGCGTAAAGCGTGCACACGTGCACGTGCACACGCGTGCACACAAGACCCCACGCTCTGTCAAGTCCCAGGAGGGAGGCGCACCGTGTCCGATGAGGACGGCACCGGGACCCTGGTCCAGGGCCCCTGGAGCGGTGATTCCACGTACGTGCCACCGCCGATCCCGGATTACGGCGACACCATTCCGCCGCCGGAAGACATTCCCCCAGCGCCGCCGGAGTCGCCGGAAGAGACGACGATGGAACTGCCGACGATTCCGGCAGCCCCGGACCCGTCAGCGGCCCTGCGCTCTGAAGGAATTCCGGCACCAGAAATCAGCGAAGATGACGGCGAATACGAGGAAGGAGAATACGAACAGCCTCGTTCTCTCGCTGACCGTCTCGGTGACTGGTTGGAATTCCGGCTGGAAAGGGCGCGGACCAACCATGAAAGCGAAGCGCCTTTCCGTGAGGCTGAAATAGCGCGGAAGGCTGCGCTGCTGGAGGGCCGCACCGCGCAAGAAGTCGCGATGATGGAGCAGAACGGAAAGCTCCACGCCGCGATGATGAAAGCGAAGGGCGACAAAGCGGCGGCGCGCGGAAAGGCCGACGCCGACCGCACGAAAGCGTCCGGCTCCGGCCTGGGGGCGGACAAGGGCCGCTCGAAGGCCGGCGGCGGGGGCGGGTCCTCGCGCGGCGGTGGCGGCAGCGGTCCGTCTCGCAACAGCTCGGGTCCCGGCTCCAAGGGGCCCGGGTCACGTGGCTCCAACTCCGGAGGCCCCGGCGGGCGTTCGGGGTCCGGATCGGCAGGGGGCAGCGGAGGCGGCAAGGGCGGCACGAAGGGCTCTCAGACGGGCTCTGGCGGCCGTGCATCCGGTCCTGGGCGCGGAGGTTCGTCCGGGGGGTCGAAAGGCTCTCAGACGGGCTCTGGCAGCTCTGGCCGGGGCGGCAACTCGAAGGGCGACGGCGCAAGTCCGGCGTCCGGCGCCCGTGCTGAGCGGGCCCGCGGCCGCCAGGAGCGCGCCGGGGTCCGGCAGGCCGGGCGGCAGGAGCGGCGCAGCGCCGGGCACGCCGCCGGCGTCGCGGACCGGAGCAAGGACCGCGACCAGGCGCGCGCCCAGCGGCAGCAGGCGTGGGAGGACCGCCGGGCCAAGAAGACGGAGCGGGCGGAGGCACGGAAGGCGAAGCGGGAAGCCGCGGCGTCGGCCGACTCGGGCCGCACCACGCTGGGTCAGGCCGTCGGTGAGGAAGCCCAGCGCCGCTTCGACAAGCGCCGCGCCGACGCGAAGGCCGCCGCGGACGCGAAGGACGCGAAGGCCGGCACCGAGAAGGTGAGCCTGACCAAGGACAAGGACAAGGACTCCAAGGGCAAGGGCACCGACGACGGCAAGAGCGCCGACGGCAAGGACGGGAAGTCCCCCAAGGACGGCCCTGACGGGGCCTCCAGCGCCGCGAAGGACGGCAAGGCGGGCGATGAGCCGGGCAAGGACTCAACGGCCGGTGACGGGGCGTCTGACGGTGCGAAGAAGCGGCGCCGGTTCCGGCGTCGGCGCACCGGCAGCACGGGCCGGGCCGGACGGCGCGGACGTACCCGCCGCACGGGTCGCACCGGCCGGACGGGGCGTGGTCGTACGGGTCGTGCCGGTCGGCGTGGCCGTCCGGCGGACAGCCCGTTCGGCGAGGAGGACTCCACGCCGACGTGGGAGTGGCTTGGCCGTCCGGCCCGCTCGCCGCGCACGGACAGCAAGGGCGAGGACGACATCGTCGACGCGGACATCGTCCCGGACGGGCCCGCGGCCATGACGACCGGCGTGAGGGGCCTGCCGCCCGCGCCGGAGCGGCACACCGCACGGCCCGGCACCAGTCGGCCGACCAGCACGGAAGGGAGCAGCGTGAGCAGTTCGGAGGTCAGCAGGCCGTCCGGCGCGGGGGGCCTCGGAGCCCAGCACCGCACGGACATCACGTTCGGCGAGTACCTGATGGAGATGGCGAACATCGCCATCCAGGCCGCGTCCGACCAGGAGCGGGCCGAAGCCCTCGCGGAGGCCCTGGACAAGGTCGCCGACGCCCTGCGGGACATGGCCGCCGATCTGATCGGTGACCACAACGTCAGCACCGAGGTCACCGAGCTGATCTCGGACCTGGCCGACTCCGCGGCCCGGTTGAAGCAGCTGGCCGAACGGTGCGCGTCCGAGTGCGGGCTGGCCCTGGAGGCCGCCAAGCTCGCGGCCGCGATGGTCGCCCGCGTGTACGGCCAGGACATGGCCGCGAAGGAAGACGCGGGCCTGAAGTACACGTCGGCCGCAGCCCACCACGACTAGGAAGAGGGAGGAAACCCGCTGATGAGCAGCGATCTCGCACCCCGCCCCAGCGGCGCGGCGCCCGCCGTGGCCGACGGCGACAACCGCTACAAGGCCGTCCAGGCCAAGCTCGATGCCCTCGGGCGCGCGCTCGATGACGCCGGGCTCGGCCTGGAGGAACTCGTGCGCAGCATCGCGAAGAACCGCAAGCGTGCCGAGGACGCGGCCCGCGACGTCGCCAACGCGGAACTGGACCCGAAGTTCGTGGAGCTGACCAGCAACGTCGGTGTCGCCCTCGGGGGCGCCGGGGTGCAGGTCAAGAAGCTGGCCGACACCGCGCAGGAGACCGCCGACCTCACCTACGAGACCAAGCGGACCCACTCGAAGCTGTACGGCGCGCTGGACGACATCCGCTCCAACCGGCGGGAGAGGACGCCCAAGCCGGGCTTCTTCAACGACTGACCCCGCTCCCCCAACCCACCCCGCCACGGGCGGCCCCGCACAACGCGGGGCCGCCCGTGCTCATTCGCCGAAGGAGAAGCCGGTGACCACGCCGCGCAGTGTCGCGCTCGAACGCCTCGCCTACACCCTCGCCGCGCCCGTGCTGGCCGTGGCCCCGAACCTCTACCCCGACAGCCCCGTCAACCAGGTCGTGCAGCTCGCCGGCGCGGCCGGGATCGGCGGCTGGTTCCTGGCCGCCAAGAGCGATGAGCCCGGCGCCGGACGCAAGATCCTGCGCTGGTCCCCGCTGGTCCTGGCCGCCGCCGTCGACGTCGCCGCCGGGCACACAGGCGGCTTCGGCCCGTACTGGATGGACGGGCTGCTCGCCGCTGGATGGGCGGCGGCCGGCTACCTGGTGATGCCGTTCTCCCGGCACACCCGCCGCCGTCACCGTCCCGCCCTCGCCGCCCCGGCCCCGCAGCCGGCGCCCGCCGAAGTCCTCGAGGAGTCGTTGGCGCAGCCGGACGACGGAGCCGACCTGCTCACCCGCGACGCCCGGGTGCTGTGGGAGCAGGCCGGGATGCCCGGCCGCACACACATCGTCAAGGCCACCCGGCACGACGGACAGCGGCACGACATGACGATCCTGCTGCGCGCCTCGGAGACCGGACGGCCGATCACCGGCCTGTCGGAGGCCGTGGTCGCCGCGCCGTTCGGCGTGCACTCCAGCGACGTCGTCCTGGCGGAGGTCGCCATCCAGCCCGGCCGCCAGGGCGGGCCCGGCTGGATGGAGGCACGCATCACCCCCGACGCCAACGCCCGGCGCCGTACCAAGCCGACCGCGCAGGAGCGCTGGACGGACCGGGTCGGCGGACCCAAGGGCGGCGCCCCCGGCTCCGAGCTGGTCCACAAGACCCGCGACGACGAACGCGGGGTCACCTTCTACCGGGCGAAGATGGCCGACTCCACCGAGACCCCGCGCATCGACCTGGCCAAGGTCTGCCGCGCGCTGAACCTGCCCGAGGACGACTCCTGCGTGTTCGTCCTCATCGACGGAGCTGAGTTCCTGATCAGCGCGTTCGACACCCCGCCGCTCAGCGCGATCTTCCCCGCCACCCGCGAACTGCTCACCCCGGACGCCAAGGGCATGTACGTGTGCGGGTTCACCATCACCGGCCAGCCGGTGAAGAGCATGGTGTACCAGCACGACAAGAACGCCGCAGCCCACGGCCTCATCCTGGGTGTGTCCCGTTCCGGCAAGACGCAGTACTTCGCGATCAACATGGCCGCCCAGTCCCTGGACGGCCAGGTGGTGTGGCTGTCCACCGTCCGCAAGGACGAAAAGACCACGGTGCTCGGTCGGTACATCGACCGGCAGGGCTCGAACGCGCTGTGGATGGCGCGGCAGCTGCGGGCGGCGAAGGCGCTGTGCGAGATCAGGGCGGAGATGCCCTGGCCGCACGACGGCGAGCCGCACGACTACAAGCCGGGTGACACGCGCTGCCCGTACCGGCAGCTGAACGTGTACGCGGATGAGTTCATGACCGCAGCGCAGGACTCGGACTTCGGCGAGTTCATCCAGACGGACGGAGACGACCTCACGGTCACCGGGCTGAAGTACGGCATCGGCTTCAACCCCGCGGGCCAGTCGCCGTTCGCGCACAACGGCTTCTCCACGGAGATGAAGGACAACCTGCGGCAGAACAGCCGCCCGGTCATCTTCAACATGGGTTCGCCCGGCGCCACCCGCAAGGCGGCGGAGGGCACCATGGAGAACGCCTACGACGTGCCGACCATCCCGGCCCGCTACTCCCGCAACGAAGGCTCCGCGATCGAGCGGGCCATCAAGGGCGAGGCCGACCCGGAGAACGGCGTCAGCACGGGCGGCGTCGCGGTCATCGTCCTCGACAACGGCCGCGCCGTGCTCATGCGGTCGCTGTACGCGGACTTCGACACCGACCTCTCCGAGCTGTTCCCCGACGAGGTCAACCGGCTCACCGACTACGAGATCAGCGAGCTGGAGAAGCGCGGCCTGTGGTTCGACTGGAACGAGCCCGTGCGGCCCGGCGAGTTCTGGCCCGAGCCCGACGAGGACGACGAGGGCGAGGGCCGCTCCCGTCGGCGCGGCGGCGGAGGCGGCGGCAAGGGCGGTGGCGGGCGCGGCTCCAAGGGCGGCGGCCGCCGCTCCGAGCAGGTCGTCTCTACCCGCCAGGCGCTGGAGGCCATCAAGAACCTCACCGACGCCTGATCACACCAATCCATCCCCGGGGCCGGTCGCCCGAGCGCGGCCGGCCCCACCCGACCTCTTGTGAAGGAGCACCACCACCGTGGCCCTGTCCATCTCCGCCGCCGTGCTGCTGGGCATCATCGTCGTCGTCCTGGTCAAGGGCGGATACGTCCGCATCGGCTCCGCGCTGGCCTGCACGCTGTTCGGCTTCACCCTCGCCGCGACCGGCCTGGCCCCGACCATCAACAGCGGCCTCGTCTCGCTCGCCGGACTGATCTCCAGCTTCTGACCTATGCCTCGGTCCACGGCGGGTCGTGCGTGTAGTTGAGGCCGTCGCAGAAGCGGCAGTCCCACTCCGCGGGCACCTCCCACTTGTCGACCCAGAAGCCGACCTGCTTGCCCACGAAGAAGTTGTCCCCGCCGCACCACCCGCACTCGAAGACGAACTCCACCAGATCCCCTTCCCCGCGCCTGTCGGCTTCGAGGATGCCCGGGGCGCAGGTGCGGTGACTACCCACCCGCCAGCCCCAACTCACCTGCTGCACAACGCCGAAGGGCGCCGCCGGACACGACGCCGGCGACGCCCTTCGCCGTTGCGCGCGGCCACTCCCCCACTCCCTCACGCGCCCTCCCGGCCACCACGGCCAGGAGGGCGCGCCCCTTCCCGCGTGAATCGGAGAACCTCATGGACCCCCTGAACACCCAGTCCGGCATGCCCGAGTCCGAGGCCGCGGCCGAAGCCCGCCGTCTGCTCGATGAGTGGGCGGGCAAGCCCGTACGCCACCACCCCACCTCGTTCCGCGACGACACCGAGCCGCCGGCCTTCGGCACCACCCCGCCCGTGCGGCAGGAGGACCACCGGATCGTCCCGGCCTGGGCGGCCGGGATCGCGGTGGCCTCCGTCGGCGTCGGCGCCGGCGTCACCGGCATCGGCTGCGGTGCCTGGCTCGTGCTCCAGGGCCTGTCCTCCGTCACGTTGAACGGCGTCCTCATGGTCACTCTGCCGTTCGCGGGCCTGGCCATGGCCGCCACCGCCATCGGCGGCGCGATCAGCAAGGCCCGCGCGGCCGTCACCAAGAACGTCTTCGAGGGTCCGGTCACCCACCACACCGAGATCCACAACAACAGCACCACGCGCGGGGCGTTCTTCGCCCGCACCCGCAACGAGATCCGCTGACCGGCTCCGGTCCGCCCGCACCGCTCACCGATCCCTTCGCCGAAGGAGCAGCAACGCCATGCCCAACAACGACAAGCCGGTCAACGGCCAGGAGAACCCGTCCTTCTTCGACCTGTTCGACCAGTTGCCGCCCGTGCCCCCGGCCCCCGAACTCGAAGGCAAGCCCGGCACCGGGCGGTTCGCGCGGGTGCGCGCTGCGTGGAAGGCGTCCTGGGAAGAGGGCGGCTTCCTCTACCAGCGGTGGGAAGAGGTCTTCCAGGCCCGGCACGCCAGCTGGCACGAGGTCGCCAACTGGATCAAGGCGGCGGCACTGTTCGGCGGGCTCAGCCTCATCGTGCTGATGGTGGACGCCGCCGGCGACATCGCCTCCGTCACGCTCAAGGGCCTGTCCGCCATCCCGGCCACCGGCGCCAGCGACGGCAGCGGACTGTGGGGCACGGTCGACCACCCCATTCGGCTCTTCCTCGCCGACCAGGCCGCGCACCTGTCCGTCGCACCGGCCGCCCTGTACGCGTTCTGGCAGCTGACCGGCCTGCTCGGTCTGGTCGGCGGGTTCTTCGGCAACGCCGGAGCCCGCATCGCCTGGCTGCTGTTCGGGATCGGCAGCCTCTCCATGATCTGGTCCACCGCCCCGGCCGGGGGCCGCGCCGCCGCCACCGGGCTCGCCGCCCTCATGTGGGCCCTGGCCAGCATGTTCGCCCTGCGCGGCCTGACGCTTCGGCCCGTAGTCCACAACCACCCGCCGCAGTACCAGTTCAACCCCGCGCTCCACCTGCACGCCACGATCCCCGCCCCCACTCCGGCGGGCGACGACCTCGGTCCCGACAACGTCCACCCGCTCCAGCGCTGACCAGCACCGCCCCCGTCCCGCACCACCACCGCGCACCGAAGGGAACCTGATGAAGCCGCAGCTGGAGCAGACCGAGTTCTGGGTCGGCACCTTCCACGGGAGCCACGACGGCACCAAGGCCAAGGTCACCGCGACCCGCGACGACACCCGCCCCGAGCCGTACGCCTGGACATGCACGTGCGGCGCGTCCCGCTCCTTCCCCACCGAGCAAGACGTGTGGCCCACCGCCTGGCGGCACACCCACCCGACCCGCTTCGACCGGCTGCGGTCGTGGGCCGCCCGCCGCTTCCGCACCGCCCGCTGACCTGACGCTCTGCCTGGCCCTCGCCCGCCCCGCCCCCGGGGCCGGGCGAGGACCGGACAGGCCGCCCGGCCGCACGCACCACCCACCACGAGCAAGAAGGAGACCCCGTTTTGGCTGCGAAAGCCCCGGCCGTCATAGGCGTGCTCACCGAGCCCCCGGCGCCGACCTGGTGGAAGGTCAACCGCCACAAGGTCTTCGGCATCAGCGGGCTACTGATCGGCTACCTGGTCGGCACCCACCTGCACGGAGCCCCCCAGCAGCAGCCGGAGACGCCCCGGCCGGGCCACACCACGCCCGCGTCGGCCACGCGCTGAGAACAACCCCACGCGCACGGCCCACGGCCTCGCCGCATAACCCAGCCGCACCACCCGCTGCGCCCCGCCGACACCAGCACGACGTCGGCGGGGCGCAGCGCTGTCCACCCGACGACTGGAGGAACTGCTCGTGCTCATCCCCCGCCCGCGCCGCCGGATCGGCCGGCCTCGCCCGCAGCGTCCCGGCCCCCGCTACCCGCACCGCCCCGATCGGCTGCCCGGCGCCTGGAGCAGGTGATGCCGCGCCCCAGGAAGAAGCGTCGCCGCCCCGAGGTGAAGCGGATACCGCGCAGCATGGCGATCCTGCCGGAGTTTGATCGCGGCGCTGTTCCCGAAGGCTTGGTCACCCGGCGCCAGTTACGGGACATGAACCTCAGCCCGGGCGACAACCGCAGCCCGGACGGCAGCCGTGGGCCGGTCGCCATCCTGCGCTGCGAGTGGTGCGGCTACCGGCCGTGGTTGTCGTGCAACCACCCCACCCGGGGGCGCCTGTTCCGCGTCGACCTGGCCAAGCCCAAACGGACGCCGACGCTCGCTCAGGAGTGGGCCCTCGATCAGGCGATGGCAGCGAGACAGACCTGTGGCCAGTGCGGGAGGCGTTTTTACATCTGCCTCTCGAAAAAACTCGGCTGCTGCCTGGAGTGCTTCGACGGCACGCCCGTCGACCCCAGCAGCCTCATGACCCTCCCGGCCTCGGCCGTTCACCGGCTGGCCGCGTGAGCCAGCCCCGTCCCGACCGTCCAGGCCGGGACGGGGCCCGCACAACCCGGGCGGCCGCAGCACCGGCAAAGGCCGGCCGCCCGCTCCCTCACCCATCGAGATCAGGAGAGAACCAGCATGCAGCATCGTCCCGCCGTCTTCGCCGCCCTGCTCGGACTGACCCGTGCCGCCAGCGCGGTCGGTGACTTCTGGGTACAGAACGACTTCTGCGCCCGCGTGAAGGGCGCCTCCGACGACGTGCCGGTCACGTACGTGGACCCGGTCACCGAGGACAAGACCGTCCACGGCACGGCCGACGGCCGCAAGGCCTGCCTTCACCACTGCCTGACCTATACGGCCACGCAGGCGATCATCGCCGGGGCCGGCGCCCGCGCGCTCGGCATCCGAGTCCACCCGGCCGCCGCCGCGGCGGCGCTCGCGGTGTCCTTCGGCACCCACTACGCCGCGGACCGCCGCGTCCCGGGCAATGGCTTGCTGGAGAAGATCGCCACCAGGACCGGCAAGGGCGGCTTCTACCGCCTGGCCGACTACGGAATCAACGGCGCGTTCCACCTGGACAGCGCGTGGCACCACGGCTGGGAAACGGTCGCCGCGCTCATCGCCACCACCAAGGCGACGACCCGGTGACCGTCCGCTCCCGCACACGCCTGGAGCGCGTCCGCGCCTCGGTCGGCATCGCCCAGCTCGCCCTCCAGCAGATCGAGGACGACCTGAGCGCCGACGACGTCGACGGCCTGGAGCTCGCCGCGATCCTGCGCGAGCTCCAGGAGGACGTCGACGTCCCCGGCGGCCTCTTCCCCGCCCTCGCGCAGGTGGTCAGCGCCGCCGCGCGGCGGGCGGAGCAGATCGAGCCCGACCGCGACGGTGACGCCTCCTGCCCCCTGCACGAGGCCGCAGCGCTGCTCACCGACAACGCCGGGCAGCGCCTGAACTGGGCTGCCCGATCCCTCGACCCGCAAGGAGAATCCGCATGACCGCGCTGACGCCGCTGTATCCGCAGCTGCCGGAGAGGGCATTGATCGTGCTGATCGGCGCCTCCGGGGCCGGGAAGACGACGCTCGCCCGCACCTGGCCCGCCTTTCAGATCCTCTCGCTGGACTCCCTGCGGGGGTGGGTGAGCGAAGACGAGGGCTGCCAAGAGGCCAGCGATGACGCCGTCGACGTCCTGCATCTGCTCGTGGACCGCAGGATGGCCCGTCGGCGTAACACGGTCATCGACGCGACGAACGTGTCCAGCGCCGCGCGGGCCCCGCTGGTCGCCGCCGCCAAGCGCCACAACATGCCTGCCATCGCGGTGGTCCTGGCAACGCCCGAGGACGTGTGCCTGGCGCGGCAGGTCCCGCGCCCGGACAACCGGACCGTCCCCGACGACACGGTCCGCGCGCAGCACAAGGCCCGCGTCCACTCGCACCAGTCGCTGCGTGGGGAGGGCTTCAACGAGGTCGTCTTCGCGGAGAATCTCTACCGCCTGGAGCCGTTCCTGCGGCGGCTGAGCGAGACCCGCGACGCCGACCTCGGGCTGGACGGCGGCGACGGCCTGGGTGATCTGCTCCTGGTCCGCCGCATCTTCGGCCCCGAGATCCTGCCGCTGTGGCAGTGGCGGGACGGCTCCGACGTCGCGGGCGGTGACAGGGTCGCGGAGATCCGCCTCGGTCAGCTGTGCCTCACCCTCGCCCTGCGCACGGACGTCGACGGCGAGGGCGACTACGGCTTCGACGTCATGGTGCCCTGCCCGTTCGACCCCGAGTGCACGGGTTCCGCGTGGACGCCGGCCTGGAGCGTCAGCTGCCTCCACCGCGCGCTCACCGGCCAGTTGGACAACCACGAAGACACCGCCTGCAGCGTCCACGGCGGCTTTGACGACATCGACCAGGAGGCCGCCGACCACGACCAGGACGACGACCCTGAGGGCCGCGCCGACCTTCAAGCGCAGGCCCTGGAGGCGGTGCGCGGATGACCACCGAGCCCGAAGCCCCCGCCGCCTGCGGCTGGGACCAGGCCGTTTTCCGATGTGGCCGGTGCGGTGCTGTACGTACCGTCACCACCGAGGACGCCTACCTCCAGGCTGTCGGCGCCCACACCGACGCACACGCTGTGTGGGACCGGCTGAACCCCATCGAACGCGACGGCTTCGCCTCGATCCTGCGCACGATCCTGTCCGCGCCGGACCTCGCCGTCGAACTCCTGGCCCTCGCCGGCCAGCAGCACCTGCCGGAAGGCGACGACCGGTGAGCCGAACTGCTCCCGGTCCGCACCCGCACCCGCTCACCCCGGCCGACCTCCCGGCTGGGGATGAGTGGTGGCGCGGCTGTCCGGAGTGTCACCTGCCGATCCAGGGCGGAGGCGCCGGCCTCGCCGCGCACCGCAGCACTGTCCACACCAGCGCCGGTGACCCCCGGCGCCCGATCACGATCCACCTGGAGTTCTGACCAGCCCTCACCGGCGTGACGGACGCTCCGTGCCGCCCCGGCCCCCGCGCGACGGAGGCCGGGGCGGTCGCGGTGGTCCCTCACCACCGGGCTCCGGCCCGGCTGGGAGATGGAGTGGCCCGCCGCGAAGGCCGGCCGCTGGCACAACCCCGTCAGATGGACCAACCGCAGCGGCTTCGCGCTGCAAGCTCCGCCCGGGACAGCCGCTCTGCTTGGCGGCTTGACGGCTGTCCCGGGCCCATCCATCCCGCACAAGACGAGACGGAGAACCCAAGTATGTCGTCCCTCCTGCGCGTTCAGGGCCGGATCGGCCAGCGCACCCTCTTACTGACGACCGCCGCCGTGCCGTTGACCGGCTGGGCAGTCCACGCGACGGTGCTGCTCACGCAGCTCGCCCGTAAGGACAAGGACCCGCTGACCGGGCTGCTGCGCCGCGACGCCTACACCGCCCGCGCCCGCCGGCTCCTGGCCCGCCGCGACGACTTGGCCGTGGTCATGGTCGACGCCGACCACTTCAAGGCCGTGAACGACACGATGGGGCACCCGGTCGGGGACGCCGTCCTCGCCGCGTTCGGCGCCCGGCTGACCGCGTGGGCGGGCCCGCGCGCGTCCGTCGGCCGCCTCGGAGGCGATGAGTTCGCCGCCGTTGTCCAGGTGCCCGCCGCGCGCCTGGAGCAGCGCCTCGCGCAGCTGGTCCGGATGCTGCACACCCCCGTCGTCCTCGAGGACGGCCGCACCGTCGACGTCGCCGCCTCGGTCGGCGCCGCGAGCACTGGCGTCCTCGGCACCCGCGACCTGACCGTGTTGCAGCGGGCCGCCGACGTCGCCCTGTACGACGGCAAGCACTCCGGCCGCGCGACCCTCGCCACCGAGCAGCACGCCACGGTGCCGTCCATCAACGGCCGCCGGGCTGGGCGTCCGGGCACGGCAGTCTGGGGGCGAGCCGCATGAGTCCACTCACCCTGCCCGAGGGCGACTGGATCCGCGGCATCACGATCCGCCAGCCGTGGGCCACGTGCATCCTCGCCGGTAAGAACCCGGAGAACAGGCCGGTCCCCTGGACGTGGCAGGGCTGGATGATGATCCACGCCGGGCAGAAGCTGGAGAAGCCCGCGCTTCGCGACCCGCTGGTCGCCACCGCGATCCGGGGCCGCGAACTGCACCTCGGTGCGGTCATCGGCGTCGCCCGCCTCATCGACTGCCACCCCGACCAGGGCCCCGAGAAGTGCACCAGCCCCTGGGCGGAGCGCGGCGTGCAGCATCTGGTCTTCGCCGACGTCCAGGAGCTCGCCCTGCCCGTGCCCGCCACGGGCGCGCTCCCGGCCTGGAAGCCGAAGCCGGACCTGGTGGCGCAGGTGTTCCAGCAGTTGCGCGACTTCCGGCCGTGACCCGCGCGGGACGCAAGAAGGAGAAGCCGCCGTTCGAGCCGGGCCTGATCCCGGGTCCCGGCGAGCTTCTCGTCTGGCGCGACGGACAGCACTTCGACCGCTGGCAGGACCTCTCCTGCACGCTGTGCGGCCGGCCCACGCCCATGCGCTCCCACTCCGGCGAGCCCGTGCACAAAGCCTGCGCAGAGGACTGGCTCACCGCCAACCCCGTTGAGGCCCGCCGCGGGCGGTTCGCCTCCGACCTCACGCCGAAGCCCAAGTCCAAGGGGCAAGGCGACCACTCCTGACCTCCACCTGGAGGACATCCATGAGCAGTACCCCACACCACGACGTCGACCAGGCGCTCGTCTACCCCGAGCCGCCCGCGCACCCGAACTGGCGTCAGCCCGGGACGGCGAAGCCCCGGCCGATCACCCCCGCCCAGCAGGAGCACAACCGCGAGCTCCTGGCGCTCGCCCTGCGCAAGCCCCGCACCACAGCGGCCTAGGAGGGCCGGCCATGTTCACCGACATGAAAGAGGCCCTCGAAGCCGAGGCCCTCGAACTCACCGAGCTCGGCAGCGGCCAGACCGCCGCTGCCTCCCTGGTGGTCGCCCACAACGCCCGCGACAAGGACGACCTCGCCGACCTCCTGGGCGCGCTCGGACTGCCCTGCGGCGAGGACGACCTCGTCACCCTGCTCCCCCACCTTCCCACCGCCGACACCCCGACGACCGGAGCCCAGATGACCGCCAACGCCTTCACCGCCACTGCCGCCTCCATGCTCAACAACGGCGACAGCCCCGAGCACGTCCGCGACACCCTCGGCCTGTCGCAGGACGAACTCGCCGAAGCCGTCCAGACCGCCGGCCTGCCCGCCGCCGACGCGGACACCGAGGACAACGCCGACGCCCCGGAGACGGAGACGGAGACGGCCCCGGCCACGGTGCCCGACAGCACGATGGACGCCGACCAGATCGAGGCCCTGCTGATGTGGGCGGAGAACCACCCGGCCGCCGCCATCCGCAACCGGGCCGCCCGCGTGCGCAGCGACCTCATCGAGCTGACCGAGCGCCGCGCCACCGACGCCGCCCAACGGGAGGCAGAGGAACGCGTCGCCAATGCCAAGGCCGAACTGGAAGCCGCGCAGGCGCAGCTGCGCGCGGTGAAGGCCGGCGGTCACATCGCGACGGCGGTGCAGGACGCCAAGCCCCTGGCTCCGGCCGCCGCTCCCGCCCCGGCCCCGGCCGCGACCGCGACCGGCAAGCGCAGCAAGGAAGAGCTGGCCGCGATCCGGACGTGGGCGCGCGCCAACGGCCACCAGGTCGCCGACAAGGGCAACCCGGCCAAGAAGGTCCTGGACGCGTACGACGCCGCCCACCGCACCACCAACCTGGCGGTGGCGGGCTGATGGACGCCATTCCCTTCGCACTGGACGGCTACCTGGCCGCCGACGCCGAACCTGGCGACGGGGAGGACACCGCCTCCTGGCGGCTGAACTGCTCCGCCGGCACCGACCACCTGATGGAAGAAGCGGTCATTCCCTGCACCACCACGCAGCCGGAGATCGCCTACGCCCTGCTCACCGAGCGGCAGCCCGGCGACCTGCTCCGGGTCAGCGGCCACCTCACGCTCCCGGACACCGCCGACGGGGTCATCCGGCTGCACGCCGCCAACGTCGAAGTCCTCTGGGCAGCACCGGTACTGGACACCGATGAAGACGAGACGGACACCCTGGCGGCCCCGGACACGGACACCAGCCACAGCAACGCGATCACGGCCCTCGCCGAAGCCCTGAACAACCTCGCGCGGCGCTCACCCAGCAGTGAACGGACCATCGGCATCGACATCAGCCCCAACGGTCCCGGCATGGCCTCGGAGCATGCACACATACTCGACATCTCCCCGGCCATGGCCCACCGGATCGCCGACCACCTCGACGCCATGAGCTGCTTCATGGACAGCGAACGCCCCGACCGCGTCGTCCTGGACCCGGAGACCATCGCGGACCTGACCGAGCTCTTCGAGGACATCGACCTGATCGACCTCACCAACGTCGTCCTCAACGCCACCCGGCCCGAACACCGGCCCGCCGTCACACACGCGATGGACGACATGTTCGGCGACATCCCCGCCACCGAGGACACCGACCCGTGACCACCAGCCACACCCGAAGGGAAACACCCCTGATGCCCACCCAGCCCCAGCGCAGCGTCCTGGAGCGGTTCCCCGCCGGAGGCCCCCGCGGCTCCTGGCCGGCCGAAGAGTACGCCGCCGCCCAGCGCGCCCAGGGCACCAACGCCCAGGTCGTCATGGACCTGCGCAGCGACCAGTTCCTCGTGGTCACCGACACCGTCCCGCAGTAGCACCACCCCGGAGCGCCGCCCCCGACCTTCCCGGCCGGGCGCGGCGCTCCGCCGTTCCCTCATCACCGAGCAGAAGGGCACTCCTTCGTGCGTCCGATCCGCCTGATCTCCTTCGGCTACCTGCACCTGCCCACCGGCCCGGACGGCTCTCCCGTCCCGCCTGCCGCCGACCGGATCGAGGACGTCCGCGACCGGCTGCGCGACCCGGCAGCCGCCCGCGACATCCTCGACCTGGACGGCCTCAGCCCCCGCGTCCAGGACGTCGTTCTGAACACCCCCGGCGCCCGCGAGCTCATAGACAACCTCGCCGACTACGCCGACCTCCCCGCAGGCCCCCACCGCATCGCAATCGGCTGTGCCGGGGGTCGGCACCGTGCAAGCGGCCTCACCGAAATCCTTGCCCGCGCACTGCGCGAACGCGGCCGCCAAGTCGAAGTCGAGCACCTCCATGTCCACCTACCGCGCGTGCTGAAAGCGTCTGCCGCCAGCCCCGCCCCCATTCACCCCGAGCAGGAGCCGACCCGATGAAGCGCCCCTCCCTCTTCCGCCGCTGCGGCAACGCCCCCGGCGCTCTCAGCCCCGAGGACCAGGCTGCCGTCGACCAGTTCCGCGCGCTGCTCGCCGCACTGCGCGACATGGAGACGTGGACGCCTGGCCTCTACCGGGACATCGCCGTACGCGTCGGACCGTTCGTGGAACGGGCCCACCCTCGCCTAGGCGACGATCACGGGCCCGACCTGATCGCCGTCTCCCTGGTCCACCCCGACACTCCGCACGCGTCGGCCTACCTCCACGGCCACCAGCTCGGCTACACCGGCAGGGGCTGGCTGCGCTGCGAGACGGACAAGATCCTCGGACTGTGGCACCCGGCCCTCACACCGCTCACCCACGCCGCGGCCGGCCTCGACATCCCCGACGACGTTGGCATGAAGCCCGCGCACTACGCCGTCCACGTCGAAGCCCGCCGGACGGACAACTCCGGCCGCTTCCTGCTCCGCATGGGCCCGTACACCCAGACCTGGCTCGCCTCCCGTGACGCGGACCGCCTCAACAACCTGCTGGAGGGCCGCGCGGCCACCGTCATGCCCGGGTACACGGTCACTGCGAAGGACACCGGGTTCCACGTCAGCGACCACGCCTCCTACCGCGACCCGCACGAGGCCGACGCCTGCGAGCTCCTGGCGGCCCTTCTCAAGGATGTGAGCGCTCCATGGTGACGACGGCCCTGTACGAGATTGAGACCAGCGAAGCGGAAGACGGCACGACCGTTCCCGCCGAAGGCATCTGGACACCCAGCAGCGAGGATGCGGCCGACAACGGGTTCATCGCCTACAGCGGCCTGTTCGTCGCCGGCATCGGAGCACCGAACGACGACGCTCTTTACCCGGACCGGTTCGTCGTCCTCGGTCACCACCGGTGGGCAGACCTCATCGAGGCCGCCGCCGCGTTCATGGACCGAGTCCACGGCTGGCGCAACCTTCACCTCTACCCCGGCGACGACCCCGCGGTGCTCATCCACCGCATCCCACGGGCAGTTCACACGCACGCCGTCTTCTTACGGCACCCGCACCCAGACCACCCGTGCGGCTGCGAGTGGGAAGACACCTGGCGCCTGATCTGGGCACCGCCCACCGAGCCCGGCGCGGTCCCGGTCACCGCCATGCGGCACCCCGCCGCCCCGGCAACCGCCACGGGCCTCCCCAACCCCGACCAAGGGGCGCCCGCCGTCTGGGCACCCTGACGCACACGGCTGAGCATGAAGAAGGCCCGTACTCCCCGCGAAGCGCTGCGGGGGGTACGGGCCTTCTTGCGTTTCAGGGCCCTGGCAACTCAGGCAGGCTGCTGCTCTTGCTGGTTCAGCTCCTGGATCAGCGCGCCGTACGTGTCTGGGTGCTGCTCGCGCAGGATCCTCAGCCACACGCGAGCACCGTCAGCGAAGACTTCCGGCGCCATCTTCAGGTGCAGCTCGGTGACCACCGAGAGGGCATCGCCGTACGGCAGTTGGCCCGACTGTTCGGCCTCGGACTGCGCCGCGCTCTCAGGGGCCTGAGCCTCCTGGGTATTAACGGCGTTAACGGTCTGCGGCGCGGGGGAGCCTGTCGGCGTCTCGCCCTCGGAGGTATTAACGGCGTTAACGGTTGAGGCCTCGCCGGTCTGTTCCACCGCAGGCTTGCGCCGCTGGCGCGGGGCCTTCGCGGCCTCGATGACCTTCTTCGCCTCGCCCGCCTGCTGCGCCTTGGGGAGCCGGCCGATGCGGCGAGCGGGTTCCACCTTCAGCTCCCCCGTCTCCACCTGCTCCTGGAGATCGGGCGTGAGTTCCAGGAGCGCCAGGCGCTGCGAGACCCAAGGCGGTGTCTTCCCCAGCCTCCGGGCCACCTCGCCCTGCGACCCATGAACCTTCACAAGATCCTGGATAGCCTTCGCCTGGTCCATGGGGGCCACATCCTCGCGGTGGATGTTGGCGATCAGCGCGGACTCCAGGAGGTCCGCCGCACTTGCCGCGAGGTCGTCGTTGACGTCGATCCGCAGCTCTTCGAGGCCGGCCAGATGGGCGGCAGCCAGACGCCGGTTGCCGTCGATGACGACGTACTCGGCTTCAGCGAGCGCCGCTTCCTGCCCGGGGTGCGCCGTCAGAAAGGCAGCTCGCCGCGCCACGGTGACCGGCTGGATCTGCCCCTTGGCCCGCAACGAGTCTGCGGTCTCCTCGAGGTTGGTGAGTTCCTCGCGCGGGTTGAACGGGTTGTGCGCGAGCAGCGCCAGCTTCACCGAGGCCGGGGGCCTCTTGCCTTCCCCACTCATGATCTGCGAGCGGGTCCGGACGCGACGGGGTGGACCCTGCTCTCCGTCCGGACCGTTCTCGTCAATGCTGAAGCCGCGCGTGACCCGCTGCTGGCCGTCCCTCTTGCTGGTGTTCCTCATACCGCCAGTTCCTTCGCCAGGTCGCGCATCGCCTGCGCGTGTTCGCTGTCCGGTGCGTACTCAAGCAGCGGGATCTCGCCGTCAGCGGCCTCGCGGCCTTCCTTCAGGTCGCCGATCACCGCCAGGACAGCGGGGGAACTGCTCTTCTCCCACTCATCCTTGTTCTCTTTCACGAGCTTGCCGCGGCGGCTGTCGTACGCATTGATGATCAGGCCCAGGTAGTCGACCTGGATCCGCCCCTTCTTGCACAGGTCGTCCTTCTGGGACTTCAGCAGGCGGAAGGCGCGGTGGGATGCCTTGTTGGCCCAGACCGGAGTGATGACGCCTGATCGGTCGGCGAGTTCACCTTCGCGGCGGCGTACGTAGTACAGGGCGGTGTCCATGTTCAAGCCGAGGCTGGGCGGGCCGTCGATGATGATGACGTCGTAGTCCTCTTCCAGCGGCTCCAGGGCGCGCTCTAGGGCGGCCTCGCTGAAGCTCACCTTGGACAGGGCGACGTCTCTGAGGAACGCGTCGTCGGACGCGGGAAGCAGATGCAGCCGCTCACCAAAGCGCTTCTGGTCCAGAGCGACCAGCAGGTCGTGGATGTCGCCCTTCGCGGTGCCGTCCATGTGCATCATCAGCGTCTCAACGTCGTCCTCGTACATGAGGTCTTCGAAGCCGAGCTCGGCAGTGAGGTGCCCTTGCGGGTCGTAGTCAATGATCAGGACGCGACGGCCGGCCTCTGCGAGAGCTTGGGCAATGCCGGAGGAAATGAAGGTCTTGCCGACGCCGCCCTTCTGGTTGGCCACTATGACGCGCACGACGGGCTGCGACACCAACGGGGCAGAAGGCGAGGGGTGGTTGTCGAGCCACAACGTCAGGGCTTGTGCCAGCCCCTGAACGTAGGTGACGCCTCGGTCCGAGCACGCCCCCTTGAACTTGTCGGGCTCGCCGACGGAGAGGAACGTTCCCCAGGTCTTGGCGCCGTCGGTCTTCACCTCGGGCAGACCGTCAGCCTCGTACCAGGCCTTGATGGCGTGTTCGGCCGCGTCCTGGATGTCCATTCCGTGCTCAAAGGCGCGGATCTTCAAGTGCCTGCGAAGCTGGGGAGTGAGGGCTGTAATTAGCTTCTCTCGCTCTCCCCGAGGGCTAGGGATGCTCATGCGGCCGAACATTACTAGGTCGCCTCCGCTTCGAAGCAGGCTCGCGCGGACGACCATCACAACGGGCTAACTCACGACGCTGGCCGTTGCCCGTCAGGGGCCGGTGAGGATCGCGTGGGTTCCGATGCGGCGCCAGATGACGTGCGGGACCCCAGGACGTATCTCCGGACCGTACTGCCATGTGGCCCGCCCGCCGCCCGCCCAGGTGAGTTCGTAGACGCCCGGGGCGCAGCGGACGCCCTTGATCCGTAACCCGGGGCGGAACTGGCGGCCGGGACGCAGGTCGGGCACGAACGCGTCCAGGACGATGCGGCGGAAGCGCCGGCGCTGGGCGGGGGTGAGGTGCTGGAGGTCGGCGGTGAAGCGAGGGAGGGTCTCGAAGGTGGGCACGGTGGTCTCCTCCGGGCAGCACGACGAAGCCCCCGGCGGGTGCCGGGGGCTGCTGTAGGCGGTGCTCGTTGGTGGTGGCGTCCTTGGTGCTCGGTACTGCTCAGTGGTGCGTGTTGGTGTCGTCCGGGTCGTGATGTGTGGGCTGCCGGAGAGCGATGACATTCGCTTCCGGCCCGGGGCCGCGTCCCGCCTGACGGGCGCCTGAGAAGAAAGTTCGGCCGCTGCTCCCGCCTGGCGGGACGTACCGCTGATCGGCCTTTTCTTGCAGGTCAGAGCCGTGTGGCGTGGTCTGCATGACAGTTGATATCCGGGTCATCCGGGCCGGTCAGATGTACCGCTACTACCTGCGCCAGACCGTTGTCGGCGACGGCCGCCGCCCCGCACGCACGCCGCTGCGCGCCGCCCAGGAGCAAGCCGGCGTCCCGGCCGGACGATGGATGGGCCGCGGCCTGGCCGCGCTCGGACTCGCGCCGGGCGAGGAGGTCACCGAGGCGCAGCTGCGGAACCTGTTCGGCGAGCGAGGCCGCCACCCGTACGCGGACCGGATCGAGGCCGACCGGCTCGCCAAGGGCGACTCCCCGAAGAAGGCGTTCAAGGCCGGCGCCCTCGGACGCCGGGTGACGGTCACGGGAGTCGACTTCGTCTTCCGGCCGCAGCCGACGATCTACCTGTTGTGGGCGCTGGGGGATGAGGAGACCCGGCTGGTGATCGAGGCCGCGCACGAGCGCGCGATCGAGCGGGTGCTGGAGTGGATCGAGGACGAGGTGGCCGTGATCCGGTACGGCAAGGACGGCATCTACCGGGTGCGGCCGCCCGGCGGTCTGGTCGCCGCCCGCTTCCGCCACTACGAGGCGCGCTCCGGGCGGCCCTTGCTCCATGACCATCTGCTGCTGTCCGTGAAGGGACAGCGCCTGGACGGGAAGTGGGGCTCGATCCACACCCTGGCCCTGCACGAGCACACCGTGGCCGCCTCAGCGCTCTACAACGAGCTCGTGGCCGCTGAGGTCTGCGAGGCGCTGGGGCTGGCGACCGAGCCGCGCACCGTCACCCCGGGACGCCGGCCGGTGATGGAGATTGCCGGGGTGCCGCACGAGCTGATCCGCTGGACCGCCCGGCGCAGCGACCAGATCGCCGCCTGCCTCGAGGACCTGGAGCACGAGTACGTGACCGCTGTCGACGACGACGGCGAGCTGAAGTTTCTGCCCGTGGTCTCCGAGCAGGCCCGCGCCAAGCTGAACCGGATCGCCGCCCGCAAGACCCGCCCGCCCAAGCAGAAAACCCAGCCGCTCGCGCAGCTGCGCAAGGAGTGGAAGGAGAGCGCGATCCGCACCTCCGGGGTGGCCGTCGACATCATCAACTCCCTCCTCGAGTACGCCCGCGCCGCCGCCGCGGCGATCCGGGCCCGGGTCGCCGCCGTGGTCGACGTCGCCCTGGCGGCCGTCGACGTCGCCGCGACCGTGTTCGTGATGAACGACGGCGGCCGCTTCCACCGTCGGCACCTGCTCGCCGAAGCCCGCCGCCACCTCGCCCTCGTCCTGCGCGGCCGCCGCCGCGACCCCGGCCTGGACGACCAAATCGTGGCCGCCGCCATCTCCACCCACTGCCTGGACATCAGCGAGCCGAAGACCGTGCGCGGCCTGGAGGCTGGCTACCGCCTCTACACCGCCCGGTGGGCCCTGTCCGACCTCCCCGCCCGGCGCCGCCCACCGACCCCCGCGCCCGACCCGGACCGGCGACCCCCGGCCGATCCCGATGCGCCGCCCGGGCGCCCGGACCAGAGGGCGGGGGAGTGGGAGATACCCCGCGTCCAGCTCAACTACGACCGGGCCGTCCTCGCCCGCGCGGTGGTCCGGGAGAAGCTGCGCACCGCCACCGCCGTGTGGGGCCGGGCGTACGACGTCGTCGCTCACCAGCAGGCGGCGATGCCCGAGCAGCTGCTCGCGCCCCCGGCCGCCGCCCCCGAGCACGACGACCAGGAGCCGGGAGCCGGACGCGGGGAGGCGATCGACCTGACGGCGCTGCGGGCCTTGAGGGAGTCCCGCACGGACGTGGAAGCCCTCGACCTCACAGCCGAGCGGCTGCGCCACCTCCAGGACGCGTTCGCCAAGGCGGCCGACGACTCCCGCACCCGCTCGGACCGCTACGCCCAACAGGACGATGCCGACGCCCACCCGGTGCGCCAGGACGACCAGCAGGCGCACCGCCCGCAGACGCCCGGACCGCACCGCGGTCGGGAGGCCAGCCACTGAGTGCACCCGATGCCGTGCACCCGAGCACACCGACGATGCCCGGCATCCTCCCCACTAAGTGGAATCCACCGGCCGGGAGTGGATGACACCGTGCCCGGCATCCACTCCACTGAGTGGAGCCCACTCGGTGGATCGGTGGAGTGGACGACACCGTGTGAGAGTGCGCGACATCCACGGGGACGATGCTGTGCATCCACCCGATGCGCACCCGCCGCGTTTTTCCTTGACACAGCGCCGTGTCAAGGGAAAACCCGGCGAGGCGCACCGCCCGAGGGTTACGCCGTGCGGGCCCGTTCCAGGTGCTCGGTGCGCATCGCCTTCAGGGTGTCGACGATGTCCTCGCCCTCCTGCCGCAGGACGTTCTCGGTGAACCGGATGATGGTGTTGGCGAGGCCCCAGATCGCGCTGGGGATGCACTCTTGCGTCCACTCCTCCAGCGTGGCCAGCAGGACGCCCCCGACCTCGTCCAGGGCGAAGGAGTCCGCGCACGGATCGGCGTCGGCCGCCAAGTCCGTGACGGGAAGGATGATGTCCTCAGCCAGCCGCAACAACAGGTAGGACGGCGCCGGAACGGCCCCCGTCCGATCGACGATGGTGGAAACGCCGTGCTCGCTGTGGCCCTGTATCGCCAGGACGTACTCGAAGGCGAGCTCCACCTCTCCGGGCGTCAGCGGGGTGCGGGACTGCTCCAGGTGCGGCATTCGGATCTCCTCAACAGGCTGGCCGCCGTGCCGATCACGGCGACTGACCCGAATGCTCACGCCAGGCCCCTGTGGATAAAGGCCGGAGATCTCACCCCTCTCCAAACCGGTGCGAACTGGTGCCGTATGGGTCGAAGCGCGCCCCCTTGTCGAGTCGTGGTCGGCCCGACCACGGACCCCTTGTCCGATTCGGCGCGGGCCGCCAGGAGCGGCACGTTTCTCCTTGACCGACTTCGCTACCGGCTGCCAGCAGGTCGCGGACAAGGGGTGGGCGCTCACGATGGCCGCCACGCGCCCGCAGGAGGGGCATGCAGCGGCCACCGAGCCATCGGAGGCGGCTCACCCTCGCGCGGGCGTGCCACCGGCCGTCAAGGGCCGGTGGAGGACGCCACGACGCAAGGGAGAGACCGGGGATGATGACCCAACACAGGCGCCCGCCGTACCCTGACCTGACCGCCGACCGGCGAGCCGCGCGCCCCGCGCCGGGAGGGCTGGTCGGCCGGGCAAGCCGCCGCAGTCTCCTGCCGCCGGCGCTTGCGATCCCACTGCCGTACCCACTTCCGTGCCCGGCACGAGCGCGGACCGCATTTCCCCTGGCCACCACGGCTTTTCCAAGCTCCAGCGCGTCGTCACAACCCTCTTCTCTCCTCCTCTCACTGACCAAGCCCTGGGAAATAGGTGGGGGTGGGGTGTCAGTGGTGGAGGCGATCATCGGGTTCAGGGCGCACCTGGTGCCCTCTGCGGCCGGGGGCCGGCGCCCGGCCGGTGGGCGGACGCGGACGACGGGAGGGCGGGGCTGATGGCGAAGCGCAAGGAGAACGAGGCGGGATCGTCGACTGGGCACCGCGCCGATGCGCTGCGCGCGCTCGGGGTGCTCAAGGCCGCGACGGCGGACCAGATCCAGCGCCTGTCCTCACCGCACCTGACGTACCGGCACACCACCAAGGACACGGCGGCCAAGCGGAAGGAGGCGCGCACTGCCTCCCACCGCGGCGCGCTCAATGATCTGCGACGGCACGGCCTGTCCGTCGACGGCGGCCGCACCCGAGGCGGGGAGGAGGTGCGCCTGCTCACCAAGGACGGACTGGCCGCCGCCGGCCTCGAGTTGGACCGCGGGCCGGAGGAGATGGGCGGCATGCCCAAGAGCGCGGGCCGCTCGGGAGCCTCGCACGCGATGACGGTCAACGAGACGGTCATCGCGATGATCCGCCCGAAGCCCGACCTGGATCTGGTGGCAGGTGAGCCGGCCGAAGCCGTCGCGGCCGCCCAGGCCTGGGTCGACGCGCCCGACGGGATCGGCAGCATCACCTCCTACGCTACCGAGGTCGCCCTCCCGGCGACCGGCACCTGGAGGAACCCCGGCGTGGGATGTGCGTGGGCCGACATCGTCCTCACCGCCCCGGAGGTTGGGCTGCCGCTGTTGTTCATCGAGGCCGACAACTGCACCGAGGAAGCCCCGATCATCGCGGCCAAGTTCGACAAGTACATGCGCCACTTCCACCGGAAGGTGAAGGACACCGACGGCAAGGACAAGCCGATGTGGCGCACCCGCTGGTCCGCCCCCGCTCCCCAGTGGGGCGACGCGACGCACCCGCCGGTCCTGCTCGTCTTCCACCAGGTCGGCAAGCGGACCGCGCGGACACAGATGGAGCGGGTCGCCGAACTCACGCGCGAGCACTGGCAGGGCCAGTGGGCCGAAGGCGGCTTCCGCATCTACAACGGGAAGATGCCGATCGTGGCGACCACCCTGGAGCTGCTGCGCGAGCACGGCCCGGCCGGGCCCGCGTTCCGGCGCTTCGGCCGCGACGTCGACCAGAACCTCTGGGACGCGATCGGCAACCCTCGCCGGGATGCCGGCCTCGCCCGCCGTGCCGAAGAGGGGCGGCGCCGTCTCGCCCAGGAAGCAGCCGAACGTGAGGCGCAGCGCCCGGTGTGCGCGGACTGCGGGACCAAGTTCACCGACGACCGGTGGAAAGCCAGCATCGCGGTCGACTGGGGCCGCGGGGACAGCCACCCGCACCTGTGCGACGACTGCAAGACGCGCGTCCTCGAGGCGGAGCGACAGGCGGAACAGGCCGAACGTGAGCGCCAGGAGCAGGAGCGCCAGGAGACGGAAGCGGCACAGGACTCGAAGGCCGGCGGCTGGCTCGGACGCTGGCGCAACTGACCCGGGCAAGCCACCTCTGACAGCGCGGGGCTTGCCCAGGACCATCTGGGCAAGCCCTCGTTGTCGGTGGCGGCTGCGAGGCTGAAGGGCATGGACAGCGACGATGAGCAGCTGCTGCGCGGCCGGATCTACGGAGCCGACCACGACCACCCGGGCCCGAAGCCGGGACGCAGCTACGCCGAACTGGTGGGCGGGCCGCTGGACGGACTGCTGCTCGACATCACCGGCTGGAGACCGGAGGAGATCGACGACGGTGTCTCCCTCCTCACCGAGCTCGGGCAGTTCGGTCCTGGCGGGCGGGCGCTGTACGACCCGCGCCCCGGCGATCCCACCCGCTGGGACTGGGGCGGCGACAGCCCCTGACGGCCCGCCACTCGGTCGGGTGAAGACACGGCAGCGCCGGAACTCTCCCCCGGTGCCCGGGCGTAGTGCCGTACATGAACCCGATCAACGAGACGCACGTGAGTGAGCCGGGCCTGGTCGTCGTCGACGTCGCGGCCGCCGACGACGCCACCGCCCTGGCCTTCCAGCAGCGGCTCGCCGATCGGTGGGCGACGTCGCCCGCACAGCACACGACGCGGGACGTTGGCGAGCCCGGAGTACGGCTGCGCTGTTACCTGGACTTGCGCCAGCCGATCAGCCCGGCCGCACCGGCCAGCGTGGCCGCGCCTCGGTGACGAGCAGGCGCCCGACGGACACCGGCCGCCTGCTGGCGTACTCCCGCCCTGCCAGCAGGCGGCCCGGGCGCCGCGGCCGCTGCGGTACGGCCACACCGCCGCACGGCGCGAGCCCGGCCGCGCTGCGCGACCGGGCCCTGAAGTGGTCTGTGGTGTTCTCGACTTTCTGCTGAGCGTCCCGCCGAACCGCCCGCCTGTCATCACCCACACGGGTGGCGCCCGCTCACACCGCGGCGGCCTCCTTCTCCTGCTGCCTGGCCTTCACCAAGGCGGCGAGCGGGGAGCGCCGGCCTTTCCCGACGCTGCGCAACTGCTCCCACGCGACCTCGGGGTGCGCGCCCGGCAGCGCGTCGACGGACGCCGTGGTGAACATCGGCACGTCGACCGCCCCGGCCCGGGAGGTGCCGTACCGCACCTCCCGCCACTCCGTGGGCTTGATCCATCCCAGGGCCCGCATGTGGTCGAACTCGACTCGCCTCACACCGAGGCGTTCGGCGGCCTGGTCGGGACCGAGCGGGGTGTTGGCGGCGACCAGGTCGGCCAAGTCCTCGCGCTGGCACACGGCGTCGACCTGGTCGGGGTTGACGAGCGACCCGTCGGGGTTGCCGCTGAGTTCGGTCAGCAGGCCGCGCGCGATGAGCCGGCGGACCACGAACGCGGTCACGTTCGCCCGCTCGCCGTGCCCGATCGGGTTCGGTGTGCCGAGCGCGACGGCGATCCGGTTCGCGGCGACGCTGCCCGCGATCGGCTCGCGGGGGATCGCGGCCCGGATCGCGTCCGCGTCCATCGCCTCCACAGTGGCCCGCGACCACTGGTAGGAGGAGGCGTCCGGAGCCGGGACGAGGCCGGTGTGCCGCGCCCACCGGAAGGCCGTGATCGGCACCCGGAGACGTCCGGCGGCCTGGCTTTCGTCGTACTCGGTGCGTCGTGTCATGGGGGATCTCCCTCTCTCGTGGTCCGCCCGGAGTGGGCGAACAAGACCGTGACAGAACACCTGAAAGGCTGTCAAGAGCCTTGAAATCTGGGCAAGTTGGACCAATTCGCTTAGATCCGCGCCCGCGTACGCGAGGGGAAATTCACCCGCCCGGGCCGATCCCGGCCTTGCGGCACACCGCCACCGTGTCCGCCCTGACGTCAGGAACTCCTGACGCGACATAGCCCGTCAGGATATCCTGACGCCGATATCTGGCGGGCTGTCAGGAGGTACACGCATGAGCTTCGATCACCCCCATAACACCGGAAAGATCATTCACGAAGCGGACCTGGTCGCGATCGTCGACGGGGACGTGGAGCCGCCCAAGGCGTCGTACGACGACAAGGTGCGGCTCGGGTGGGGGTGGCTGCTCGCGGACGGGTGCGACGGCCGCCCGCGAGCAACCGCGGTCAAGGTCGTTTGCGGCTGCGGGTGGGAGGGCCGCGCGCGGCCGGTGACGCAGGAAGACTTCGACGACCCCGACAAGACGAGCGAGGCCCCCTACAAGGAATGGGCGCACCACGCCGAAGTCGAGCTGGCTCAAGAGCTCCCGGACGAGGTCGACAAGGCACTCCGTGCGCTGGAGTGGCATCTGAACGACCTGACCGGCACCAGCTACCACATGAGCCAGAAGCGCAAGAAGGGCGAGACCGAGCTCGGTGAGGTCCGCCCCCTGGCCGTCCTCAACGCGGTCAAGCTGCTACGCCGCATCGCGGACGACTCCGAGGCAGACGCCGTGCGGCAGGCCCGAGCCGAATTCTCGTGGGAGGAGATCGGCCGTGCCCTGGGCGTCACGAAGCAGTCCGCCCACGAGCGGCTGCGGCACCTGGACCAACAGGACTGATCCGAACCGGCTGACGAGACCGCCGGACACTGAGGAGGGCCGTACGGGAGTTTCCCGTACGGCCCTCCTCTCGCTTCCCGGGCTCACCGCCGGCGGCGTCCGGTGCCCCACACGAAGGCCAGGTCGTCCAGCAGGACATCCTCCAACTCGCCGTCCCACTTCGCGTCCAGGAGGAGCGGGGCGGCCTCGAACCGCTCGTAGATGACCAGGCTTTCGGGCTGGCCGACCAGGGCGTACCGGCCGTGCGAGGCGGGCGTGCTGCCCGGACCGTACGCGCGCAGCGTCTTCTCCAAGCGCTCGCGGTGCCGGTCGGCGAACGCCCCCAGGCGCTGCACGTAGTCCGCCCGCTCGTCCTCGCGCACGGCGCTGAGAGCCACGTCCAGGATCTCGCGAGAGGCCTCGGGCAGGAACCAGTTGCCCGGGTCGCTCAACGCCCACGTGCACCGCTGCGCGGCCGCCAAGACCTCCTCCGCATCGAGCGGCGCGGCCGGGGCCGCCGCCTCGGTCTGGGCGAGCAGGTCCAGCGAGGGCACGGGCACACAGCCAGCCTGAAGATCTGCAGAACCGCGTGCCGCGACCAGGGTCTTGGCCGACCCGGTCGCCATCAGCAGGGCGTTGGACTCGGCACGCCCACGCTGGGCGGCGGTAGTGTCCGCGATCTGCAGGAGCTGGCTCGCGGCCGACCGTACGCCCCTGAACCAACCCTTCTGGAAGCCCTGCTCGGCATCGTGCGGCGGGCTGTTCTCGGAGACCCAGGTGTGGGCGCCGGCCACCGCACCGGCCTCCAGCCTCGAGACGAGCTCGTCCGCCTGGGCGCGGGAGACCCCGGCCCGGGCGAGCACCTCGAACACCGCGATCCGCGCGGTCACCGCCTCGCTCTGGTGCTGGCTGATCCGGGTCAGCTCCTCCATGTACGGGTCGGGCTGCTCGGTGCTCATGCTGTTCCTCCCTTGTCTCCTGTGGTGTGACGGCTGACCCAGTCGGGGTCGCGTACAGGTGCCGGCACCCGCGTCTCGGGGGCCGGGGTACGCCAGATGCGCCAGCTGGTGCGCGGCCGGACGAGAACGTGGACCAGGACGACGACGCCCTGGCGCACCCGGCCGCCGCGCACCCACGCTCCGGTGAACCGCACCTGGTCCTCAGCCCAGTCGCCCAGCCGCTGCCACGGCCGCACCCGGCCCACCAGGTAACCCGCCACCAGAGCCACGGCGGCCGCCGTGATGACTGCGGCGCTCCCACCCATCACGACCACCGCATCCCGATCGCGGACAGCTGCTCGCGCCGGTCCTCCGGCAGCGTCGCCGCACGGGAGCGCTGGTTGCTGACCCATGCCCCCAGACGGAACTGCAGTTCCCATCCCTCGTCCGAGAGCACGGTCTCAACGTGCTTGCGGGGGACGATCAGGTGGCCCTCACGCTCGTAGAACTGCTTCGCGGCGGCCAGGTTGGCGGCCCACTTGTCGGCCTGCGTACGGCGCGGCTTGGGCTTCTCGTCCTCGGTGGCGGGCTCGATCCCGAGGACCTGCTCACACATCCACTGCTGCACTCCGGTGAGCTTGTCCCAGCCCAGCCGCTGGGCACGCACCCACCGCCCGAGATCCTCGCCCTGGCGCAGGACGTCACCCGGCTCGGTCGGCAGCTCGCCGCCTTCGTCCAGGTGCAGCCGGGTGAGGTGGAACGCCCGCTGCCACTCCACCGGCCAGGTGGGGCACCACGAGGCGTCGATCTCCTCCAGCTGCTCGCGCCGGTCCTCCGACAGCGCGCCGGCCACCGATCCCACCGGCAGGCCCTCGGCACGCCGCTGCTCGATCTCGGCTGTCTTGCGGGCGGCGGCCCGCGCGTTCTTGAGCCAGATGCCCACCTTCGCGCCCTGGTAGGTGGCGTCCAGAGGGGCAAGCAGGTGCCCGTTCTCGGCAGCCCACCCACGGGCGGCGGCCAGGCCCTCCTCCCACGCGACGTCGAAGTGCGACCAGACCATGCCCAGCTTCTCCAGCTGCTGGACGCGGTCCTCCTCCATGTCCCCGCGGGCGTAGAAGCGGCGGGCGTCGGCGATCCACTGCCCCAGCGGGAAGTTGGCCAGCGAGGCCGGCCACCCCTCAGCCTGAGCCTCCTCACCCGCAGGCACCCGGTACGTGAACGGCACCTTCAGGTCCCCGACCTCGCGCGCGTACAGCACGGCGGCCTCGATGCCGCGCCGCCAGTGCTCGTGCTCGGGGTTGAGGACCCGCAGGTTGATGAACGCGGCCAGCGCGGCAGGGTCACGCGGCGTGGAGAACTTCAGCAACGCCTTCGCCGACGCGGACGGACCACCGTCCCCGCCCCCGCTCTTCTCCTTGCCCTTGGCGTCCTTCTGGACGGGCTTGTAGCGGCTCGGGGCCTGCTGTTGGGCCAGTTGTTCGACGATGCGGGTGTCGTGCGCCCTGAGCGCCTCCAGCAGCTTCGCCAGCCCGCCGAACGCCCGGCTGGTGAGCATGTTGTCCGCCGTCTCCCCGGGAGCCAGCAGCACCGGCACCACGAGGGAGGCCATCTTGCCCTCGCCGGGCTGCATCCGCAGCGCACGCCCCACGGCCTGGACCAGATCGGGCATCGACCCGCGCACGTCCGCGAAGTACACGGAGTCGCAGTTGCGGGTGTCGACGCCCTCGCCCAACACCTTCACCGAGCTGAGGAACGCCTTCTCCACCACCGTGCCGTCCGTGGCGATCAGGGAGGAGAACTCCCCGAGCACCCGCCGGCGGTGCAGCGCCTTGTGATCGCCGCACAGCCAGTCCGCCCACACCGTCGCCGGGTACAGCTCCGGATCGGCGGCGTGCAGCTGCGCCGCGACGTCCGGGACTCCGGCCGAGAAGGCTTCGGCCTCCTTGATGACGTGGTGGAACACGAGCGTGCGCTTGAAGGCTTCCTCGGCTGAGGCCTTCACCAGGGCCGTCTGGAGCGCGGCGAGCCGGGCCCCGCGCATCTCGTCCGACCGGCCCTCGGCACCCAGCAGCAGCGCGGCCTGGAACTGCGTGTCGGTGATGTCCACACACACCACCTGGTACGGCGCACAGATGCCCCGGTCGATCGCCTCCGACAGCGTCAGGGTGAAGCAGCGGCTGCCGAACGGCCCGTCCGGGTCATCCGACATGCTGGCCACCAGTTCACCCGGCGCACCCTGCTCCTGGTCCTCGTCCAGCTGCCACAGCCGGGGCGTGGCCGTCATGTACAGCCTGCGCAGGGACGGGATGCGGGTGTTGTCGTGAACGACCGCCCACGGCTTGCCGATCCGGCCCGAAGTCCGGTGCGCCTCATCGACCACGATCAGGTCCCACGCCGAAAGGCCGGCGGCATGCGCCCGCTCCAGCGTGCCCAGACCCAGGCTCGCGTACGTGGCGTACACGGTGACCTTCTCCAAGCCCCTCGTCCACTCCACCAGCTCGTCCACGTCCGTGGTGTTGGGGAAGGACACCTCCTCACCCCGCAGGGACGAGACCCCGATCATCGGGCCCCGGCGGCCTCCCTCACGCCACGCAGACTCGGTCTGGGCGAGCAGATCCAGCGAGGGCACGAGGACCAGCACACGGCCCGCGTGGAGCTCTTCCGCGCTCCGGACCGCCACCCGGGTCTTCCCGGACCCGGTCGCCATGATCACCTGTGTCCGCAGACCCCTCTCCGGCACCAGCGATCTTGCAGGGAGTTCGAGGGCACGCAGTACCGCGTCAATGGCTTCTCGCTGGGCGGCCTCGCGCTGATCTGCGCGGTTCGTGGTCGACATTCCTGTCTGCTTTCTCCTGAGTGATGCCCGGTCGGTTCGAGTGAAGGGAAGCGAGAAAACTGCACGTAGAAGCGCTACAGGGGCTACGGTGGGAGTGGCTCGGGCGGTTGGCTACTCTGCCTCACCGAAGCACTCGCAAGGGTCCTAAGTCGATCTCGATAAGCCTCCGAGCGTTCCAAGGGTGGTGCGCTCTGAGTCCAGAGTCTATCTCGTGCTTCAAAATGAAGCAGCAACAAGGGAGAAAATCCCTCGAACGTGGCGCGATCCTGTTAGTCTGGCCCTATCGGAGCAGGAAAGCAGCCTGACGGGAGGTCACGTGATCGTGGTTTCAAGTCCACTCCCGACCCAGCGTTTCCATGCCACCCTGACTCTCCGTCACCCCCGCCGAATCCCCCGATTCGGCCCGCGCCAGCATTCCGGTCCCCGCCT
>NZ_BAAJXA010000067.1:0-35656 GCF_057537855.1 Streptomyces diversicolor
GCCAGAGCGAGATTCCGCTGACCCACGACGCATTCCACAAACTCCAGCCCTGGCGGGCCGCCTCTCACCTCGAAGAACTCCTCATGGCATGCGGAGTCCTGCCCGCAGCCGACAAGCACATCTGTTCCTTCCAGCGCTGGCTTCCCGGCCACCTGGCCGACATCGCCGATCCCGAGCACGCCAAGACGATCAGGCTCTTCGCGACCTGGCACGTCCTCCCCAGGCTGCGGGCCCGCGCTGAGCGGAGCCACATCACACCCAGCATCCGCCGCTTCGCCAGCGAACAGATCAAGTACGCGACCGCCTTCCTGCAATGGCTCGGCGGGCGAAACACCACCCTCGCATCATGCGGCCAGGTCGACATCGACGCCTGGTTCGCCGAGCACGCTGAGCACGCCCGCACCCGCCTGAGAGGCTTCCTCAACTGGGCCATGCAGGGCCGTCACTGCCGACGTTCCCTGGCCATCCCCGCAATGAAGATCTCCCGTCGGCCCGCACTGAGCGAAGACGAACGCCTCGCCGCCCTGGGCAGGCTTCTGACCGACACGGAGATACCCATGCGACTCCGCGTCGCCGGAGTCATCGTTCTCCTCTATGCACAACCGCTGAGCCGCGTGGTCCGGCTCACCCTTGATGACGTCATCCGCGACGACGACACCATGCTGCTACGACTCGGCGAGCCCCCTCACCCGTTCCTGCGCCGGTCGCCACCCTGCTGCTGGAACACATCACGAACCGCAGCAACATGAACACCGCCACCAACCCGGCATCCCGCTGGCTCTTCCCCGGCCGCCGAACCGGCCAGCCACTCGGCCCCAACCACCTCTCCGCGCTCCTGAACAGGGACGGAATCCCGATCGCCGCCGCCCGCGGAGCCGCCATCCGGCAGCAACTCCTTGAACTTCCCGCACCCGTCGTCGCGGAGGCTCTCGGCTACCACGACAAGACCACCAGCCGCCTCCGCTATGAGACCGGCGGAACCTGGAGCCGATACGCCGCCGAAGATCACGGAAGGTCACCAGCAGGATGGGTACCTCGGGGAACCAGCGACAGTTGAATAGGAGAGCCCACCAGTATCGCCCCCCAAACCGGCTCAGCGGGGTGTACCGCCTTCTGCCACGTCACGCGGCAAAAGGCGGTGGTCTGAGCGCTGATCTCAGATGATGATGGTGTTGTGGTCGCAGTCGTCTCGGGTATAGACGTCGGTGCCCTTCTGTCGGCAGACGTAGAGAGTCACTGCCTCGCCGGTGGAGCCGAAGTAGTAGTCGGTGGTTCCCGGCGTGCTGTTGGCGCCGTTGGCGTCCTCGGAGAACGCAAGCTCGTTTCCGGCGTCGTTCCGCAGGATCGCGACGATCCTGCGGCTGTCGGCCAGGTCGTCGTATGCGACGAGCTTGCCTGACGTCGTGTTGTAGGTCGCGTGGCCGTACTGGGTCGGGTTGGTGTAGACGGTCAGGGTCGCGGCCGAGGCGGTCTGAGACATGCCTCCAACCAGGAGGACGGCCGTCCCGGCCAGGACACCCACAGATCTCGCCATGCCGAATCTCATGCGTGCTCCTCTCTATGTGCTGCTGCGGGGCGTTCGTCATTCAGGATGCCGAGGGCGATGGCAGCCGGCCTTGTCATTCCGCGCAGGGCAGTTGACGATTCGCGCACGCCTCGGGCGGCAGGATCCTGTAGTCCCGTGGTGGTATCCCGTAGGTGGCGCGGAAGAGGCGGCTGAAGTGGGTGGGGTTGGTGAAGCCCCAGCGGGCTGCGATGGCCTGGACCGAGCGGGCATTCAGGTGAGGGTTGGTCAGGTCGAGGCAGCAGCGTTCCAGGCGGCGGTGGCGTATCCAGGCTGCCGGTGATGTGTCGTCCTCGGCGAGCAGCTGCTGAAGATGGCGCAGGGAGATGTGGTGGGCGTCCGCGATTGCCTGGGGGGTCATGTCCGGGTCGGCGAGGTGTTGCTCGACGAACGCGTTGATCCGGGCCCGCAGGGCCTTTCTGCGGGCCTCCGGGCTCAGCTCCGCCTCAGCCTCCAGGCAGCGGGCGAGTGTGGACGCCAGAAGATCCTGGGTGACCGAGGCGAGAGTGGGAATGTCGGCCGGGGTGAACTCGTCGGCGTGCGTGTTGAGGTCCCTCAGCCAGCGGGCGAACACTCCGCCCATGCCGCTGCGCCCGCTGATCGGGACAGCGAGCAGGCGCTGCACCGTCTTCTCCGGCAGCGGCAGCAGCTTGTGAGGAAGCTGCACGATCAGTTGCGACCAGCTGTCCTGAAGAGTGTGGCGGTGCGCGTCGAAGGGACGGCTGCTGTCCAGCACCGTGAGGTCACCCGCATGAAACGCCGTGTCACTCCCGGCCTGGGAAAAAGACCCCTCCCCACCGGAATGGTAATTGATCAAGTACACCTCGGGGTCGGACTGCCGGATCATCTTCGCTGTCCGCGCGATCTCCAGATGCGGGAAGGACAGCGCGGACATCTGTAACTCCCCCAGGTCCAAGACACGCACCTTGGCACGGAAGTCCTCCCGGTCGTTACTGCGCAGCCGATTGCGCAGGTGCGACCTTGCTGTGATTTCCCCGAACAGCGCGAACCGCTCCGGCGCCGCCACGACCTCCGTGCTCAACTCCGTCACCAGCATTCCCAGCCCCCCGTAGCCGGCTCCCCTGCGGCTTCGAACGTGGCATGGGGAGGTACAGGCAGTCCAGCAGCACTTCGGTCACGTATGCCGCCACGCACCTCCTGGCAACAATGAAGCCTCAAGATCAAGAAGCATCGGGGATCAGAAACACGCACCTAGACCAATTCGAGCATGGGCGCGGCCGAAATCCGGGCGTAGCCGGGAAGGGAACGGAGGTGCGGCAGCGATCCGCGACTACCGAGTTCAGGCCGACGGCTTAGCGCGACCAACGGTCAGTTCGCCGCGACCATCGTCACCGGGGCGTGGGCGCTGCCCTACCTCGTACTCGGGACGCTGTGGTGGCCGGCTCTGCTGATCGCATTGGTCACAGGCCTCAGCGCATGCACACGAGCCCGGACCGCAATTGCCGAGCTCACCGACCTGAGCGAATCGGCGGTCGACCTACATGGCCGCGCCCTCGCCGTCGCGCTCGGCACCGCACCCGCCGACAGCACCGGCCCCCTTACCCCCGCCGAAGGCCAACAGATCACCCGCCAAGTGCGCAAAGGCAGGTGACGAGCAGCGCGACCCCGCCTCGGCCTTGATCTCTGCCATCAGCCGGTCTGGTGATCACCGGCATCCTGGATGCCGATACGCCCCCGACGACTACACACGGTCACCGGCAGGCTGGGCTCCACGGAGAACTGGCGACAGATGAATACGCGAGCCCACCAGTACCAGGGGCCCGCGCAGCCACCGCGATCCCAGGCAACGAAGACCTCTCGGTGAGTGTTCCCCCAGCCGCACGGTGCAGGGAGCCGTTCCGCACCGTCACCGGGCCGGCCCGGGACCCGGCCGTGGTCGAAGCGCTCAGCCGTGGCGCCGTGCGGCAAGCCGCTGATCCGCGAACGGGCCGGTCTCAGTCCGTGGCGGTGGCGGCCGCGTCGACGGCGGTGAGCGACGCCTCCAGACCGGCCAGTTGCCGGGCGTCGAGGGAACCGAAGAGCTGTCGCAGGCGCCGCGCCCCCGCCTGCTCTCCCGCCGCGAGGGCGGCCCGTCCCTGGTCGGTCAGCGTCACGGCCTTGCGGCGGCGGTCCGTGTCATCGCCTGCCCGGATGACGAGACCGAGCCGTTCCAGTGCCTCAAGTGCCTGGGTGACGGAACGCGGCGCCTGACCGAGGGCGTCGGCCAGCTCGGCCTGGTGCAGGGTGCCGCGCTCGGCCAGCAGCCGGAGCATCTTGGTACGGGACAGCGAAAGTCCCGCGGCGGCCATGTGCCGGTCGACCTCCTGGCGCACCTGGTAGGCGACGGAGAGGAAATGCAGCCCCACGCGGGCCGGGTCGGAGCCGGTGCGCTCCGCTTCGTGTTCGCTCATCGTGTCGGGTATCGTCCCACAAGGTATTCATGAGGTACCTCACGAATAGGGAGTCGACTCGATGAACCGCCCTGTCGCAGTGATCACCGGCGCCACCTCGGGACTGGGCCGGATCACCGCCCTGGAACTGGCCCGCCGCGGCTACCGCATCGGCGTCGTGGCACGGTCCCGGCCCAAGGCCGAGGGGCTGCTCGGTGAGCTGAGGAGCACCGTCGGCGAGGCGCGGGCCGACGTCTTCCACGCGGACCTCGGGATCACGTCCGAGGCTCGTCGGGCGGGCGAGGAGATCGCTGCGCGCTATCCACGACTCGATGTGCTGGTCAACAATGCGGGCCTGCATGCGTTCACCCAGCGCGTCACGGCGGAGGGGACGGCGGAGATGACCGCGGTCAACTACCTCGGCCCGTTCGCGCTGACGCGGGCTTTGACGCACACCCTGTCGGCGTCCGGCCCGGCACGTGTCGTCAATGTCGCCTCGGAGGCGGCCCGGCAGGCCAAGTACGTCTCGCCGCGGCAGGACCTGCGCAGCACCGCCCCCTACACCCGGCGCGAGTCCATGGCGCTGTACGGCCGGACGAAGCTCATGACCATCATGTGGACCCAGGAACTCGCCCGGCGCCTGGATCCCGGGAAGGTCACGGTGAACTGCTGCGACCCCGGTTTCAACGCCACCGGCCTGGGGCGGGACCTGCCCGGATCGGCCCTGCTGCGGCGCGCTTTGAACACCCTCGGGGTGGGTGACCCGCGCAAGGGCGCCGGCATCATCGTCCGGCTGGCGACCGATCCGGCGTTCGCGCACGCGAGCGGCGGCTACTTCTCCGTACGCGACGCCAGGCCCCTGGAATGTCCCGAGCCCGGCCGTGACGAGAGCGTTCAGGGCGAACTGTGGTCGGAGACAATGGCCTTGCTCGCCGACCTCGCAGCTCCGTGACGTGGGGCGGATGCGCGGTGGCGGCCAACCGCCGCAGGCCGGAGGAGCCATGACACACCGTCACATCCGCTCACGCCCCCCACGCTCCTCCTGGTCCACGGAGGGTCGTGGCAAGGGGACAGGGACGCCGACCGTTTCTGGTCGGTGACGGGGATCGTGACCGGCGTCGAACGGGCGGAGCACGCGCGGTGTCACCGATGGCGAACTGTCCCACCTGGGCCGGTTCTTGACCTCGGTCGTCGCGTTCGCCGGCCGATGAGCCGCGCCCCGTGCTACTGCCCCACCCGGCCGTCCACGCATTCGCGCAGCAGATCGGCGTGTCCGCAGTGGCGGGCGTACTCCTCGACCCGGTGCACCCACAGCTCGCGGACGGCGATTTCATCCTTGCCCACCCGCGCGCCCAGATCCGGGAACTCGGCCAGCGCCGCATCGGTCGCCGCCTGTTCGCGCGCGAGATCGGCGAACGCGCCCTCGACCACGGCCTGCTCCGCGACGGCACCGTCGAAGTCGGCGTCACGCGCTCCGTACAGCTTCGGCGCCGGGTCCTGTGGCACGATCCAGTTGCGCCAGTCCCGCTCCACCTCGGCGAGATGACGGACCAGCCCCAGCAGGGACATGGTCGACGGCGGCACCGAGCGGCGCGCCAGTTGCTCCGGGTCCAGGCCCTCGCACTTCATCCGCAGGGTCAGCCGATAGTCCCTCAGGAACTCCTGTACCGTGGCCAGCTCACCGGCCGCGGTGGCCCCGTCACGGTTACGGGGGTCCTCGTCCGGATCCGCCCACATGTCGGGGTACACACGGGCCTGGCTCCACCGCTCGGGCATATCGCTCACCGTGCCGACTATGCCGGGCGGCGGACCGGCGGGCAACCGGGTATCGAGGCGCGCGCCGACCCGCCGGGTTGGGGATAGGATCCGCGGGTGATCAGGATGGAGACGGCCCGTTTGATCCTGCGCCGCTGGCGCGATGACGATCTTGAACCGCTGGCCGCCGTGAATGCCGATCCGGACGTGATGCGCTGGATCGGTGACGGGTCGACTCGTGACAGGGCCCAGACCCTGGCCGGCATCGAGGCCATGGAGCGGCAGTGGGAGGCCGATGGTTTCGGTCTGTTCGCCGTCGAGGTCCGGTCCACCGGTGAGCTGGCCGGCTTCACCGGTCTGTCGGTTCCCGAGTTCCTGCCCGAGGTGATGCCGGCGGTCGAGGTGGGGTGGCGTCTGGGGCGCCGTTGCTGGGGCCAGGGGTTTGCGAGCGAGGCCGCCGCCGCCGTACTGCGGTTCGGGTTCCAAGACCGGGGACTGGAGCGGATCGTGGGCATCACCCAAGTGGGGAACGGCGCGTCCGAGCGCGTCATGACGAAGCTGGGGATGCGGCTGGAGCGTGAGTCGGTGGACCCCACGTGCGGTCGTCCGGTCCGGATCTACGCGACGGGGAGCGCCGAAGCGCCCCGCGGCTGACCCGCCGCCCGCCGCCCGCCGCGGTCGCGGCTCATCGGCTCGCGGGCCGGAAGCACTCGCGGCCCGGGCGGCCCGCGGCGGGGTAGTAGCAGGCGCGCAGCCGGGCCGGACGGCCCGCGGCGATCATCGTCGTGGCGACCGCCAGGGGGCTCGACGGCCTGATCTCGCGCACGGTGGACTGGGGGTGCGCGTCGGGCCCGGTGATCTCGACGCGGAAGCCGGGGTGTGCGGGCCAGGCCCGGATCCACGCCGCCTGGCAGCCGGGGCTGAACCGGATCTCCAGCCGGGTGCCGTCGGCCGCCGTGTGCGTGGCCGCCGTGGTGGGGTCCTCGCACGCGGTCGTCCGGGGGTCGCGTCCCTCGCAGGACCGTAGCCTGCACACCGGTGGCCGCAGCGCCGCGGGCCGGGAATCGCCGCGGGAGGCCCGTACGAGGGCGGCGGGCACCAGCATCGCGGCGCACAGCAGGAGGACCCCGACCGCCGTTGTCCTGGGGCGGGCCTCGATCACGGCGGACGCGGCCAGCAGCGGGCCGCGCACCAGGCGGGCCAGGCGCGTCGCGGTCCGTGCCGGGGTGCGGCCCGAGGCGGCGGCACCCGCGCCGCCCGGGGTGCGGCCCAGGGCGGCGGCACCGGCGTCGCGCGCGGCCGGGCAGGTGCGGTCGGCTCCGCTCTTGGCGGGACAGGTGGGGTCCCGGTCGGAGTGGGTCGGGTGGCCCCCCTGGTCGCTCCGGGCGGCTCCGGCCGGTGCTGCGGGGCCCGGCGCAACCGCCGGCGCGGTCTGTGCCCGCCTGCTCCACACCGCCTCCGCGACCTCCCACTGGGCCAGCAGCCGTCCCTCGCCCGCCCGTTCCGGCACCGACCGGCACAGCGCCTCGACGGCGTGGCGGGGCGGGAACTGCTTGCCGTTGAGGTACCGCTCCCACGACGATCTGCTCACCGCCGTCGCCTCCGCCAGCTCCGCCAGGCTCAGCCCGCTGCGGTCCTTGATCTCGCGCAGGCAAATGATCAAATCGGCGCAGGACGGGGGCAGTTCGGGCGGCAGATCGCGCCAACGCCCCATCCGACCGGTCCTCGCCGCCTTGCGTGGACGCCTCACCGAGCGCACGCTCCTCTCTGCCGGCCGCCGTCACTCCACGTGGCGCAGCAAGGTCCAGGTCTGCTCGCCGACGATGCCGTCCGCGGGCACGTGATCCTCCTGTTGGAGCCGTCTGACCTGTGCCGCGGTGCGGTCGCCGAAGTACCCGTCCACATCGCCCGGGGAGAGCCGGTGGCGCAGCAGGAGGCATTGCACCTCGGCGGCGTCGGGGCCCGTGGTGTTCAACGCGACCAGGCGGGAGACGGTGGTGCTGTTCCCGGCGAACATGAGGTCACCGTGCCGGCTGTAGGCACATGTGTACGCCCCGACCTGGCTCCCCTTGCCGTCCGGGGCGCCGGAGCCCCCCGGCGCCCGGATCAGCCACACCGAGACCCCGGCGGACAGGAGCAGCGCGCCGGCGACGGCCAGGAGCGCCGCGCCCCGTATCCGCGCGCCGCCCGTCCCGGGGACCGGCGCCGCGTCCCGTATCCCGGCGTCGTCCGTCCCGGGGGCCGTTGCCTCGGCCGCGTCGGCGGTCGTTCGCCGCGGGGCCGGTGCCGGTGTGAGCCGGGCCCGCGCCGCCGCGCCCCCGGAGCGTTCCGCCGCTTCGCGCAAGGCCAGCAGCGGCGCCGCGTCCACTCCGGCGAGCGTCGCGAGCGCGGCCACGGCCGTCGGTGGCGGCACCGCCCTGCCGTTGAGGTACCGCTCCCAGGACGAAGCGCTGAACGGCGTCTTCGCCTGGAGCGATACGAGGCTCAGTCCGCTGCGGTCCTTCAGCCACCTGAGCCGCACCACGAGTTGACGCCCGGCCGGGTCCAGCGATCCCGGCAGCATCTTCCACCGCATGACATGACGCCCCCTGCATCCGTCCGGCCGCCGCTCCGTTTCCCGTCCCTGCCGCTCAGGGCCCCGGCAACCGTCGGGCGTTTCCTTCGTCCCCGCGCCCGCGACGTACCGCACGCCGTGCCTACCCATCGACACGCGGTCCGACACGACCGGTTCGCGCCATCGGCCGCGTACCGGGCGGCACCACCTGGGACGGGGACCTGGACGGCGCCCGCGCTGCCCGCGGGGCGACGGGCCGTCAGCCGTGGGCCGGCTGAGGGGAGTAGCGCATGCGGATCTTGTGGTTCCCATCGCCGTGCCGGGTGACTTCCTGGAACCCTTCTCGCAGGTAGAAGGCGTGGGCGCGCACGTTGGCCGCGAGCACGTCGAGCACCAGGTCCTGCCCCCGCCGCGCCGCCGTCTCGATGACGGACCTCAGGAGCCGGGCGCCGATGCCGAGTCCCTGGTAGCGGGGATGGAGTTCGATCCGCCCGAGATAGACCTCGACGTCGTGGTGCTCGACGACCAGAATGCCCGCGTCCGCTCCGTCGACGGTGACGATCTGCCATCGGCTCGGATCGAAGACACGGGCGTGGTGGGCGCGTTGGTCCTGCTCGTTCCAGCCCCATATCGCGGTGACGACACTGCCCATGGCCGCCTTGTGGAGTTGGAAGCAGAACTCGTCGTCGGCCGGCTGCGCCGGGCGCAATGCAACGGTGTCCATGCCCCCGATGTTCCCCGAACGCCCGGCGTCGGTACGCCGGTTGAGGCGGAAAGCCGGCGGATCGGGGGCCGCGCCGGTGCCGGATCAGCGGCGTCAGCGGCCGTCGAGCAGCCCCGCGTCATGAGCGAGGACGGCCGCCTGTACGCGGTTGGCGCAGCCCGTGCGGGTGAGGATCCGGCTGATGTGCGCCTTGACCGTGCCGGCGCTCAGATACAGCTGATCGGCGATCTCCGCGTTGGACAGACCGGTGCCGAGCAGCCGCAGGACGTCCCGTTCGGCCGGGGTCAGCTCCTCGGTCCTGCGCAGTGCGGCCTCGGTCTCCCGGCCGGTGCGCACATGCCGTTCCATCATCCGCCGGGTGATCCGGGGCGACAGTACGGGTTCGCCCTTCGCGGCGAGTTGCACGGCGCGTATCAGCTCGGCGGGGCCGGTGTCCTTCAGGAGGAAACCGCCGGCCCCGGCCCGCAGGGCGCGCATCACACTCGCTTCCTCGCCGAACGCCGTCAGCATCACCACACGGGTGTGGGGTGAGAGCCGGGCGATCTCCTCGGCGGCGGCGATCCCGTCCGTGTTCGGCATCTGGATGTCGAGCAGGGCGACGTCGATGTCCTGGGTGCGGCACGCCGCGGCGGCCTCCCGGCCGTCACCGGCCTCGGCGACCACCTCGACATCCTCGGCGTTCTCCAGGATCAGCCGGATTCCCGCGCGCATCAGCGCCTCGTCGTCGGCGATCAGGACTCGGATCATCAGCTCATCTTAGGGCCGCTTCCGCGAGCAGGATGACGAGGAAGGCGACCGTCGGCAGGACCACGAGCAGCGCCACACAGCCCGACCCGAGGACGCGCGGCCAGGTCAGGATCTCGTCCGGCAGTGGGGCGCGCGCCCCTTTCCGTTCGTTGCCGTCGGACTGCTCGGGTGCGTCGCCTTCGGCGCGCGAGCGCGCGGTGTTCGCAAGGGGCGCGGGCAGGGCCCGGGTGCGCGCGGCGGTGTCCGGGGACGCGTTCCCGTGGGCGGGCAGCCAGGCCGCCATGCAAAAGCCCCCGTCGGCCAGGGCGCCCGCCTCGAACGTGCCGCCGAGCAACGAGATCCGCTCCTGGCAGCCGGCCAGACCGCTGCGGTTGCCTCCGCGGGAGGGGCCCGCCGCGTGCGGTGCCTCGTTGGTGACGGACACCTCGATCCAGGTGTCCCCGCCCTTCACCGCCACCCGGGTGGGCGCGCCGGAGGCGTGTTTCAGCACGTTCGTCAGCCCTTCGCGGACCACGCGGTGGATCGCCTGACGGGTACGGGGCCCCACCTCGACCGCGTCGGGAACGGACCAGTCCAGTTCGACGGTGCCGCCCGTCCGCTGGGATTCCTTCACCAGGGCGGTGATGTCGTCACGTGTCCCCCTCTCGTCCCCGGTGCCGTCCGCCGGGTCCGGCAGGTCCTCGTGCCGCAGGACGTCGAGGATGTCCCGCAGTTCCTCCATCGCCGTACCGGCGGTCGTACGCAGCAGCTCGGCCTGTTCGGCCAGGGCGGGTGCCTTCCGTGCGACGGCGAGTTCGAGCGCCCCGGCGTGCACCGATATCAGGCTCAGCCGGTGACCCAGGAGGTCGTGCATCTCGCCCGCGATCCGGTTGCGTTCCTCCGTCCTGGCGGCCACGGCGGTCAGCGTGCGGGCCTGTTCCAGATAGGCGTTGCGTTCCCGGAGCAGGTTGACCAGCAGCCGGCGCCGCCCCAGCAGGGTCCCGGCCAGGGCGGGCAGCAGCAGGAGCAGCACCGCGGAGACCGCGTTGCCGGCCAGGGCCAGGGGCAGTGCTTCGGGCCGGGCCAGGCCACGGGCGACGGTCAGGACCCCGACGACGGCGCACGCAGCCCCGACCACCTGCCAGGCGCGCCGCGGCGGCGCGAGATGACGGGTGGCGGCCAGCACGACCAGCGGCGCCACCGCCAGCGTCCACACGTTGTCGCCCGCGACCAGCGGGGCGGACCCCAGGACCGCGATGACCGGGCGGGCGCGCCGAACCGGCACGAGCAGCGCCGCCCACACCCCTTCCAGCACCGCCCACACCAGCCGGTCCGGGGGCGCCAGCAGCAGCGGCACCAGGCCGAAGGCCGCCGCCAGGGCGGAGAGCAGGCTCTCCACGACGACCGTACGCGGCGGGGCGGCACGCAGCGCGGCCCAGGTCTCGGCCGCCGCACGGCGCAGCCGCCGCGGCCCACCGGCCACCGTGCGCCCGAGCCGTTCGGACAGCCGCAACGGTCTTGTTCCTGCGCGCACCTGACTCCTCATCGTTCCCGCTCCGCCGCCGCGGACCAGCCCGGGGACAACGGTAGCCGCGGCGGCGGTGGCCGCACGGCGGGCCCTGGGGGTCATGCGCCGAGCCGGAGGCTCAGCTCTGACCGCACCGCGTCCACGTCCACCCGCTCGGCGGTCAGCAGCCGTACGACGCTGTCCGCCGCCGCGTCGGCGTCCGTCTCCGACGCGTCGAGCAGGGCGGCCAGCAGATGGACCGTGCCGACCGTGGGCGAACCGTGCTCGGCGGCCGACAACCGCGCCACCGCCATCATCCGGTCTGCGGCGGCCGACAACCGCACACCGTCGCCGTCGGAAACGGACTGGGGCCGGGGCGCCGCGGCCGATGTGACGAGGGAGTCCTGCCGTGCGCCGTGCCGGCGCATCAGGTCAGCGGCCGAGTTGACGTCCGCCAAGCTCGCGGGCAGCGAGTGCCCCGCGACGGACAGGGCACGGTCCAGGGCCACCATCCCGAGCAGCAGGTCCACCGGCTCCGCCGCGGCACGCCCGCACCGTACCGCCTGCCGTATCGCCTCGACGGACACCGCGAACAGAACGGGTGAGCCGTTGACCGTGCTCTGGGAGGTCCAGGAAGCGAACGCGCGGCTGAGGCGGTTACCGCTCCTGCCCAGCGTTCCGGCCCGCCGCAGCAGCGTGACACCGCGCGATTCCACCCCCTCGGTCTCCGCCTCGTCCACCCGGTCGAGCGCGCGTGCCGCGGCGGCCGTGTCCAGCCGCTGGAGCAGCAGGGCCTCCCGTGCCCTGGTGTCCGGGAGCGTCAGGAGGGCGCGGGCCACATGGCGGCAGCGGACCGAGATCGTGCCCTCGGCGCGGGCCGATCCGAGCGCGAGCAGCAGGCACCCGCGCAGCGCCCCGGTCATCGCCGGCTGCGCCCGGCCGCTGTCCGGGGCGGACCGGCCGGACGCGAGGCCGACGCGCCACCACGCCTCGCGCCAGGCGAACTCGACCTCCCGCTCATCGGTTTCCCGAGCGGCTTCCTCGTCGGGGCCGGCCGGGGCCGGCGGGCCACCCGCCTCGTCGTCGCTCACCCAGCCGAGGCCCGCCCGGCCGGAGATCAGACCGCTGAGCGAGCCGGCCTTCCGCATCCCCGGGGCGATCGCCGCACTGGCGTCCGTGTCCCCCGACACCAGCTCCCCCAGCAGGGTGTCCGTCCCCACCACCGGCACCTCGCGCCTGACCGCACGGCGCACTGTCTCCACGAGCAGGTCCATGACGTCCTGTTCGAACTCCGTGGTCGCCCCGGCCATGGCCGTACCGTCGGCATGTGCACCGGTCGTCGCTCGCTGACCCATCTACGTTCCCCTCAAAGCGCGGTGGCCTGACCAGATGAACGCTAGGCGCAGCCGCTGCGGCACCGCATCGGCCGACCGGCCAGTCTCCCGATCCGATCGGCCGCGCTCCCGCACACGCCGTTCAGTCTGAGGGCGCTACGAGTCCGACGTCGTGATCCACGCACCCCTGCGCATCGTGTGGAAGCTGCGGACCGATGTGGAGCGCCGGGCGTCCTGGCAGCCTGAGACATTGGAGCGACCGCGGGAAAGGATCAGCCGCCTTCGAACCCCCGTGCCACCCGCTCCAGTCGACGCCGATGCCCCTCCCACCACGCCCGGTCCCCCGCCGGCAGGCTGTCGTTGCCCTTCAAGTGCCCGATGCTCCCGTCGATCTGCTCGCGCACGATGTCGGCATGCCCGGCATGCCGCTGGGTGTCGGAGATCACGCGCACCAGGATGTGGTGCAGCGTCACCTCCCGTCTGTCCTCGGGCCACCACGGGACATGACCGATCGCGTCGAGGTCCAGCGTCGCGATCGTGGTGTCGGAGTGTTCCCACGCCCGCTGATACAGCCCGACGATGTCCTCACGGGACTCGTCCGCCGTGGCCCACATGTCCGCGTTGGGTGCCGCGTCCTCCGTGTACCACCAGGGCGGCCGTTCCTCCCCGTCGAAGAACGGCCGCCCGAACGTGTCGCCGAAGTACCCCAGCTCCACGCCGGCGACGTGTTTGACCAGTCCCAGCAGGTTGGTGCCCGTGGGAGTCAGCGGGCGGCGGACGTCGTACTCCGAGAGTCCGTCGAGCTTCCACATCAGGGCGTCACGCCCTTCTTGCAGATACCGGCGGAGGTCCGCTTTCGGGTTCGGTTCGGTCATACCGGGGAGTCTTCCACCCGGCACTGACATTGCCATCGGTACGCGGGTTCCGGTGGTCGCGGCTCCGGCACCGAGCGACGCCCCCTCATGGCGAGGGGGCGGGTGGGTGCCAGGTGGGTGGGAGTACGGCGGCGTCTCGCAGGTCCGACCACAGCCGGTCGGGGAGGGGGCGGGCGAGCAGGGTGGCCGACTCCTCGATCTCCCGCGGTGAGCGGGCTCCTACGACGACGGCCGTCACGGCGGGGTGGCCGAAGGGGAACTGCAGCGCGACGGCGACCGGCGGGACGCCATGGCGTGCGCACACCTCATGGACCGTCCGCACCCGGGCGGCCGCCGCGGGCGGGACCCGCTCGTATCCGTGCGGCGCGCCCGGACGGGGGTCCGCGAGCAGTCCCGACTGCAGGACTCCGGCGGCCAGGACCGCCACGCCGCGCTCCTGGCACAGCGGCAGCAACTCCGTGAGCGCGGACTGGTCGAGAAGGTTCCACCGTCCGGCCGGCATCACGCAGTCCGGGCCGGGCTCGGGGACCTCACGCAGAAAGCGCACGGCGACGTCGGCGTGGTTCACCCCGAGTGAGACGGCACGGACGACACCGGCGCTGCGCAGGTCGTCGAGCGCGCGGTAGGCGTCGCCGACGGAGCGGGAGAAGTCCTGCTCGGGGTCGTGGATGTGCAGCACGTCGACGCTGTCCAGGCCCAGACGGTCAAGGCTCTCCGCAAGCGACCGGACGACGCCGGCACGGGAGTAGTCGAGGCGTGCTCCGAGGCCAGGGGGCGGGTCGGCCCAGATCGGCTGGGTGTCCGGCCCTCCCGGTTCGATGAGCCGCCCCACCTTGGTGCACAGCACATAGGCGTCTCTCGGCTCGTCGCGCAGGGCGGCGCCGGTACGTTTCTCGGACAGCCCGTACCCGTAGACGGGCGCGGTGTCGAAGAGCCGTATGCCGAGTGCGCGGGCGCGCCGGACGGTCTTCAGGGCCTGCTGCCGCGGCACGGGCCGGAAGAGTCCCCCGATGGAGGCGAGCCCGAGGCCGAGCCTGCTGACCGTCAGTCCGGTCCGCCCGAGCGCAACCGGGTCGTCCGCGCGCATGCCGCTCCTTCGCGAGGCCGGCCGGGGTCACTCGAAGAACTTCAGGCCCCAGCCGGTGTCGGTGTTCGGGCCGGGGACGTTGGCGCGGCTGTAGGTGACCCCGCCCCACCAGCAGAAGGTGCCCGTGTACCAGTAGCGGTTCGACCAGGAGTACGGCGTTCCCTTCGGCACCGCGTGGAACATCAGGGGGAACCTGGGTCCTGCGGGCGGGCTGGTGGCGATGTCGCCGTCGAGCAGGACGAAGCTGTGGTGCCCCGGACCGTTGACGTACAGGGTGGGGTCCCAGCCCCGCATCATCGTCGCGGCGTTGGAGCCGAACAGGCAGCCGTTCGACTTGTACCAGTCCCATACGTACGTCGGGTCGCCGCCGGGCCGCAGCCTCAGGTCGGCCAGGCAGTACTGGTCGCTCCAGCTGCCGTTGGCCGAGTACACGATGTGCAGTTGGCCGTTCGGGTCCTTGATGGCCTCCGGTCCCTCGTTGATGAAGGGGTTGCCGACCACCCGTTCCCAGCTCTCCCGCGGCTGCGAGATGATGTACCGCGCCCCGGTCGGCGTGGTCGGGCTGCTCATCCGGGCGATGTACAGGTTCTGCTCGACGTTCGTGTCACCGGCCCATCCCGACCAGACGAACCAGCGCTGTCCGGAGAAGGTGAACAGGGTTCCGTCGATCGCCCACTTGTCGTCCGGCAGGGCGAGCTGTGTCTCGGCGGTGTACCCGCTGTCCGCCGAGGCGGAGCTGATCACGAACATGCGGTGGTTCGCTCCGACGCCGGCCGTGAAGTAGATGTAGTAGCGGCCACCGTCCCGTACCAGTTCCGGGGCCCACACCTCACCACGGCCGCGGGTGTCGGACCAGACCTGCCGGGCGGGCGCGGCCGCGAGTGCGTCCGTCGAGGCCGCCTGCCGGACCGAGATGCCCCCGCCGGTCGACTGCACGGAGATGTAGGTGCCCCCGACCCGGATCACGCTCGGGTCCGCGGCCCGCAGCGTCGTCTGTCCCGCGCGGGCCGGGCCGCCGGAGGTCAGCGTGAGCGCGGCCAGCAGGAGCGCGGTCAGGGTGAAGCCGACGGCGCCGTGCAGACCTCGGAGAATCCTCATGGTCACGCTCCTTGGTCGGGCTCCGCGGAACGGGCCTTTACATCGATGAAAGCCACTCCGGCAGGATCCTGACTAGTTCTGCTCATGTCAAGCATGCGCGCGCCTGCCGGTCGAGGGCATCGGCCGGGGCCGCTGACGGGGCCCCTGGAACCACTCGGTGCCGCTCCTATATCGTCATCCGATATCGGGAACCGTAAATGCACCGCGGTGAGGGAGTGGGCCATGGGCAGGGCTTCGACGGCGGCCGTGGTGCCGGACGAGCTGGAGCGGCGGCTGGGAGTGCCGGACGCGGTGCTGATCGGCCTGGGGTCGATGATCGGCGCCGGCGTCTTCGCCGCGCTCGCCCCGGCCGCGCACGCGGCGAGTTCGGGCCTGCTGCTGGGGCTGGCCGCGGCGGCCGTGGTGGCGTACTGCAACGCGACCTCCTCGGCGCGGCTGGCCGCACGGTATCCGGCCTCGGGCGGCACCTATGTCTACGGGCGGGAGCGGCTGGGCGCGTTCTGGGGTTATCTGGCCGGGTGGGCCTTCGTCGTCGGCAAGACCGCCTCGTGTGCGGCGATGGCGCTGACCGTCGGCGCGTATGTGTGGCCCGGACAGGCGCACGCCGTCGCGGTGGCGGCGGTGGTGGCGCTGACCGCGGTGGACTACGCGGGAGTGCAGAAGTCGGCGTGGCTGACCCGGGTGATCGTCGCCATCGTGCTGGCGGTGCTCGCCGCGGTCGTGGTCGCCTCCCTCACCTCCCATGTCGCGGACACCACCCGGCTGAACCTGGGCGGCGACGCGTCCTTCGGCGGGGTGCTCCAGGCAGGTGGCCTGCTGTTCTTCGCCTTCGCCGGCTATGCGCGGATCGCCACGCTGGGCGAGGAGGTGCGGGACCCGGCACGGACCATACCCCGCGCCATCCCGCTCGCACTGGGCATCACCCTGGTCGTCTACGCCCTCGTGGCCGTCTCCGTCCTGACGGTGCTCGGCCCGAGCCGTCTGGCCGGGGCCGCCGCGCCGCTGTCGGAGGCGGTGCGGGCCGCGGGCGTCGACTGGCTGGCGCCGGTGGTCCGGGTGGGCGCGGCGGTGGCGGCGCTCGGCTCGCTGCTCGCGCTCGTCCTCGGTGTCTCGCGCACCACGCTTGCCATGGCCCGGGACCGGCATCTGCCGCATGTACTGTCCGCCGTCCACCCCCGGTTCAAGGTGCCGCACCGGGCGGAGCTGCTGGTGGGCGCCGTGGTGGCCGTCCTCGCGGCGGTGGCGGACGTGCGGGGGGCGATCGGGTTCTCCTCGTTCGGCGTGCTGGTGTACTACGCCGTCGCCAACGCCTCCGCCTGGACCCTCACCCCGCAAGAGGGCCGCCCGGCGCGGATCATCCCCGTCGTCGGCCTGGCCGGGTGCCTCGTCCTCGCGTTCGCCCTGCCCCTCGGCTCGGTGGTCCCGGGAGCCGCGGTCCTGGCCGTCGGAGCCGCGGCCTACGGCATCCGCCGCACGCTCACCGGCCGGTCGGCCGGCTGAGCCCGGCCGCGGCCCTAGGGGGCGTCGTCGCCGAGGACTTCGCGGGCCAGTTCGCGCAGCGCCCGCCGGTCCGCGTCCAGTGCCCGCTTCCCGGCCTCCGTCGCCCGGTAGACCCGCCTGGCACGGCCGTCGACCACGCGCTGCTCGGAGGTGAGCAGCCCGTCGGCCTCCAGCCGGTGCAGCGTGGGATACAGCGTGCCCGGGCTGATCCCGTAACCGTGCCGGGCCAGTTCCTCGGTCATCCACGCGCCGTGGATCTCCTCCTCGGCCGCGTGGTGCAGGATGTGCAACCGCACCGCGCCCCGCTGGAACTCCCGCACCCGTTCCCACCTCCACGCCGCCCGACCGGCAGTGACGAAACCGATATCGGTTCCCGATCCTACGCCGCCGCCGCGGGCCGCCAGGGCCCGTCGGGGCACACCGCGCGGGGGAACGAGGGAGGGGCGGCGGCCGGCGCCATGGCTCGGTGGCCTTCGGCCCTGAACACGGCCGGAGCCATGCTCGAAGGCTTCGGCTCCGCACGTCGAGCGGAGGCAGGAGGCGTCGCACGAGCCGCCGCAGCCTCCCGGCTGCGGGACGTGGGCGACGGGCAGGGGCGGTCCTACGACGCACACGCCCGCGCCGTCGTCCAGGCTGCCGAGCGTGCCAGGAGGTCAGCAGGCAAGGACCCGGCCCGGGGCCGCGGCTCAGTGGCCTTCGGTGCCGAACAGCCGCTTGGCGAGGGGGTCCTGGCCCAGGAACCCCGTGAGCGCCGCCCGGTCCGGCGCGGTGGCGGGGCCGCGGCGGCCCACCGCGTAGGCCGCCGCCGCGTTGGCGCCGCGGGCGGCCGTCAGCGGGTCGTGGCCCTGGCCGAGCAGGGCCAGGAACGAACCGACATGGGCGTCACCCGCGCCGTTGCTGTCCACCGCTTCGGCCGGGAACCCCGGCACATGGGTCGGCGCCTGGCCGGGCGCGGCCAGCCAGCAGCCGTCCTTGTCGGCCCGTACGAGGACGCCGGCGCCCGGGGCCAGCCGCTCCCGCAGGGCCGCCGCCGCGGTGCGCGGATCATCCTGCCCGGACATCAGGCGGGCCTCGCGGGCGTTGGCGCTGAGCCAGTCGGTGCGGGCGAGGACCGGCGCGAGCACGGCCTCGGGGATGTCGGCGACCAGGGGCGCCGGGTCGAAGCAGACGGTGATGTCCGCCGGGAGCCCGGCCGTGAAGCCGGACAGCAGCGGGCCGTTGCCCGGCAGCACCAGCCCGTAGCCGGACAGCTGCACCAGATCACCGGGGCGCAGCCGGGCGGTGACCGTGTCGATGTCCGTCTGCGTCAGCGTGGCCTCGACCCCGAAGCTGGTGACGAAGGTACGTTCGCCACCGCCGTCGATCAGGGCCACGGTGAAGCCGGTGTCGCCGTCCGTGCGGATGGGCAGCAGCGTTTCGACGCGTTCGGCGGCGAGCGCGGCGCGGACGAGATCGCCGTACGGCCCCGTTCCGTGCAGCCCGGCGAAGACCGCTTCGGTGCCGAGGCGCCGGGCCGCGACCAGGGTGTTGAAACCTCCGCCCGCGGTCGTCTCGGTGCGGGTGCCGATGACGTCGCCGCCGCGTTCGGGCAGTGCGGGGATCTCGATCACCAGATCGGCGATGACGTTTCCGGCGAGGACGAGACGGCCGTTCATCGTCCCGCCTCCTGAAGGGCCGGGGAAGCGGAGCCGTGCGCGCTGCCCGCACCGGCGCCGGTGGGGCGGCCGAACAGCGCGTACACCACGGCGCCGACGACCATGGAGATCGCCCAGCCGAGGCCGTTCACGCCGAACCAGGTGCTGGAGAGCGGTCCCGCGAACCAGACGTCGCTCGCGCTCGTCGCGGCCTTGGTGAACAGCAGGCCGGCCACGATGGCGGCGGCCCAGCCGATGACGGCGGGCAGCCGGAACCCGCCCGAGTACCAGTACCGGCTGGTGCGGGTGGTGTCCATCAGCGCCTCGGAGTCGTAGGTGCGCCCGCGTATCGAGTCCACCGCGACCACCCCGATCCACGCCGAGATGGGCACGGCCAGCAGGGTCAGGAACGTCGAGAAGGGCCCGTAGAAGTCGTCGGCGATCAGCATGAGGTAGATGCCGCCGGCGAACATCAGCACCACGTCGAGGGCGACGGCGGCGGCCCGCGGCACCCGCAGCCCCAGGGTGATCATCGTCAGCCCGGCGGAGTAGGTGGACAGGTGGTTCGACATCAGCAGCCCGCCGAAGGCCGCGACGAGATAGGGGATCGCCATCCAGGAGGGCAGCATGGCGTTGATCGCGGCGACCGGGTCGGAGGAGGTGGCGAGCGCCGGGTCGCCCGCCGAGAGCAGCGAGCCGAGCGAGATCAGCAGCACGAGGGGGATGCCCGCGCCGAACGCGGAGGCCCCGATCAGCCGGCGGCCCGGGATCTCGCGGGGCAGGTAGCGGGCGTAGTCCGCCCCGGCGTTGGCCCAGCCGATACCGGTGCCCGCGGCGATGAATCCGATCCCCGCGATCACCCCGCTGGACGGTCCGGCGGGCGCGTCGAGGACCTTGGCCCAGTCGACGGTGGCGACGAGGAAACCCATCACGACCAGGTTGAGGACGCCGAACACGATCGTGGCCCACTTGTTGATCCACATGATGGTGGCATGGCCGAGTCCGCTGATCAGCAGCGTGCAGCTGATGAAGACCAGCAGGCAGACGAGGGTGAGCACGGTGTTCTGGCCGACGCCGAACGCGGTGTCCAGCATGGCCAGCAGCGCATAGGCCGCGGTGGTGGTGGTGATCGTCTCCCAGCCGACCCGGCTGAGCCAGGTGATCAGGGTCGGACCCGCGTTGCCCCGCTGTCCGAAGACCGCGCGGGAGAGGGTGAGCGCGGGCGCGCCGCCCTTCTTGCCCGCCAGGCTCAGGGCTCCCACCAGCGCGAACGAGCCGAAGGAACCGATGACGGCGACGAGTGCCGCCTGCCAGATGTTCAGGCCCCGGAAGGCGACGAGGGTCGCACCGAGCGGGAGCCCGAGGATGCTGATGTTGGCGGCGAACCAGGTCCAGAACATCTGGCCGGCCTGGCCGCGCCGCTCGTTGTCGGGGACCGGTTCGATCCCTCGGGTCTCGATGGCACCGACGCGATCGTTCGTCTTCGAAACGGCCATGACGGAACCTCCTTGCTGGATGCGGAAGGGCGGGTGGAACGAACGGAAAAAAAGGGGCGGGGAAAAAGGGGGCGGGGAAAAAGGGGGTGGAAGGGGGAGCGGCGGGGGCGCGGGGCCCCGCCGGGCTCCGGGTGTGCGGACGGCTCAGCGGAGTGCGAGCAGCCGGGCGGTCAGCGGTTCCAGGTCGAGGGAATTGACGGTACGCAGTGTCTCGACGGCCGCTGCGGGCAGCCCCGAGAGCCCGGCGACCGATCCGGCGACCGCACCGGCGATCGCACCGATGGTGTCACTGTCGCCGCCGAGGTTGGCGGCGAGCAGGGCGGCGCGCCAGGGATCGCCGTCGGCCACGGCGAGCACCGCGAACGCTGCGGGCACCGATTCCTGGCTTGCGACGCTGGTGCCGACGAGCGCGACGATCCGGTCCAGGGCCTCGGCCTGCGGAAGGTCCCGCACCAGGTGCCACGCCCAGTCGATCCGGGACGCGATGTCGGCCCCGGCGATCCAGTGCCCGCGCCGCGCGCCGGCCCGGGCCGCGGTCACCGCGGCGGTCACGGCGTCGTCCAGCGTGCCGCCGTCGACGCCCGTGCTGACGGCGGCGGCGACGGCGGCCGCGCCCGCGATCCCGATGCTCGTGTCGTGCGTGACCTGGCAGGATTCCACGACATGGTCCAGGAAGGTGTCCAGGGGCCGGGCGGCGAAGGCGATCCCGACGGGGGTGACCCGCATGGCGGCGCCGTTCGTCGTGCCGTGCCTGCCCGCCTCCTGGGTCGGGACGCCACGGGCCACCGCGTCCAGCGCGGCCTTGGTGGACGGGCCGAGGAGGTCGAAGGAACCCTTGGCCTTCATCTCCTTCTCCCAGTCCAGCAACTCGTGCGCGAGGCGCAGCGGGTCGATCCGGCCGCGGCCCTCGTCGATCAGCCGGCCGACGATGACGGCCTGGTCGGTGTCGTCGGTGACGGACCCGGCGGGCATGCCCGCGCTGACCGGGTTGTCGGGGCGGGCGGGCTCGAAGCCGGTGAGGGTGCCGTAGACGCGGACGATCTCCTCGCGGGACATCACCTGCGTGGGCATGCCCAGGGCGTCGCCGAGGGCGAGTCCGTAGTAGGCGCCGAGGGCGTGGTCGAGTCGGTCGGTCACAGTCGGCCTCCTCGGCCCGAGCTCACGTGCAGTTCGAATCTGGTGGGGTCGAGCAGGCTGGTGACCTGCTCGACCACCGAGCCGTCGGCGGCCCGGTACACCTGGGCGAGCCGCAGGAAGGACTCGCCGGGTGAGCGGTGCAGTGCGGCCGCCTCCGCTGCGTCCAGGCCGCGCACCGCCACCACGCCCTCGCCGGAGTCGGTGATGCGGCCTGCGGCGATCAGCGCCCGGTTGAGCGAGCCGCCGTCGAGGCCGCGTTCGGGCAGCCCGGCCAGTTCCCCGGTGGCCGGGACCCTGCTGTGTTCGAGCGATACGCCCCGTCCGTCGGCGAGCCGTCTGACCCGGTCAAGGGCGATGAACACGCTCGACGCGAGGCCCAGCTCGGCGGCCAGTTCGGGGTCGGTCACCTCCTCGAAGCGCAGGGTCTCGGTGGTCAGTTCGGTGCCCTGCTCGGCGAGGGCCCGGGTCCAGCCGAGGCGGTTGTCGAGCGGCGTTCCCTCATAGGTGACGAAGGAGCCGATCCCGGCGTGGGTGGAGATGAGCCCTTCCTCCCCCAGGACCTGAAGCGCCTGCCGCAGGGTGGTGCGGCTGACGCCGAAGCGCTGGGTGAGCGCGTGCTCTCCCGGGAGTCTGCTGCCGTCGGTGTGGACCCCGGCGCGGATCTCGTCGGCGAGGACGCGGGCGATGCGGTGATGCTTGTGTACCTGTCCAGGCATGTCTAGACAGTAAGGGAACAAGCCCGCTCCGTCCATAGCCGCCGGAAAACACGTACCTCGGTGACACGATCGTCCGGTCAGCGGACGAAGGCGTCGGCGGGCGCCGTGACGTACTGCGCGCGGGCGCCGCCGCCGTGCGAGTGGGGCAGCATGCCGAAGACCTCCGTCCTCAGCAGGCCCGGGGGAGTCTCTTACGGTTCGACAGCGCCCCGAAGTCGACGGGGCGCGGGGCTGTATTGACATGCGGCTCCGCCGCGCGGGCACGACCAGCCATGACGGTGCCGCAGACAACCGACGGCACAGCGCGGCACATCCGGCAGCGCGCTCAGCCGTCCCGGCACCGTCGGCTTCGTGCAGGCGGCAGCCCTGCCGTCGGCCTCCCTGACCGCCTGGCAGGCCCTGCACGACACCGCCCGCCCGAGCGTCGGACACACGCGTCGACGGACAGCTCGTGCTCATCCTCTGAACCGCTGTCCGCCGGACGGCGGGCCGTAGGGGGCGCGGCCTCCGCCCGGCAGTCCCTCGCTCGTCACGAAGTAGAACGCGGGCAGCAGAGCGAACGCGACGAGGGCGATCAGCGGTGTGATCAGGACGCCGAGGACGCCGACGACGCCGTAGACCAGCGCGCCCGTCCCCGATCGGATGATGCCGTGGCGCACATAGGCGGGCTCGACCGCGCTCTCCAGGAGTTCCGGCCTGTGGCGCAACTGGCGGTACAGGGTCACCCAGCTCAGGCACAGCGCCGCGGCGACGCCCGCGTAGAGCGCGACGGCCACCCTCGCGTCCGCACCCGAGACATCGCTCTGCACCGCGTCGGCGACCACCTCGGTGGGAAACGCGAGCGCCGCCGTCATGAACAGCACGAAGAGGTTCGCCGCGTGCAGGCCCCGGTCCATCACGCGGATCCGTACGAAGGCCTGGTGGTGGTTGAGCCAGATCACCGCGATGTAGCTGAAGGACGCCACATAGCCCAGATAGGCGGGCCACTGCCGCAGGAGCGCGTGCCCGAGGCCCCCGGCCCGGTGCCGAGGGGTGACCAGGCTGAGCACCAGGATGGTGGCCGCGATCGCGAGGACGCCGTCGCTGAAGGCCTCGGCGCGCGCCGTCTCCGAACGGTAGAACCGCGCAGGGGACACGGAGGGTTGGGCGGGCAAGGAAGGGGCTCCTTCTCCTCAGACGCCATGGCCTTCGACGCGACCGCACGGCACACCGCGTACGGTCACGCCCAGCATGCCCGACCCGGCCCTGCGAACCCGCCACCCCACCCCGGCGGCCACCAGCCCAGGCGACACGGCCGGGCGGACACATGCCTGGCCCGCGGTGAGCCGCGCTGTTCAGGCGGGCGCGAGTCGCGTTCGGCTCCGGCGGCTTCTACTTCATCTTCCTCGCCGTCGCCGTCGTGGCGCTCGTCGCGCGGCTGACCGGCCGCTGGAATCCGGGCGCGGGACAGGTCAGGCTCGGCCGCACCGGCCTCGTCGTCAACGTCCTCGCGGTGCTGTGGCTGCTGTTCGAGGCGGTCAACATCGCCTGGCCGCGCACCGAACTCGCCCCCGTCGGCGGCAGCTGGATCCAGGTCTGGGCCGTGGTCCTGGTCTTCTCGGTCCTCTTCCTGCTCGGCCTCGGCTATGTCCTGGCCGCCCGACCCCACACCAAGCTCGCCGAAGCCGTGCCGAGCCCGGACTCCCAAGAGGTGAAGACGTCCTGATGCCGTCCCCACTCTCCCCCGCCGTCGTCTTCGACCCCGAACACGGACTGCACATCCGCGAGGTCTCCCGGCGGCCCGCAGGCCCCGGCGAGGTCGAGATCGAGGTACGTGCCGCGGGTGTCTGCCACTCCGACCTGCATGTCGTCGCCGGCGACTGGCCGGCGGACCGTCCGCTGGTCCTCGGGCACGAGGCGGCGGGCGTGGTCACGGGCACCGGCCCCGGCGTCGCCTCCGTGCGGCCCGGCGACCATGTGGTGCTGTCCTGGTTCGCGCCGTGCCGCCGCTGCCGCCGGTGCGCGGCGGGCCAGGCATGGCTGTGCACCGGCACCAAGGCCGTCGCCAACACCCTCCCGGACGGGACCACCCCGTTCACCGGCGCCGACGGCGAGGAGATCTGGCCCTACCTCGGTCTCGGCGCGTTCACGGACCGTCTGGTCGTCCCCGAGTCGGCCGCCGTGAGGGTTCCCCGGGAGCTGCCGTTCGATGTCGGCGCGCTGCTCGGCTGTTCCGTCACCACCGGCGTCGGCGCGGTCGTCAACACCGCAGGCGTGCGCCCCGGCGAGTCCGCGGTCGTCATCGGCACCGGCGGGGTCGGCCTCTGCGTGGTGATGGGTCTGCGTCTGGTCGGCGCCGACCCCGTCGTCGCCGTGGACCTCTCCCCCGAACGCCTCGCCGTCGCCGAGCGGTTCGGCGCCACCCACACCCTCGACGGGGCGCGCGAGGACGTCGCCGCCTGGTGCCGGCGTGAACTGGGCGGGGTGGACTACGCCTTCGAGGCCATCGGCAGCCCCGAGGTCGTGGAGACGCTTCCCGGGATGCTCGCCGCCGGCGGCGCGGCCGTCCTGGTCGGCATGGCCGCCACCGACGCCACCGGCTCGTTCAACCTCTTCGACCTCGCCGACCAGGGCAAGCGCATTCTCGGCTGCAACTACGGCTCCAGCGTCGGGGAGATCGACATCCCGAAGCTGGCCCGGCTCCATCTCGCCGGCCGGCTGCCGCTGGACGAACTGATCGGCGCGCGACGCCCGCTCAGCGAGGCCGCTACCGCCTTCGACGACCTCAGGTCCGCCACCGGTCTGCGGACGATCCTCGTACCCTGACCGCCGTCCGGCGCCCTCCCCCGCTCCCCCGCATCCCCTCCTGGAGATCTCCATGTACGCCGTCACCGACCCGTCCACCGGGGAAGTCGTCGCCACCTACCCGACCGCCACCGACGCCGAGGTCGCGGCGGCCGTCGACGCCGCCCACGCCGCCACCGCCTGGGGCCGCGGGGGCACCGTGGCCGAACGTGCCGCGCTGCTGCGCCGCCTCGGCGACCTGCACGCACGGCACCGCGACGCCCTCGCCGCGAGCATCGTGCGCGAGATGGGCAAGCCCCTCGCGGAGGCGGAGAGCGAGATAGGTTTCTGCACCGAGATCTACCACTACTACGCCGACCACGCCGAGGAGTTCCTCGCCGACGAACCGGTCGACGTCACCTCGGGACCCGGCACCGCCGTCGTCCGGCGCGGCCCGGTGGGGGTGCTGCTCGGCATCATGCCGTGGAACTTCCCCGCCTACCAGGTGGCCCGCTTCGCCGCCCCGAACCTCGCCGTCGGCAACACCCTCGTCCTCAAGCACGCCCCGCAGTGCCCGGCCACGGCCGCGCTGCTGGAGCGCCTGGTGGCCGAGGCCGGCTTCCCGCCCGGGGCGTATGTCAACGTGTACGCCGACAACGAGCAGATCGCCGGCGTCATCGCCGACCCGAGGGTCCAGGGGGTGTCCCTCACCGGCTCCGAACGGGCCGGCGCCGCCGTCGCCGAGATCGCCGGACGGCACCTGAAGAAGGTCGTCCTCGAACTCGGCGGTTCGGACCCGTTCGTCGTGCTGGCCACCGACGACCTGGACGCCGTCGTCGAGGCCGCCGTGGCCGCCCGCCTCGACAACACCGGGCAGGCGTGCAACGCCGCCAAGCGGTTCGTGGTGGTGAAGGACCTGTACGACGCGTTCGTGGCGAAGTTCACCGTCCGGCTGGCGGCCTCTTCCACGGGGGCACCGCTCGCCTCGGTCGCCGCCGCCGAGACCCTGGCCCGGCAGGTCGACGCCGCCGTCGCGGAGGGCGCCACGCTGCACGGTGCGGGCGAGCGGCACGGGGCCTACTTCCCGGCGGGCGTCCTCACCGGACTCACCACCGGCGACGCCGCGGCCCGCCAGGAACTCTTCGGGCCGGTCGCGATGGTCTTCTCCGCCGCCGACGAGGACGACGCCGTCCGCATCGCCAACGACACCCCGTACGGCCTCGGTTCCTATGTGTTCACCACCGATCCCGCGCAGGCCGCGCGCGTCGCCGACCGCATCGAGGCCGGCATGGTCTTTGTGAACGGGGTGGGCGCGGAGGGCGCCGAACTGCCCTTCGGCGGTGTCAAGCGGTCCGGTTTCGGCCGTGAACTCGGCCGTCTCGGCATCGAGGAGTTCGTCAACAAGAAGCTCATCCGCACGGTGGGGTGAAAAACGCGGCACACCCGCGCCGCCGGGGTGTGCGGGGCGGGTGGCTCACACGAAGGGGCGTCGGCGGCGGTTCGGGGGCTTCCCTCCGGGGCCGGCGCGACAACGCCGGGACCTACGCCACGCGGGCACGCGGTGACGACGGCAAGGACAACACCCGCACCGGCCGGCGCCGGTACCTCGGCGCGGGCAGGGGGGGCGGGCGACCGCGGTCCCGCTGGGGTGCTCAGCAGGTGTGGCCGGCGCGCAGCCAGTCGATGTACTCGGCCACGGCGCGTTCGACGTCGTACTCGGGCCGGTACCCGGTGTCCTGCCGGACACGGGTGATGTCGAGGTAGCTCTTGCGGCCGGATCCGCCGGCCGGCAGGTCGACCCGGGCGTCGGGCACGACCTTCTTGATCGCGGCGATGACCTCGGCATTGGTCGTGGCGCGGCCGGAGCCGACGTTGTAGGTGCGGTGGTTGAGGTGTTCGGCGAGCTGGAGGAGCGCGATCGCCCGGCCGGTGTCCTTGGCGTAGCACAGGTCGATCGCGTCCTGCGCGTACGCGGGCCCGGGAAGGGTGGACAGGTCCGGCTCGGTTCCGCGGGCCGCGGCGTGCACGAGTTCGGGGGCGGCGAAGAACAACGCGCCGTGCGGGTCCCGTGGTCCCCAGACGCCGGAGATGCGGTAGTTGACGACCTCGATGCCGGTGGCGTCGGCCAGGTGGTCGTTCAGCAGCTCACCGATCTTCTTGAACGTGGGAATCACATGGAAGGAGCGCATCGGCAGGGGCAGGTCCTCGCTCAGGGGGCCCTCGTCGGTGACGCCGCCGTACACGCCGATCGTGCTCGCGACGCCCACGCGCCGCACCCCCCACTCCCGGGCGGCCTGCACCACGTTGAACAGGCCGCCCAGCGCCTTGCGTGCCGCTTCCACGGGCTGATCGGCGCTGGGGGGCCAGGGCATGGAACCCGTCGCGAGGTGCACGATGCCCGTGATCTTGTGACGTGCGCCGATGTCGAGCAGCGCCGTCAGGTCGGTGATGTCGCCCTGCTCCACCGTGACGTGGGCGGCGTCGAGGAAGGCCGGCACCTCGGCCTTGCGGCGCTGGACCAGCACGCAGTCCTCGCCCCTGTCCAGGAGCGCCCGCACGGTGTGGGAGCCGATGAAACCGAGACCTCCGGTAACCAAGATCATCTCTGTGTCCTCCTGACATCAAGCGGATCCTTGTTCCGGAAACAAAGATACGGAGCGTCGTTCCGCTTTGTCAACGGCGTCGATGCTCCTCCGGTCTCCGCAGCCACTGTTCCGCTACCAGGACTGGGGGTGCCCGTACGGCTCCCACCAGCCGGTCAGCCCCCGTAGTCCGAGGGCCAGCGCGCCGGCCGCGACGACTGCCGCCAGCCACGGTCGCCGGAACCAGCGCAGCGTCAGCAGCCAGGCGGCCAGGGGCACGACGGCGCCCCCCACCGCGATCAGAGGCAGATCGATGTAGAGGACTCTCAGGTCACGCCGCGTCTGCTCGAATCCGCCCTCGATGTTGACCCGAGCCATCGGCGCCCAGCAGACCACCGCCACAGCGGCACCGAAGGCCGCCACCAGGAGGCCGATGCATCCCTTGTTCTGTTCCTTCACAGTCGTCTGGGACGCACATGGCCGCCGCCGAGTTCCCGCGGGCGGGCGCGAGTCGGTGCCGTCGTCCGGCGGTCGACACGAACTGATGGGTGGGACAGGGACGTTCGGACGTAGGGTGGGCGTGCACGTCCACGCCCCGGCTGAAAGACGGACACGACTGATGACCGACCCCGCGGCGACGCCCGGCCCGGCGGCGCGCTCCACGATCGACACGTCCGTGCCGCACTCCGCCCGGATCTGGAACTACTGGCTCGGCGGCAAGGACAACTACCCCGTCGACGAGCAGGCCGGCGACGCGTACACCGCCGTCTTCCCCGGCATCGTCACCATCGCCCGCAGCAGCCGTGCCTTCCTGCGCCGGAACATCGAGTTCCTGGTCCGCGAGGCGGGAATCCGGCAGTTCCTGGACGTCGGCACCGGCCTGCCGACGGCCCAGAACACCCATGAGGTCGCCCAGCGCCTCGCCCCCGAGGCACGGATCGTGTACGTCGACAACGACCCGATGGTCCTCGCCCACGCCCGCGCCCTGCTGTCCTCCTCCCCCGAGGGCGCGACCGCGTATGTCGACGCCGATGTGACGGACCCGGAGCGCATCCTCGCGGAGGCCGCCGAGACCCTGGATCTCGGCCGTCCCACCGCGCTCGTCCTCAGCAACATCCTCGGACACATCGCCGACCACGATCAGGCCCGCTCGCTCGTCACCCGGCTCATGGACGCCTTGCCATCGGGGAGTTGTCTCTCCGTCAACGACGGCTCACGCGGCATCGACCCCGTCTTCGAGCGGGCCCAGGACGCGTACAACGACAGCGGTGCCGTCCCGTACACCCTGCGCACCGTCGAGGAGATCAGCGCGTTCTTCGACGGCCTCGAACTCCTGGAGCCCGGCGTCGTCCCCGTCACACGATGGCGCCCCGAACCCGGTTCGCCCACCGGAGAGATCATCGCCGAGCACGGCGGACTCGCCCGGAAGCCCTGAGCTCCGCTGGAAATGCCGCGATGGGCCATCGGTTGTCTGCGGCACCGTTGTGGCTTGTCGCGCGGTTCCCCGCGCCCCTTCGGGGCGCCAGCAGACTTCACTGGACCTGCTCAGCGGTCGGCGGGCGCCGGCCGGCGGGCCGGGCCGGAGTTCGACGCGCGGCAGACGGGACTGTGTGCGCACGGTAGAAGGGGCGGCGGGGGCGCCCCTGCCCGCGATCGGCGGGCGGCATACACCGACTCGCGCACGCGGGGAGAGCTTCATGACCGACAAGATGGCGCGGACCCCTGTCACTCCAGGCGTACTTGACGATCCACTGCGTAACCGCGGTGTGGGGTTCACACAGGCGGAACGGGCCGAACTGGGCCTGACCGGGCGGCTGCCGTCCGCGGTGCTGACCCTGGAGCAGCAGGCGCAGCGTGCCTACCAGCAGATGCGGGGCCAGGGCGACGACCTGGCCAAGAACGTGTACCTGGAACAGCTGCACGACCGCAACGAAACCCTGTACTACAAGGTGCTCACCGATCACCTGGTGGAGCTGTTGCCGATCGTGTACGACCCCACGGTCGGCGAGGCGATCGAGAAGTACTCCCATGAATACCGCCGCCCCCGAGGCATCTTCCTGTCGATCGACCGGCCGGACGACATCGAGGAGGCGTTCGGCACGCTCCGGCTCGGGCCCGACGACGTGGACCTGATCGTGTGCACCGATGCCGAGCAGATCCTGGGCATCGGCGACTGGGGCGTGGGCGGGATCCAGATCTCCGTGGGCAAACTGGCGGTCTACACCGCCGCGGCCGGCATCGACCCACGGCGTGCCGTCGCCGTGTCACTGGACGTGGGAACGGACCGTGCGGCCCTGCTCGACGACCCGCTCTATCTGGGCAACCGGCATCCCAGGGTGCGCGGCGCCGCGTACGACGCGTTCGTCGAGAAGTATCTGGAAGCGGCGTCGTCCCTGTTCCCCGGCGCACTGCTGCACTTCGAGGACTTCGGCCCCGGCAACGCCCGGCGGATCCTGGAGCGGTACGGCGGACGCCTGCGGATCTTCAACGACGACATGCAGGGCACCGGCGCCATCACGCTCGCCGCCGCGCTGTCGGCGGTCAAGGTCAGCGGTGTGCCGATGCGGGACCAGAAGCTGGTCGTCTTCGGAGCCGGCACCGCGGGCGTGGGCATCGCCGACCAGTTGCGCGACGCGATGATCCGCGACGGCGCCGAGCCCGGTCAGGCCACCGCACAGGTGTGGCTGATCGACAGACAGGGGCTGCTCACCCGTGACATGACCGACCTGCGCGACTTCCAGCGGCCCTACGCGCGCGACCCCGAGGACGTCAGGGGCTGGGCGAGGGACGCCGACGGCATCTCGCTGCTGGAAACCGTGCGGCGGGCGCAGCCGACCATCCTGCTGGGCACCTCCACGGTGCACGGGGCGTTCACCCGCGAGGTCGTCGAGGCCATGACGGCGGCGACCGAGCGGCCGGTCGTCTTCCCGATCTCCAACCCGACCTCCCGCATCGAGGCCATGCCCGCCGATGTGATCGCCTGGTCCGGCGGCAAGGCGCTGGTCGCGACCGGCATCCCCGTCCCGCCCGTGGAGTACGGCGGTGTGACCTACGAGATCGCGCAGGCCAACAACGCCCTGCTGTACCCGGGGGTGGGCCTTGGCACCATCGTCTCCGGTGCCTCCCATGTGACCGCGGGCATGCTGCTCGCCGCCGCGCAGGCGGTCGCCGACCAGGTCGACCCGACCGGAGCGGGCGCCTGCCTGCTGCCGCCGGTGGAAGACCTGCGGCGGTCGTCGGCGATCACCGCGACCGCCGTGGTCCAGGCGGCGATCGAGGAGGGCGGGGCGACCGCCAAGCCCGCCGACCCGGGCCGGGCCGTCCGGGAGGCCATGTGGGAGCCGGTCTACGGCGACGGGGCGGCCTCGTGACCGCGCGGCGCTCGGGCGCGGAGCGCACCGCGGAGGACCGGGCCCCGAAGATCCTCGACATCCCCGTCGGACTTGAGGCGACCGGCACCCGGCGGGAGACCGACTCCATGGGCGCCATCGACGTACCCGCCGACCGCTACTGGGGCGCGCAGACCCAACGGTCCCTGATCCACTTCTCCATCGGGGACGACCGGATGCCCAAGGCCGTCTACCACGCCTACGGCTACGTCAAGAAGGCCGCCGCGCTCGTCAACGGGCGCGCCGGACGGCTGCCCGCCTGGAAGGCCGAGCTGATCGGGAAGGTCGCGGACGAGGTCATCGCGGGCAGCCTTGACGAGCACTTCCCGCTGTACGTGTGGCAGACCGGATCCGGTACGCAGTCCAACATGAACACCAACGAGGTGATCAGCAACCGGGCGATCCAGCTGGTCGGCGGCGAGCTGGGCAGCAAGTCGCCCGTCCATCCCAACGACCACGTCAACATGGGACAGTCCTCCAACGACACCTTCCCCACCGCCATGCACATCGCCGCGGTCGAGGCGGTCCACGAACGACTGCTGCCCAGCGTGCGGGCGCTGGTCCAGGCCATCGAGGCGAAGTCCGAACAGTGGCAGGACGTGGTGAAGATCGGCCGCACCCATCTGGAGGACGCGGTCCCGCTCACCGTCGGGCAGGAGTGGTCCGGCTACGCCCACCAGCTGAGACAGGCCGTCGGCCGGGTCAGCGGATCCGCCGAGGGACTGCTCGAACTCGCCGCGGGCGGCACCGCGGTCGGCACCGGGCTGAACGCCCCACCCGGTTTCGCCGAGCAGGTCGCCGCCGAGATCGCGTCCGCGACCGGCCACCCGTTCACCACGGCCGAGAACAAGTTCGCCGCGCAGGGCGGCCTGGACGCGATGGCCGGGGCGTCGGCCGGGCTGCGGTCCCTCGCCGTGGCGCTGATGAAGATCGCCAACGACATCCGCTGGCTGGCCTCGGGGCCGCGCTGCGGCCTGGGTGAGCTGATCCTGCCGGCGAACGAACCGGGCTCCTCGATCATGCCGGGCAAGGTCAACCCGACCCAGTGCGAGGCGATGGTCATGGTCTGCATCCAGGTGCTCTCCGAGGACACCGCCGTGGCCTTCGCCGGTTCCCAGGGCAACTTCGAACTCAACGCCATGCGCCCGGTGATCATCAACAACTTCCTGCACGCGGCCACCATCCTGGCCGACGCGTGCACCAAGCTGCGGCAGTACTGCATCGAGGGCGCCCGGCTCGACCGTGACCGGATCGCCGCATTCGTCGACCGTTCGCTGATGCTGGTCACCGCCCTGTCCCCGGTCATCGGCTACGACAGGGCCTCCGCGATCGCGCACAAGGCCGAGGACGAGGGCACCACCCTGCGTGAGGCAGCGCTGGCCACCGGCGACGTCACCGCCGAGGAGTTCGACCGCGTCGTCGCTCCCGCCACCATGGTCGGCCCGGCCCCGCCGCACGGCTGAACCGGGCCGGGCGACCGCGGCCGGACACGGGGGCGGTCAGCCGGTGCGGGAGCGCAGGCGGCGCAGCATGCGGGCGTCCTGGAAGCCGACGCTGCGGGCCGCGGCATCGACCGTCGTGCCCTGGCCGATGAGGTGTTCGGCGCGTTCCAGACGGAGGGTCTGCTGGTAGCGCAGGGGGGTCAGGCCGGTGGCGCGGCCGAAGAGCCGGGTGAGGGTGCGCTCGCTCACGCCGACGGCCGCGGCCAGGGCGGGCAGCGGGAGCGGCCGGTCGAAGCGTGCGTCGATGATGTCCTGGGCGCGGTGCACGGTGTCGTCGAGATGGGAGCGGTGCCGGAACATCGCGCTCGACTGCCGCTCGTGTCCGTTGCGGCGGGCGTAGACGACCATGTCCCGGGCCACCCGGGCCGCGGCGGCCGGGCCGTGCCGGGCCGCCACCAGGTGCAGGGCCAGATCGATGCCGCTGGCGATGCCCGCCGAGGTGATCACCCGGTCGTCGGCGGTGAACAGCACGTCGCGGACCACGGTCGCCCTGGGATGGCGCAGGGCCAGTTCGTCCTGTACGTCGTGGTGGGTGGTGCAGCGCCGGCCGTCGAGCAGACCGGCCCGGCCCAGCGCCTCGGCTCCGGCGCAGACGCTGGCCACCGTCCCGCCCCGTGCATGGTGGTCGCGCAGCACCCGCAGGGAGGCGTCGGCGATGGCGGGGCTTCGGGCCAGTGTCGTCGTCCGCCAGCCGGGCACGACGATCAGGTCGTCCGGCTCCAGTGCGGGCCAGTCGAGCCGGGCCACGAGCGGCAGGCCCTGCGCGGTCGGGACCTGGGGCTCTTCGGCGACGTAGGCGAGCGTGTAGGGGTGCCCGAGGTCGGCGGCCGTGGAGAAGACCTGCGCAGGACCGGCCAGGTCGAGCACATGGACGCCGGGCACCAGGAAGAAGACGACATGGGTCACGATCCGGTCATGATGCCCGATGTGCTGCCGCCGCTTCCAGCCGGTCGATCGTGGTGAGGGTGGCGAAGCGCCCGGCGAGGGCGTACTCGGTGCGTCGGACGACCTCTTCGGCGGGCAGGGTCCGGGGGTCGGCGAGCAGTTCGGCGACGCTCAGGTCGGCGGGGGCGTCGGGGTGTGCGATGGGGTTGGTCGCGGTCGCGTCGGTGACGAAGGTGACCCGGTAGCCGAGGTCACTGGCCACACGGGTGGTGGTCTCCACGCACTGCTCGGTGCGGACGCCGCACACGGTCAGGTCGCGGATTCCGTGCTCGGTGAGGAGTCGCTGGAGGTCGGTGGTGGTGAAGGCGTTGTGCGAGGTCTTGTGGACCAGGGGCTCGCCGTCGGCTCGTTCGAGTCCCGCCATGAGCCGGACGTGGCCGAGTGCCGGGTCGAAGACATCGCCGCTGCCGGGCTCGGCGTGCAGGACCCATACGACCAGGTCCCCCCGCTCCCGGGACAGCCGGACCAGACGGTTCACCTTGTCGGCGATCTCCGGGTCGGAGATGGTCTCCCACAGCGGGCGGGCGCGGAAGGACTCCTGGACGTCGATGACGATCAGTGCTCGGGTCATGCCTTCAGCCTCCGGTGTCCGAGGGGGCCGGCGACAGTCAGCATCAGGTCCGACAGCGGACCGATCCGGTCACCCACGGCGGCGGCACGGCGGGCCGGGCCCGACCCTCAGTTCCTGCGGTCCCAACGGGCCCACACGGCGGGCGGTTTGCGGAAGACCAGGCCGCGGACGGCGGACGGCCGGTCGGGGTCGGGGCGCAGGCCGTCCAGGCGGTCGAGGCAGGAGCGCAGGGCGATCCGGGTCTCCAGACGGGCCAGGTGGGCGCCCAGGCAGTAGTGCGGGCCGTGTGCGAAGGCGAGGTGCTGCCGGGAGTTGGGGCGGCGCAGATCGAAGCGGTCGGGGTCGGGGAACACGTCAGGGTCGCGGTTGGCCGCTGCCAGCGACACCGTGACCAGGTCGCCCCGGTGGATGTCCGCGCCGGCCAGCCGCACGTCACAGGTGGCGTACCGGTCGACCACGGCGGCGGCGGGTTCCAGCCGCAGTGACTCCTCTATCGCGTTGTCCAGCAGCTCCGGTTCCGCCCGCAGCTCCGCCAGCCGCCGTGGTGCGTGCAGGAGGTGGGACAGAAGGTTGGCGATCATCGACTCGGTCGTCTCGATCCCGCCGAACAGCAGGACGGCCGCGTTGGCGGCCAGGTCCGGCAGGTCCAGGTCCCGGGCGGCGGTGACCAGCAGGGACCGGGGTGATCCGGCGTCCACCGTGGCGGCGACGGCTTCCCGCAGCGCCGCGTAGGCGGCGGGGCCCTCGGCACCGGCGGGACGTCCTTCGGTCAGCTCGTGCACGGACGTCACGATGGCCTCGTACCAGCGCAGCACCCGGTCGACGGGAACACCGTCAAGACCCAGTGCCCGCGCCATGGTCCTGGCGGCCAGCGGCCCGGCGAACTCCCGCCGCAGCTCGGCCTCCCCGCGCCCTTGGAGGCCGTCCAGCAGCCGGTCGGTCTCGTGCCGCACGGTGTCCGCGAAGGAGTCCCGGGCCGCCGCCGGACGGAAGGGGTCGGTGAACGGCCCACGGTGACGGGCGTGTTCGGCGCCGTCGACGGAGAGCATGCTGGGTCCCGTGATCCGCGCCGTGGTGAACCGGGGGTCGTCCACGGTGAACGTCTCGGCGTCCCGCATCACGGCGAGCGCCTGGGCGCGTGAGGTCACCATCCAGCCGCCCAGCGCCGCCAGCCACGCCACCGGGGCGGTGCCCCTGAGCCGGGCCAGATGCGGATGGGGGTCCTCGGCCAACTGGGCGAGCGTGATCATGCCACCAGCCTAGGCCAGTGAGCGGGTCGGTTCCCGCTCGTCGTGGCGGAGCGCTCCGTCGGGTCGGCCGGGGCAAGCTGACTCCGTCGGTTCGGCCCCGGGCGGGCGGTCGCCGTGGGGCGGCAGGCTCGCGGCCGGGTGCGGCCTGACTCCGTCGGGTCGGCCGGGGCGGGCGGTCGCCGTGGGGCGGCAGGCTCGCGGCCGGGTGCGGGTAGCGTCGTGGCTGAGCGCGCAGTTCCCCGCGCCCCCTACGGGGCGAGCTGACTCCGTCAGGCTGGCCCCGGGCGGGCGATCGCCGTGGGGCGGCAGGCTCGCGGCCGGGTGCGGCCTGACTCCGTCGGTTCGGCCCCGGGCGGGCGATCGCCGTAGTGCGGCAGGCTCGCGGCCGGGTGCGGGTAGCGTCGTGGCTGAGCGCGCAGTTCCCCGCGCCCCCTACCTTGAGTTTTTAGCTTTTAGGTGCGTTTTCTGTCGCGGTCGGTCTGTTGCTTCGTGATGACGGGGTAGCGCTGGCGTGGGGGTCGGTGGGTGCCTTGTGGGCGTCCGGGGCCTGGTCTGGT
>NZ_BAAJXA010000068.1:0-34495 GCF_057537855.1 Streptomyces diversicolor
GGAAGCCGAATACGCCCAGCCGGTAGTTCAGGGTGACCACGATGACGTCGCCGCGATCGACGAGCGGCCTCGGGTCGTACCAGGAGCCGGCGCCGGAGACGAAGGCCCCGCCCGGGATGTACACCATCACCGGCAGCTTCTTCGACAGGGTGCGCGGCGTCGTCACGTTCAGGTAGAGGCAGTCCTCGCTGCCCACAGTCGTGCCGTCGGGCAGACCGGCCGACTGCGCGCAGACGTCACCGGGTGCGGTCGCCGCGCGCATACCGGACCAGGGCGCCGCCGGTGCGGGCGACTTCCACCCGACCAAGCGCTCGGTCGGTGCACGGTGGCAGGTCACGCTGACACCGGGCGGCACAGCTGTCAAGGAGTTCGCGCATACGCCGCAGCTATTTCCATTAGTCGGCAGACCGGTCTACAGTCTGGAACACCATGGAGCAGACGCAGATGTACGACGGACCCGCAGACACCGCGGGCTCCGCGGACGAGAGGCACGCCAACCGCTTGGTGGGCTCCGACCGAGTCCTTGCCGTACTCAAGGAACTCGCGCGCCACCCCGACGGAGTGGGACTGGAGGAGATGACACGGGCGATCAACGCGCCCAAGCCGACGGTGCACCGCGCCCTCGGCTCACTGCGGCGTGCCGGGCTCGCCGAGCAGGACGGCCGCGGCCGCTACGTACTCGGCGACGAGTTCCTCCGCATGGCGTTCGCCCACCACGAGGCCCGGCCGGACCACGTGCGCATCAGCCCGCTGCTCGACACGCTGGCAGCCCGGTTCGGCGAGACCGCACACTACGCCGTGCTCGACGGCCGCGAGGTGGTCTACCGGGCCAAGGTGGACCCGCCCACCGGCGCGGTACGGCTCACGTCCACCGTGGGCGGGCGGAACCCCGCGCACTGCACCGCTGTCGGAAAGCTCCTGCTCGCGCACCGTCTGCCCACCCTGCAGGCGGTCCGGTACTGGATCGGCGGGGACACACTCCCGCGCCGTACGGACCGGACCCGGTGCACGCCCGAGGGTCTGCACGAGGAATTCGCGCTCGCCCGTGAACGCGGGTACTCCGTCGACGACCAGGAGAACGAGACCGGGGTCAACTGCATTGCGCTGCCCGTCTACACGGGCGCACCCGACGTACCCACGGGCGCGATCAGTGTCAGCGCCCTGGCCTACCGCACCCCGCTGAGCACCCTGACGGACGCCGTCGAGGAGATCAGAGACCTGCTCGGCGTACTCGGAACCGCTCATCTGTGACGGGCGGCCGACTGGGCATCGGCCGACCGCACGCTCTGCCCCGCCTGCCCTGCCACCGCCACACCCCTGCCACCGCCACACCCCTGCCGCCACCACACTGAAGGACCGTCCCGTGTACCTCATGCGTATAGGCGCTCCCGGCGCCGAGAAGCCCGTCGCCCGGATCGACGACGACCGTTACGTCGATCTGTCCGATGTGGTCACCGACTTCGACGAAGTCTTCTTCGGCTCCGGCGGCATCGAGCGTGTGCGTCCCGTCGTGGCCGCGCGCGCCGCCGCCGGACAGGTCTCCCGCTTCGCCGGGGAACGCATCGGCGCGCCGATCGCCCGCCCGCACCAGATCCTGTGCATCGGCCTCAACTACCGTGACCACGCGGCCGAGAGCGGCATGGCCGTGCCCGACGAGCCGATCCTGTTCACGAAGTCGCCCAACACGCTCGTCGGCCCGAACGACGACGTCCGCATCCCGCGCGGCTCCACCAAGCCCGACTGGGAAGTGGAGTTGGGCATCGTCATCGGCAAGCGGACCAGCTATCTGGACTCGCTCGACGAGGCCCGTGACGCCATCGCCGGATACCTGGTCGTCAACGACGTCAGCGAGCGAGCCTTCCAACTGGAACGCGGCGGGCAGTGGGCGAAGGGCAAGTCGGCGGAGACCTTCAACCCCGCGGGGCCGTGGCTGGCCACCCCCGACGAGATCGACGACGTCCTGGCCCTGGACATGTGGCTGGACATCAACGGCGTGCGCCGCCAGGACGGCAGCACGAAGACGATGATCTTCGATCCGTATGTCATCGTGCACTACCTCAGCCAGTTCCTCGTCCTCGAACCGGGCGATCTGATCAACACGGGCACTCCGCCCGGCGTCGGCATGGGCTTCAACCCGCCGATCTGGCTGCAGCCGGGCGACGTCATGGAGTTGGGCATCCAGCAGCTGGGCAGCCAGCGGCAGAGCGTGCTCGGCCCGCGGTGAGCAACACGTCCATGCGCGCGTTCGTTCTCACAGGTCCCGGTACGTACGAGGTTCAAGAGGTGCCCTCGCCCGTGGCGGGCCCCGGCGAGGTGGTGGTCGACGTCGAACGGGTCGGCGTCTGCGGTACCGACGTCGAGTTCTTCACCGGCGAGATGGCCTACCTGCACTCGGGCCACGCCGCCTATCCCCTGCGCCCGGGCCACGAGTGGTCGGGGCGGGTCACCGCGGTCGGCCCCGGAGCGGACCCTTCCTGGGCCGGACGGCGCGTCATGGGCGACACCATGCTCGGCGACGGAACCTGCCGACGCTGCCGCAAAGGCAACCAGCATGTGTGCGAGAAGCGCCAGGAGGTGGGCGTCCGCGGGGACCGCCCCGGCGCCCTGGCCGAACGCCTCGCGGTCCCGGCATCCTCACTGCACGCCCTGCCCGAGAACGTCGACTCCGCCCTCGGCGCCCTGGTGGAACCCGGAGGCAACGCCCTGCGCGCCGCACAGGCCGCCGGCGTCGGCCCCGAGGACCGGGCGCTGGTGCTCGGGCCGGGGACGATCGGCCTGCTGGCCGCGATGTTCCTGCGTACCACCGGCGCCGAAGTACACCTGATGGGACAGTCCCCCGACTCACTCGCCTTCGCCCGCTTTCTCGGGTTCGCGCACGTGTGGCAGGAACACGACCTGCCCGACCTGCCGTTCGACGCGGTCGTGGACGCGACGAACGCCGCGCATCTGCCCGCTGCCGCGCTCGACCTCGTCGAGCCCGGCGGCCGGGTCGTCTGCATCGGCCTCGCGGGAGAGCCGAGCCGGATCGACACCCGCACCCTGGCGCTGAAGGACGTCACCGCGGTCGGCGTCCTCTCCGCCTCCCCCGGCCTGGACGCCACCATCCAGGCCTACGCCGAGCGGACCGTCGACCCGAGCCCGCTGGTCGCCGCCACCGTCGGCCTCGACGAGGTGGGCGCCGTACTGGCCGGCCGACGCCCGGCGGACGCGGGACCCGGGCCGAAGATCCACGTCGATCCGCGTCGATCCGCGACCTGAACCGCATCAACTCACCTGCAGAAACCGGCAGGTATTCATCCACGTCCGCCCGGCCCTGCCATGTCCTGACCTGTCCCAGGAGGTTGCTTTGACTGAATTCGACGGCCTGACCGCACTCGTGACCGGCGGGTGCAGCGGAATCGGGGCCGCCACCGCCGCCCTCCTGAGAGACAGGGGCGCCCAGGTCGCGGTCCTCGATGTGCAGAGGGAGGGTGCGCCCGCCGGCGTCACGGCGCTGCGCTGCGACATCACCGACCGGACCGCGGTCGAGACGGCCGTCGCTCAGATCGCCACGCGCTTCGGCGGGATCGACATCCTGGTCAACAACGCCGGCATCGGCGCGGTCGGCGCCGTCGACGCCAACGACGACGCGCAGTGGGCCCGCGTCCTCGACGTGAACGTCACCGGCATCGCCCGGATCACCCGAGCCGCGCTCCCGCATCTGCGGCGCTCCTCGCACGCGGCGGTGGTGAACCTCTGCTCGGCCGTCGCCTACATCGGCGTACGCCAAAGGGCCCTGTACAGCGCCAGCAAGGGAGCGGTCCACGCGCTGACGCTCGCCATGGCCGCCGACCACGCGGCGGACGGCATACGTGTCAACGCCGTGGCCCCCGGCACCGCCGACACCCCCTGGGTCGCCCGCCTGCTCGACGGCGCCGACGACCCGGAGGCGGCGGCCCGGTCCCTACGGGCACGGCAGCCCCTGGGGCGGCTGGTGAGCGCGGAGGAGGTGGCGCACGCCGTCGCCTCGCTCGCCTCGCCGCTCGCGGGATCCACCACCGGGACGGTCCTCAGGGTCGACGGAGGCATGACCAACCTGCGCGTGTGACCGGGCGGGCACTCGGTTCGTGTCCGTCCTCTTGAACCTCGCCGCCCGCTCCTGTATATCGTTCGTTAGATATAGAGTTGGAGCACGGTTGCAGAGAACGTGTTCACGAACCGAGCGCGCCCCCTGGAGGGCACATGAACAGACGCAGCCTCGTGTCTGCCGTCGCGTTGCCGGCCGCGCCGGGTCTCGGACTGGTCCACAGCACCTCACCCGCTGTCGCCTCACCCGCCGACGGACCACGGACGACAGTGACCGACGCCGCGACCCGGTGCGCGTCAACCGCGGGGCTGCACCTGGATCCTTCGGCCATCTTCCAGCTGAACCTGCCGACTTCATGGAACCGGAAGCCGGTGCAGCTCGGGGGCTCGGGCGTCAACGGCACCGTCGTCAGCGGGTTCGGCGGCGTCGCCGTGGGCGCCGGTCCCACGGGCTCGTTCGCCTTGAACAAGGAGGCTCTCGCCAACCACGCCGGCCGGAGCGTTCAGCGCACCCGCGACGCCGCGACGGGCGTCGTGTGGCAGCAGGCGTACTCCCGCCCAGGCGGCTCCCTCGACAGCCTGCCCTTACGAGTTCGCCTTTCCGCTCGCCAACGGCGTGACCCGAATGGGCCCGTATCCCGCTCCGCGGGGTGCCGATCTCGGTGGCGTCTGGTTCGACAACACGGACTCCGGGAAATCGGCCCAGCATTACTGGTTCGCCGATGCGGTGATCCGCTACTTCATCGAACAGGACGCCGGTGGCTCCCTGGAGAACTTCGACTACCGGCGCTATGCGTCACGCGTCACGTATCTCTCCCAGCTCTACGACGCCACGTGAGTGGACGGACCGGCAGACTCCGCCGAGCGGAGCGGTGGCCACGGACGCCGATCCCGCCATGGCGGGCCGCGCCAGGCCGCTCTGCGCCTACCCGTTGTGGCCCCGGTACAAGGGGCACGGCGATGTGAACATGGCCCAGAACTTCACCTGTACCGGCCGAGGACATCACTGAAGATGCACCGGAGAGCAGCCTTTCGGCGGCTGATCTCCTTCTCTTGAATTCCCTGTTCGGAAGGGCCGAACAGGGACAAAGCCATGCCCGCATTCTCCGTACCCGGTCACGAAATGGAACAGCTGCGAACACCGACCTAGCGCTCGGTCGGATTTCGGGTTTACGTTATGCGGCATCCCACCCCGAATCACGGGTGCCGGCCATACGTCCGTTTCCCGGACACGCCGAGAGGAAGCAGCGTTGCTCAGCAAGAAGAGGCTTTCCGTGACCGCGGCCGCAGCCGCGACGGCACTGGCGCTGACCGCATGCGGGGGCGGCGGCAACTCCGGCAGCAGCGGCGGCAGCGGCTCGCTGACGCTCGGAGCGATCCTCGCGCCTTCGACCTTCGCCGCGAACGCCGCGGGCTGGGGGAACGAGTCCCCGTACCTGCAAGCGGCGTACGACACCTTGCTGCGTGAGACGCCGGACGCGAAGATCGTGCCCTGGCTGGCCACCAGTTGGTCGTACAACACCGGCAAGACCGTCCTGACCGTGAAGCTCCGCGACGACGTGGCCTTCACCGACGGCACCAAGTTCGACGCCACGGCCGCCGCCGAGAACGTGCTGCGTCTGCGCGACGACAAGACGTCCAACAAGCCCTACCTGGACAGCATCAAGAACGCCGAGGCCGTCGACGCCACGACTTTGCGGATCTCCCTCTCGCAGCCCGATCCGGCGCTGCTGCACTACCTCGCCCAGAGCGCGGGCCTCATGGAGAGCCCGAAGCACTTCGGCGCCTCCGACGAGAAGACGAACCCGGTCGGCACCGGCCCCTACGTCCTGGACAAGGCCGCGACCGTCGCCGGCTCGAAGTACGTCTTCACCAAGAACCCGAAGTACTGGGCGAAGGACCAGCAGCACTTCGGCAAGGTGGTCATCAACGTCTACGCGATCCAGGCCGCGGTCAACGCCCTCCAGGGCCGTCAGATCGACGGCGCTCAGGTCGACGCCGACCACATCAAGCAGGTCAAGGCGGCCGGCTACGGCGTGCAGGTGAAGCAGCACGACTGGACGGGCCTGCTCCTGCTCGACCGGGACGGCAAGCTCAACCCCGCCCTCGGCAAGGTGGGTGTGCGCCGGGCGATCAACCAGGCCATCGACCGCGCCGCCATCCTCAAGACCGCCCACGGCTACGGAACGATCACCGGCCAGGTCTTCCCCGAGAACAACCCGGGCTACGTCGCGGAGCTCGACGACGCATACCCGTACGACCCTGCCAAGGCCAAGCAGTTGCTCGCCGCGGCCGGCTACCCCAAGGGCTTCACCCTGAAGATGCCGCTGGTCCAAGGACTCGGCAACTCCTCGCAGTTCGACCTGATCAAGCAGTATCTGGGGGCGGTGGGCATCACCGTCGACTACGTGTCCGAGCCGGTGAACAACCTCATCGCCGATCTCGTGGCGTCGAAGTTCGCGGCGAGCAAGATGTCCCTCAACCAGGACCCGACCGCCTGGCAGACCGCCAACGTGCAGATCGCCCCGGCCGCGGCGTTCAACCCGTTCCGCGTACAGGACCCGAAGATCGACAAGCTGCTCGCGACCATCCGGAGCGCACCCACCGCCGAGGCCGACGCGGCCGCGAAGGATCTCAACCGGTACGTCGTCGACCAGGCATGGTTCGCCCCGTTCTACCGCGTGGACACGATGTACGCCGTCGGCAAGAACATCGACGTCACGCTCCAGAGCGACAACGTCGTCCCCTATCTCTACCACTACAAGCCCAGGGCCTGAACCGTCGCGGGTGGGCCGCCGGACCGTATGACGGCAGCTCACCTCCCCTCCGCAAGGGACTTCGATGCTCCGCTTCGTGCTACGGCGGCTGGCCTCAGGCGTCGTCCTGATCGTGACCGTCTCCGTCATCACCTTCTTCCTCCTGTACGCCGCGGGCGGCGACGTCGCCCGACGGATCCTCGGCCCGCAGGCCACCGCGGACGCCGTCCGGGCCAAGCAGCACGAGCTCGGCCTCGACCAATCGATCCTGGCCCAGTTCGGGCACTGGCTCTCGGGCGCCGTGGACGGCGACTACGGCGCTTCGTGGTTCGACAACCTGCCGGTCACCCAGGTGATGACCAGCCGGCTGCCGGTCACACTCTCCCTGATCGCCGGAGCCACACTGATCACCGCCGTGGTCTCCGTGCCCCTCGGTGTGCTGGCGGCTCGTCGCGGCGGCTGGGCCGACCGGCTCGTGCAGTTCGTGTCCGTGCTGGGCTTCGCCGTCCCGGGATTCCTGGTGGCGATCGGGCTGGTGCTCGTCTTCGCCATCAAGTTCGGCCTGGTCGCGCCCACAGGCTACACACAGTTCTCGGACTCCCCCACAGGCTGGCTCGCGTCGATCCTCCTGCCCGCGACCGCCCTGTCGTTCGGCAGCGTCGCGGGCGTCGCCCAGCAGCTCCGCGGCTCGCTCCTCGACGCCCAGCGTCAGGACTGGGTCCGCGTCCTGCGCAGCCGCGGTCTGCCGGAATCACGGGTGGTCTACGCGCATGTGCTGCGCAACGCCGCCGGACCGGCGCTGGCCGTGCTCGGGCTCCAGTTCGTCGGGCTCATCGGCGGCACGGTGATCGTCGAGCAGATCTTCGCCATCCCCGGCCTCGGCGAGGTCGCCGTCACCGCCACCGGCCACGGCGACGTCCCGGTCGTGATGGGCCTGGTGATCGTCATCAGCGCCATCGTCGTCGTCCTGAACCTCCTGGTCGACCTGCTCCTTGGTTGGCTGAACCCGAAGGTGCGCCGCCCATGACCACACAGCTCTCCCCTCAAGACGCCACGGCAGCCGCTGCGTCGCGTTCGCTGCAAGGAACCGCGCGCGTCTCCTTGCTCCGCCGACTGCTGCAGAACCCGACCGGGGTCGCCTCACTGGTCTTCCTGGTCCTCGTGGTGCTCGCGGCCCTGCTCGCCCCCGTACTGGCCACGCACGACCCGAACACCGCTTCGGCGAACGACATCCTCGCCACGCCCGGCGGCGACCACTGGCTGGGAGCCGACGGCTCCGGTCACGACGTCTTCTCGCGGTTGCTCTACGCGTCACGTCTCACCCTGGTCGGAGCGCTGGTGGCCGTCGTCGTCGCCGCGGCGATCGGCGTCACGGCCGGCCTCGTCTCCGGCTACTACGGCAGGTGGTTCCAGACCGTCACCTCGTGGGCCGCGAGCCTGCTGATGGCTCTGCCCGGCATCGTCGTGCTGCTGGCCGCGCGTTCCGTGCTCGGTCCCTCGCTGCTCACGGCGATGACCATCTTCGGCGTGCTGCTGTTCCCCGCCTTCTACCGGGTGGTCCACACCGCCGTCTCCACGGTGCGGCAGGAGCTGTACGTCGATGCCGCCCGGGTCTCCGGGCTGACCGACCGGCGGATCATCGCCCGGCACATCCTCACCGTGGTCCGCGCCCCGGCGATCATCCTGGCCGCCGGCATCGCGGGCATCGCCATCGCCATCCAGGCCGGACTCGACTTCCTCGGCCTGGGAGACCCGAGCCAGGCCACATGGGGCGGCATGCTCCAGGACGCGTTCGCCAACATCTACTCGGCGCCCATGCAGTTGCTCTGGCCCAGCCTCGCGCTCGGCCTGACCTGTATCGCGTTGGGGCTGCTCGGCAACGCGCTCCGCGACGAGCTGGAGCGCACCGGCAGCCGCCCGGCCAAGCGCCGTACCCGGCAGGCGACGGCGACCTTCACGGCCACCTCCGTGGCGGCGATCGTCCACGAGGAGACGGAGCCCGACGCAGGCGCGGAGCTGCTGACCATCGACGGCCTCTGCGTCGGCTACGACCGCCCCGACGGCTCGGTCAAACCCGTCGTTGAGGGAGTGTCGCTGACCATCCGCCGCGGCGAGGTGCACGGCCTGGTCGGTGAGTCCGGTTCGGGCAAGACCCAGACCGCTTTCTCGATCCTGCGGCTGCTCCCCCCGGGCGGCCGGATCGTCGCAGGCACCATCTCCTTCCAGGGCAGCGACCTGGCGCACCTCTCGGAGAAGGACATGACGCGGCTGCGCGGCCGCACGATCGCGTACGTCCCGCAGGAGCCGATGAGCAGCCTCGACCCTTCCTTCACCATCGGCCATCAGCTCGCCGAACCGATGCGGGTCGCCCTGAAGACGAGCCGGGCGGAGGCCAGGGAGAAGGCGCTGGCCCTGCTCGCGCGGGTCGGGATCCCCGATCCGGAACGCACCTGGGCGGCCTACCCCCACGAGATATCCGGGGGCATGGCCCAACGCGTACTCATCGCCGGCGCCGTGTCGTGCCGCCCCGATCTGCTCATCGCCGACGAGCCGACCACGGCGCTCGACGTGACCGTGCAGGCGGAGGTGCTCGACCTGCTGCGTGATCTGCAGAGCGAGTTCCACATGGGGCTGCTCCTGGTCACCCACAACTTCGGCGTCGTCGCCGACCTCTGCGACCGCGTGTCGGTCATGCGGGACGGCCGGATCGTCGAGACGGGCCCGTCACGGCAGGTCTTCGCCGATCCCCGGCACGACTACACCCGCGCGCTGTTCGACGCGATCCTTGAGGACAGCGCGCCCCGCGGACCACTGGCCGCACCGACTGTCCCCGACGGAGCGTCGTCATGACCGATCGCCTGCTCGACATCGAGAACGTGGTGGTCGAGTACCCGTCCCGCGGCCTCGGCCTCGGCAGGAAGCCGTTCCGCGCCCTGCACGGCGTCAGCCTCGACATCCTCCCCGGTGAATGCGTCGGGCTCGTCGGCGAATCCGGCTCCGGCAAGACCACCCTCGGCCGGGCCGTCCTGGGTCTCGCCCCGGTAACCGGCGGCGCGATCCGCTACCGGGGCCGCGACATCAGCCACCTGCCCCGCAAGGACCGGCGTGCGCTGTCCAGCGACATCCAGGTCGTCTTCCAGGACCCGTACTCGTCGCTGAACCCGGCGATGACGATCGGTCAGATCCTCACCGAGCCGCTCACCGTACGGAGGGTGCCCAAGGGCCAAGCCGCCCAGCGAGTACGGGAGTTGCTCGACATGGTGCACCTGCCGGCCGACGCCGGTGACCGGCTGCCGCGCGAGTTCTCCGGCGGCCAGCGCCAGCGCATCGCGATCGCCCGGTCCCTCGCGCTCGAACCCCGGCTGATCGTCTGCGACGAGCCGGTCTCCGCGCTCGACCTCTCCACCCAGGCGCACGTCCTGGCCCTGCTGAAGGAGATCCAGGACACGACCTCGGTCGCCTACCTGTTCGTCTCCCACGACCTCGCCGTCGTACGCCATCTCTCCCACCGTGTCGCGGTCATGTACCGCGGTGAGATCGTCGAGTGGGGCGACGGCGACCAGGTCACCAGCAGGCCCGAACACCCCTACACCCAGCGCCTCTTCCTGGCCGCCCCGGTGCCGGACCCGCTGCTTCAGGAGCAGCGCCGGAGCGAGCGGCAGGACCTGCTCGGGCGGGGCGGTCAGACCGGCGCCGGCGCATGACCGCCGGCCCGCTCCCCTCCTCTCGCCGCGTCTTTTCCCCTCAGTTTTCCTCTCAGATTTCCTCTCAGAACGGATCGCCGATGCCCCCTCGTCCCGAAGCCCCTGCCGACGACCGCCACAGCGACGCTCCGCTGCTCGACAAGCTCGCGGCGCTCACGCTCGACGAGAAGGTGCTCCTTGTCACCGGCCGGGACCTCTGGACCACGTGGCCCATCGAGAAGATCGGGCTGCGTCGCATGCTCTTCTCCGACGGCCCGTCAGGTGTCCGCGGCGAGGTGTGGGACGAGCGCGACCCGTCGCTGAACCTGCCCTCGGCCACCGCCCTCGCCGCCTCGTGGGATCCGGACCTGGCCCGGCGGTACGGCGCCGCCGCGGCGGTCGAGGCCCGGCGCAAGGGTGTCGACGCCGTCCTCGGTCCTACGATCAACCTGCACCGCTCCCCGCTCGGCGGGCGGCACTTCGAGTGCTTCAGCGAGGACCCCGTCCTGACGGCCGAACTCGCCACCGCCTACGTGACCGGGGTACAGGACAACGGAGTCGGCGCCACACCAAAGCACTACATCGCCAACGACTTCGAGACCGACCGCTTCACCGTCGACGTCCGCATCGACGAGCGCACCTTGCGTGAGCTGTACCTGCTGGCCTTCGAGAAGCCGGTGACCGCAGCACGCCCCTGGCTGGTGATGAGCGCCTACAACGCGGTCAACGGGGCCGCCGCGACCGAGAACCGGCTGCTGCACACTCCGCTGAAGGACGAGTGGGGCTTCGACGGTGTCGTCGTCAGCGACTGGACCGCGGTACGCAGTCTGCGGTCCGCGAAGGCCGAACAGGATCTGGCCATGCCCGGACCGGAGGGTCCGTGGGGCGCCGCCCTCGCCGAGGCGGTCCGCCGCGGGGAGATCGACGAGAAGGTCCTCGACCGCAAGGTCCTGCGTCTCCTGCGCCTCGCCAGACGTGTGGGAGCACTGGACGGCGCGGCTCCGGCCGACCCGGTCTGGGTCGAGGACGGCATCGCCCTGGCCCGCCACGCCGCCGCGGAAGGCACCGTACTGCTGGAGAACCGCGGCGAGTTGCCGTGGGACGGCGGGACGCTGCGCACTGTGGCGGTGATCGGCGAGAACGCGGCCGCCGCGCGCACCCAGGGCGGCGGCTCAGCGACCGTGATGCCCGCGTACACCGTCTCCCCGCTGGAGGGAGTGCGCACCGCTCTGCCCGGCACCGAGGTCACGTATGCGCCGGGCACGGCCACGCGGGGCGGCGTCGTCGAACTGCCGCCGGCCCGGATGACCAACCCGGTGACCGGCTCCCCCGGCCTGCGCGCCCGTTTCCTGGCCGAGGACGGCGAGGAACTGTTCGCCGAGGACCGGCGCTCCAGCCAGCTCGTGTATCTGGGCGGCGAGGCGCCGATCGGAAAGTCCGCGGCCTTCGAACTCCGCACCCTGTACACCCCGGTCGAGTCCGGCACCGTACGACTCGGCTTCGCGCTCGCCGGTGCCGGACGCCTGTACGTCGGCGGAGAACTCCTCGTCGAGGCCGTGGTCGACGCAGGCAGCGATCCCGGGGTGGGGCTGCTCGCCGCGCCGTCCACGTCCGCGGAGTTCGAGCTGACCGCGGGGACACCGGTCGACCTGCGGCTGGTGTACGACCTTGTCGGCCGCCGGGGCCTTGCCGCGCAGGCGATGTCGGTGGGCCTGGGCACCGAGCCCGCCGATGTCGACGAGGATGCGCTCATCGCCGAGGCCGCGCGCGCCGCGGCGGAGGCGGACGTCGCGCTCGTCGTCGTCGGCACCACCCCGCTCGTCGAGTCGGAGGGCCACGACCGCACCTCGCTCGCCCTGCCGGGCCGCCAGGACGACCTGGTCCGGGCGGTGACCGCCGCCAACCCGCGCACCGTGGTGCTCGTCAACGCCGGTGCCCCGGTCCTGCTCCCCTGGCGCGACCGCGTCGCCGCCCTCCTCGTCGGCTGGTTCGGCGGGCAGGAGTTCGGCAACGCCCTTGCCGACGTGCTGCTCGGGACCGTCGAGCCCGGCGGCCGGCTCACCACCACCTGGCCCGCCGAGCAGGCCGACGTGCCCGTGCTCTCCTGCACACCGCACGACGGTGCCGTGGAGTACGGCGAGGGCATCCACATCGGCTACCGCGCCTGGCTCCGGTCGGAGACCGCCCCGGCGTACTGGTTCGGCAGCGGGCGCGGCTACACCACCATCGATGTCACCGAGGTGTCCTCGCCCGCGGTCGCGGCCCCCGGCGACGACGTGACCGTCCGCGTCCAGGTGGTCAATCGCGGCGAGCGCGACGGCAAGCAGGTCGTGCAGGTCTACGCGGAGCGGCCGGACAGCGCCGTCGAACGGCCTGTTCGCTGGCTGGTCGGCTCGGCGCCGGTGTACGTGGCCGCCGGGCGGACGGCGGAGGTGGAGGTCACCGTCCCGACCCGCCACCTGGCCCACTGGGCGGGTGAATGGGCCTACGAGCCCGGTGAGTACCGCTTGCGCGTGGGAACTTCGGCCGTCGACCTTCCCCTCAAGACCGCGGTCTCGGTATCCGAACGCGCGTGACCTCCCCGGCCCCCGCTCGTGTCCGACCCTCGTGAAAGGTCACCGACCATGCCTTACGTCCACGCGGCCGTGGAGGAGGGGACGCTGCGCGGCATCGACCACGCGGCGGTCGTCAGCTTCCTCGGTGTCCCCTACGGGGCCGACACGGGCGGGGAGAACCGCTTCCGGCCCCCACAGCCCGTCAAGCCCTGGGACGGGATCCGCGACGCCCTGACCTTCGGTCCTTCGGCGCCGCAGACCGACCTGCGGTTGAGTGCCGCGGCCCACCTCGCCCCGCTGCTCACGCTCCTCATGCCGCGCGCCGGCGGCCCCACGGAGGGCTCGGCCGTCGACGAGGACTGCCTCCGGCTGAACATCTGGGCACCCTCCGGCCGGCAGGACGACTCACTGCCGGTCCTCGTCTGGCTCCACGGAGGCGGGTACACCTTCGGCTCGGGGAACGAGATGTCCTTCAACGGGGACGTGCTGGCCGCCGCCGGAGAGCTGGTCGTCGTCACGGTCACCCACCGCCTCGGCCTCCTCGGTTTTCTCGACCTACGGGAGATGGGCGAGGCCGGTTCCGCCAACGCGGGCGTGCTGGACATCGTGGCCGCGCTCGAATGGGTCCAGCGCAACATCCGCGCCTTCGGCGGCGACCCCCGACGGGTCACCGTCTGCGGTCAGTCGGGCGGCAGCGGGAAGGTCGCGGCGCTGCACGCCATGCCCCGCGCCCGCGATCTCTTCGCGCGCTCCATCATGATGAGCGGGCCGTTCGGGCGGCAGTGCACCGCGGCGAGTGCCGCCGCGCTCCGCGCTCGGACGATGGATCTCGCCGGATTCGCCTCGGTCGGCGAACTCCGCGCAGCGCCGACGGACCGTCTCCTGGACGCACAGGCAGCGGTGCTGCGCGGCACCGGGCCGGCCTCGCTCACCGGGTTCGGTCCCGCCCACGACCCCGACGACCTGCCGGGTGACGCGTTCGGCGACGAGGCGGCCGAGGGCGTACGGGGCAAGCGGCTCCTGATCGGGTGGACGTCGCACGAGTCCACCTTCATGCTGGCCGCGGACCCGTCATACACGACCGGCATGCGGCCGCAGGACGCAGCCTCCCGCGTCGACGCCGTGGCGGACGCCGACGGCTTCACCTACGCCGACCTCGCCGCGCGGTTCCCGCACGAGGCACCGCACCTGCTGCTAGGACGGCGCATGAGTCAGCTGATGTTCCAGGAGCCGGCGCGCAGGATCGCCGATCTGGCCGCATCGAAGGCCGACGGTGTGTGGGCTTACGAGTTCCGGCAGCCCACCGAGGTCCTCGGCGGGCTGCTCGGCGCGACGCACTCCCTCGATCTCGCCTACGTGTTCGGCACGGTCGACCGGATTCCGCTGACCGGTCGCCACCTAGGGCGGCACCAGGTTTCGCGCGACATGATGCGTGCGTGGGTCGCCTTCGCCCACACCGGTGATCCGGGCTGGGAGCCGTGGAGTTCCACCGAATCCGTGCGCGCCTTCGGCACTCCCCACGGCCCGGATCTGCGGCTTCCCCCGGACGTGAACATGAGCGGCCCGCTGGGGAGCCCTCCGCGCGAACCGCTGCGGTGAGGGCTTCCCGTGGACCAACCGCGGTAGCTGTGCCGCCTGTTGTCGTGGCACTACAGCTCGACGGCCAGGAGTGTCTGGAGGAAGCGGCGCACCTCACCGGCCATGTCGACCCCGCCGCGGTCGTAGAGCCACTGGATCTGCAAGCCGTCCACCAGGGCGAGCATCCACCGAGCGGCGTCAACGGGGGCCACGCCCGGGCGCAGTTGACCGGCTTCGGCGATCTCCTCGAACGACTTCTGCACGGACGCCATGACCCATGCGTAACGCTCTTCGAAGTAGCCGTGCACCGGGTGGTCACGGGACGTCGCGTCGGCGGACAGGACCGCGTACAACTCGGTCAGCGACGGGCTGTCGCGCTGGTTGGACTCGATCAGCAGGACCAGGGCGCGGAGATACGCCAGACCGCCTTCCCGCCTTGCCGCGTCGACGGCTTCCCTCGCTTGCGCGTCGCGCCAGGTGAGCACGGCCTCGATGATGTGGTTCTTGCTCGGGAAGTGGTGCAGGAGGCCTGCCTGGCTCAGTCCGGCGCGGGTTGCCACGTCCCTGAGCGACCCCTTGTGGAAGCCCGCCGTGGAGAAGACCTCGACTGCCGCGTCGATGATCTCCCGTCGTCGAGCTGCGCTGTTCGCGTATTCACCCCGGAACGGTGGAGACGTCCTCGTCATGCGGACACCGTATCGCGCACCGCTTCCAGAAACCTAGCGACCGCTCGGTCGGCTCATAGTGTTCCCCCGACCGACCACCACCGAAGGAGAACCCCATGTCCACTGACACCACCCGCGCGCGTGTCCGAACCGACGCCGGGACCGTCCAGGGCTTCGTCGCCCCGGGCTTCAGCGCGGTGAGCGAGCAGATGGCTCGGGTCATCGCCGATGACCCGAGCTACTCCGCACAGTTCTGCGCCTACGTGGACGGCCGGACCGTCGTCGACATCTGGGGCGGGCCCGATGCCTTTGAGGACAGTATCCAGGGCGTCTTCTCGGCCACCAAGGGCGTGGCCGGCGTCTGCGTCGCACTCCTGCTCCAGCGCGGCCTGCTCGACCTCGACAGGCCGGTGCGCTCCTACTGGCCCGAGTTCGCCCAGGGCGGCAAGGCGGCGGTCACGGTACGCATCGCGCTGTCCCACCAGGCCGGCGTCCCGGGTCTGGAGCCACAGATCGCTCAGGACCAGCTCCTGGACCACGCCTACCTGGCCGCGCGGATCGCCGCTCAGACGCCGCACTGGTATCCGGGCATCGCGCACGGCTACCACGGCCTCACCATCGGCACGATCATGGACGAGCTGGTCCGCCGCGTCGACGGACGGCCCCTCAGCCAGTTCTTCCGCGAGGAGATCGGCGATCCCCGTGACATCGACTTCTTCATCGCGACGCCGCAGGAGCAGGAGCCACGCGTCGTGGACGTGCTCCCTCGACAGCCCACTCCGGAGCAGGCCGCCGCCCTGCTGGACTCCCCCCTACGGCAGGACGGGGACAGCCTGACCGGAATGGCTTTCAACGCGGCGGTGAGTGATCCGTTCGCCGAGCTGCTGCCGAACGACCCCCGCGTACGCGCCGCCGGCCAGCCGTCCGCCGGCGGCGTCGGGTCCGCCAGGGGCCTCGCCCGGCTCTACGCCTCGTGCATCAGCGAGGTCGACGGCATGCCGCGGTTGCTGTCGCCGGAGACGGTCGCCACGGTCGCACAGATCCAGACCGTCGGCACCGACCTGATACTCGGCCTGCCCACGCGATTCGGCATCGTCTTCCAGAAGCCGGACCCCAACCGGCTGCGCTGCGGCAGCCATGAGTCGTTCGGCCACGACGGCGCGGGCGGCGCCCTCGGCATCGCCGACCCGTGGCATTGCCTCGGCTACGGCTACGTCCCCCGCCGCATGTCGATCCCCGGCGGCGCGGACGCACGCGGCATGGACCTGGCCCGCACGCTGCGGCAGTGCCTCGCCGACCAGCGCGGATGAAGAACGGGTCCGGGTACCGAGCCGAGCGCTGCGGCGAGTGCGGTGCTCACGAACTTGCCGCGGTTCCAGTGAGCGGTCATGCGGTGGGGCAGACAAGCAGAACGACGGACCCGCGCCGCGTACCGCCCGGAGGGCCGCACTCGACCGTTGTGCGAGTATCCGCTGTGGCCGCGCTACAAAGGTCACGGAGACATGGACCAGGCGAAGAACTTCAGCCACGCCGACCGAGACCGGCCATGAGGAAGGAGCACCGTGGTACGAGAGACGGCTCGGACCCAGCAGCCGAACAGGATGCGGCGCGCCGAGCCCGGGCCCGGCTTCGAGCCTGATCCCGGCCCGTGCTGGCGCCACTACGACGAACTGGAACTCCCGCCGCTCCTGGGAGCCGCCTTGGAGGAGTTCCGCGCCCACGGGTACCACGGCGGTTCGGTACGGGCCATCGCCGGGCGGGTCGGAGTGACCCTGCCGACGTTGTACTACCACCACGGCAGCAAGCAGGGGTTGCTGGTGGCCCTGCTCATGGGCTCGATGCACGATGTGCTGGTACGCGCCCGGCACGCTCTGGCAGAGGCGGGCGACCGGCCCGAAGACCAGTTGGCGCACGTCGTCGAGGCCGTCACGCTGTACATGGCCCACCGGCGCCACCTGGCGTTCCTGGATGGAGAGATCCGGAATCTGGAACCCGACAACCGGGAACGGTACCGAGCGGAGCGCGAGAAGCTGTCGGTCATGCTGCGCCGCATCGTGACGGACGGCGCCGCGGACGGCGTGTTCGTCACCGCCTACCCCACGGAGGCGGCCCGGGCCGTCCTGTCCATGTGCCAGGCGGTCGCCACGTGGTACCGCGCCGACGGACCGCTGACCGAGGCCGAGGTCGCCCAGCGGTACGTCACGATCGCCCTGAACACAGTCGGCCGCACCGCGGAACCGGACCCCCGCACCTGAACGCGCTCAGGTGAGTACGGCGGCAAGGCGCCCCTCGATGAGCGCGTGCGCCTCGGTGACGATGCGCTCGATCAGGTCGGCGACGGTCGGGATGTCGTCGATGAGCCCCTGGACCATGCCCGCGGTCCAGATGCCCCGATCGGGGTCGCCGACCTCGTACACCTGTCGGCCACGGGCCCCGGCCACGAGTTCGCGGACGTCCTCGAACTTCCCGCCCGCGTCCAGAATCGACACGACCTGCCGGCTGACCGTATTGCGGGCCACCCGCGCGGTGTTGCGCAGCGGCCGGAAGAGCAGATCCGTCTCCCGCTCGCTCGCCTCCACCAGGCGCCGTTTGACGTTGTCGTGCACCGGCGCCTCGACGGTGGCCAGGAACCGGGTGCCCATGTTGATGCCGTCGGCACCCAGGGCGAGCGCCGCGACCAGCCCGCGGGCGTCGGCGAATCCACCGGAGGCGATCATCGGGATGGTGATCTCCTTCGCCGCGGCGGGGATCAGCACCAGGCCGGGGATGTCGTCCTCCCCCGGGTGGCCGGCGCATTCGAAGCCGTCGATCGAGATGCCGTCCACGCCCAGTTCCTGTGCCTTCACCGCGTGGCGGACGCTGGTGCACTTGTGCAGCACCTTCACTCCGCCCCGGTGGAACACCGGAAGGTGTTCGGCCGGGTTGGCCCCGGCCGTCTCCACCACCGGCACCCCCGACTCGACGATCACGTCCCGGTACTCCGCATACGGCGGCGGGGTGATCGACGGAAGGATGGTCAGGTTCACCCCGAAGGGCTTGTCGGTCAGGTCCCGACAGCGGGCGATCTCCTTGGCCAGGTCCTCGGGGGTCGGCTGGGTCAGGGCGGTGATGAACCCCAGCCCGCCGGCGTCGGCCACCGCCGAGACCAACTCGGCGCGGCCCACCCACTGCATGCCGCCCTGGACGATCGGGTGCTCCACTCCGAACACCTCGCAGAACCGTGTCCGCACCATGGCCGGGTCCCCTTCCGCTCTTCGAATCCGCACAATCCTCCGGACACGCTAGCGTCTCTATCGATCGATAGATAGCATCATGGGCAGATCCCTCACCTTGCCGCCGCCCGGCGAAGGCTGGGATCTATATCGATCGATAGATCGATCGGCCGCCCAGACACAGAGAGAACGATCGGATGACTTTGCGTACCGTCAAGGAGTACCGCGAGGGCCTGCGTGACGGCAGGACTGTCCTCTACCGCGGGCGCCACGTTCCGGACGTCGTGAACGACCCCGAGCTGTCCCCCGCGGTCGACCACTCGGCGCTCTGCTACAGCATCACCGACTCGCACCCGGAACTCTCCGTCGCCCAGGGACCTTCCGGTGCCTACTCGGCCTTCTACAAGGTCCCGCGGACGGCCGAGGACCTACGCGCCCGGGGTGAGCTCATCGAGACCGTGTCCTCCCTCGGAGCCGGCACGATCGTCCTCAAGGAGGTGGGCAGCGACGCCCTGTTCGCCCTGCTCCGGACGCTGGACGGGGCCGACCTGGACAAGGCGCGGGCCTACCACCAGTACGTGTGCGACAACGACCTGGCGCTCGCGGTGGCGCAGACCGATGTCAAGGGCGACCGCTCCCTTCCGCCGCACCAGCAGGCCGACCCCGACCTCTACCTCCACGTCGTCGACGAGGACGCGGAGTCGATCACCGTGCGCGGAGCCAAGTGCCACACCTCCTTCTCCGCCAACGCCGACGAGCTGATCGTCCTCCCCACCCGCGCCATGGGACCGGAGGACCGCGACTACGCGGTCTCGTTCGCGATCCCCGTCGACACCCCCGGTCTGCGTCTGTACGTCTCGCCGTACTCGGCCGGAGAGCGCAACGACTTCGAGTTCCCGCTCTCCTCCAAGCACAAGCTGCTCGAAAGCCTGACCGTGTTCGACGACGTCCGCGTGCCCAAGGACCGGGTCTTCCTCAACCGCCGTCCCGGGCTGGCCGGGCCGCTGGCAATCGCGTTCGTCGACTACCACCGGTTCACGGCCGTCACCTACAAGCTGCCGCTGCTGGACGTCCTCGTCGGGTCGGCCTCGCTCATCGCCGAGTACAACGGCATCAGCCGCGCCGGACATGTCAGGGACAAGATCGCCCAGTTGATCGCCTACGCCGAGACGGTCCGCGGACTCGCCGAGCTGGCCGCGGCCCGGTCGCGGCCCGGACAGCACGGCATCCAGCAGCCCGACCCGCTCGCGGTCAACACCGCCAAGTACACCTTCGCGCACGGCTTCCACGACGCCGTCGCCAAGCTGATGGACCTCTCCGGTGGCCTGCTGGTCACCGGCCCCGGCGGCGAGGACTGGGCCGACCCCGACATCCGCGCCGTACTTGAGAAGTACTACGCCGCCGCCGTCCCGGCCGAACAGCGGTTGCGGTTGCTCAATTTCGTCGGCGACCTGACCGCCCGCGACTACGGCGGCTACCAAGCCGTGCTGGCGACCCACGCCGAGGGGTCGTTGGAAGCCGAGAAGATGCAGATCGCCCGCTCCTACGACCCTGCCCGCGCTCGTGCCTACGTGACGCGGCTCGCGGGCCTCGACCTCGGCCGGAGGGCGGCGTCATGACGGGACCCCTCGCGGGGCTGCGGGTCATCGAACTCGGCGGGATCGGGCCGGGGCCCCATGCCGCGATGGTCCTGGCCGACCTCGGCGCCGACGTCGTACGCGTCGAACGCCCGCACGGCGGGCTCGACGTCACCGGCGGCAAGCCGGACCACCTGCTGCGTGGGCGAAGGTCGGTGGCGGCCGACCTCAAGACGCCCCAGGGCCGTGATCTGGTGCTGCGGCTTGTGGCCAAGGCCGACGTGCTCATAGAAGGGTTCCGGCCCGGGGTCGCCGAACGCCTGGGGGTCGGTCCCGAACGCTGCCACCAGGTCAACTCCCGTCTGGTGTACGGACGGATGACCGGGTGGGGCCAGGACGGGCCGATGGCGCTGCGAGCCGGGCATGACATCAACTACATCGGCCTGACCGGTGCCCTGCACGCCATCGGGCGGCCCGGCGAGCGCCCGGTGCCCCCGCTCAACCTTGTCGGCGACTTCGGTGGCGGCTCGATGCTCCTGCTGGCAGGTCTCCTCGCCGCGCTGTGGGAGCGGGAACGTTCGGGCGAGGGGCAGGTCGTGGACGCGGCGATGGTGGACGGCGTCGGCGTGCTGCTGCAGATGGTGTGGGCGATGCGGGCCCAGGGTTCCTGGTCCGACGAGCGCGGTACCAACCTGCTCGACGGCGGCGCCCCCTTCTACGACACCTACGTGTGTCAGGACGGCCGCCATGTCGCCGTCGGGGCCATCGAGCCCCAGTTCTACCGGGCCCTCCTCACCGGGCTCGGGCTCGACCAGGAGACCCTGCCCGACCAGGGGGACCGGTCCGGATGGCCGCTGCTGCGGGACCGGCTCGCCGAAACCTTCCTCACCCGTCCTCGCGACGAGTGGGCCGAGGTCTTCGCCGGCACCGACGCCTGTGTCACCCCGGTCCTGGCCCCCAAAGAGGTGCCGCGCCACCCCCACTTGGCGGCCCGCGGCGCCCACGTGGAGATCGGAGGAGTGCTGCAGGCCGCGCCGGCGCCGCGCTTCTCACGGACGGTTCCGCGGACTCCGACCGCTCCCCCGCCGCCCGGCAACGACACCGAGACCGTGCTCGCCGACTGGAATGCCTGAAAGGCAGGCTCGCTGATGACACCGCCCATACGCGTCGAGCGCGACGGCCCCGTGCTGCGCATCTGCCTCAACCGACCAGAGCGGCTCAACGCCCTCACCACCGAGATGCTGACTCTCACCGCCGATGCTGTGGAGATGGCGGGGAAGGACAGCGGCATCCGGGTCGTGGTGCTCGGCGGGGCGGGGCCTGCGTTCAGTGCCGGCGCCGACCTCGCCGGAAACCTTCCTGACATCGGGACGATCGACGCGGCCAACCGGCTCGTGCTGGCTCTGCGGCAGATCCCCCACCCCGTCCTGGCGGCCGTGGGCGGGCCGGCGGTCGGTGTCGGCTGCTCCCTGGCGCTCGCCGCCGATGTCACCGTGGCCCGGGAGTCGGCGTACTTCCTCCTCGCCTTCGCCCAGGTCGGCCTCATGCCCGACGGTGGTGCCACCTTGCTGGTCCCGGCGGCGGTCGGTCGTGCGCGCGCCACCCGCATGGCCATGCTCGGCGAGCGCGTCCCCGCGCCCCGCGCCGCGGAGTGGGGCCTGATCACACACGCCGTAGCCGACGACACCTTCGGTCTTGAGGTCGAACGGCTGACCCGGCAGCTCGCGGATGGACCGACGGCGGCGTTCGCCCAGACCAAACGTGCCCTCAACGCGTCGTCGCTGCCGCAGCTGGAGCGCGCCCTCACCGTCGAACGCGAAGGCCAGACCCGGCTGTTCACCACCGCGGACTTCGCGGAGGGCGTGGCCGCCTTCCGCGAGAAGCGCCGCCCCGAGTTCTCCGGAAAGTAGACCCGGCTCGCGCGCCGGAAAGGGAGCCCCACGTGGAACGCGATCTGTACACCCCGGACCATGAGGCCTTCCGTGACAGTGTCCGGAAGTTCGTCGAGCGTGAGGTCGCACCTCACGTCCAGAAATGGGAGGAACAGCGGCTGGTCGATCGCCAGTTGTGGCAGGTGGCGGCCCGTCAGGGCATCATCGGGCTGGCGGTGCCCGAGGAGTACGGCGGAGGCGGTGAGCGCGACATCCGTTTCCGCGCGGTCGTGATGGAGGAACTGGCGGCGATCGGCGCGGCCTCGGTGCAACTGGGGTTCAGCCTCACCGAGGACATCGCGATGCCGTACTTCCTCGAACTCACCGACGAGGAGCAGAAGCGACGCTGGCTGCCGGGGCTCGCCGCCGGGAAGCTGATCTCCGCCGTCGCCATGACCGAGCCCGACGCGGGCAGTGACTTGCAGGGCATGCGCGCGACCGCCGTACGCGACGGCGATCACTGGCTGCTCAACGGTGCCAAGACCTTCATCACCAACGGGATCCAGGCCGACCTGGTCGTCGTCGCCGCACGCACCGACCCCTGCGCCGGGTCGAAGGGGATCAGCCTCTTCGTGGTGGAACGGGACACTCCCGGGTTCAGCCGGGGCCGGAAGCTGGAGAAGATCGGCCTGCACGGCCAGGACACCGCGGAGTTGTTCTTCCGTGACGCCAAGGTACCTGCCGCGAACCTGCTCGGCCTCCTGGGTGGCGGGCTTCGCAGCCTGATCCGATGCCTGCCGAGAGAACGCCTCGCCATCGCGATGAGCGCCCAGGCCGCCGCGGAAGCCGCCTTCGGCTGGACCTTGGAGTACGTCCGGGAACGCACGGCCTTCGGCCGGCCGGTCGCCTCCTTCCAGAACACCGCCTTCACCCTCGCCGAACTCCGCACCGCACTGGATGTCAGCCAGGCGTTCATCGACCGGGCGATGCTCGCGTCGAACGACAGCCGGCTCACTGTGGAGGACGCGGCGAAGGCGAAGTGGTGGGCGACCGAGCTGCAGCAGCGGGTCGTCGACCGTGGTCTGCAACTCCATGGCGGCTACGGCTACATGGTGGAGTACCCGATCGCCCGAGCCTTCCTCGACGGCCGGGTCCAGTCCATCTACGGCGGCACCAACGAGATCATGAAAGAGATCATCGGCCGACAGCTGATCCGGCCGAACTGAGCAGGTCCGACCGATGACGAAGGCTCCCCCGCCTCATCAAGCGTCTCGTCCACGCCTCCCCCGATCTCGGACCGGACTGGGAGCCGAAAAGCCTGGACCGCGATCGACCGTGCGTGGCAGTGGGTCGGCGCCGGCGCGGACGCTCTGGAACGTCCGAGGGCCTTCGTCGAAACGCGCCCGCCGCGCTGGAGCGGACGCTGAGCACTGTGCCCACCGCTCTTCCGACCTCGACGACTCCGGCGGCGGCAGCCCTCGATGCCTGTAGTCTCCGCTGTGAGGAAAACCCGCCGGCCCGTACAGCGCCCGGCCAAGAAGGAGAGGCACGTGGCACCGCAGACATCCCGGAAGCAGCTGAACCGGGTGCGACGCGAAGATCCCCAGCTTGGCTTCGAGCCGGATCCGGGAGCCGACTGGCGCCGCTTCGAAGAGCTGCAGCTCTCCCCCTTCCTCGAAGCCGCCCTTGAGGAGTTCGGAGCCCACGGCTACCACGGCGGCTCTGTGCGCGCCATCGCCAACCGTGTCGGCGTGACCCTCCCAACCCTGTACTACCACCACGGCAGCAAGCAGGATCTGCTCGTCACCCTCCTCATGGGATCGATGCACGACATTCTCGTCCGCTGCCGCCACGCCCTGGCCGAGGCCGGCGACCGCTCGGAGGACCAGGTCGCACACATCGTGGAGTGCTTCACGCTGTACATGGCCCATCGGCGGCGGCTGGCATTCCTGGACGGGGAGGTCCGCAACCTCGAACCCGAGAACCGGGACAGGTATATCGCACAGCGCAACGAACTCTCCGTGATGTTGCGTGGCCTCGTCGACGACGGCATCACGGACGGTGTGTTCCACACGCCCTATCCGGCAGAGGCCGTCCGCGCCATCGTCTCGATGTGCCAGGCCGTCGCCGTCTGGTACAGGCCAGAGGGCCCGCTGAGCGAGGCCGAGGTCGCACAGCGTTACGTCGCACTCGCCCTCGACACCCTCGTGTTGCGTGTGCCCGGGAAGCCTTCAAAAGGTATAGACCAGTAACTCTTGCCGCTACGGTGCGAGCGGATGGGGTGCGTGACTGGGTGGAACGGGGCGAGCCATCCACCGGGATCTGAAAAATGGAGGCCCAGCAGCACGCTCGCGCTGGCCGGCGGACTTAAGGGTGCGCGCGCCGATGGCCTCGACAGCGCCTCCGCTGTGGGCGAGTCGCATGCCGAACGGCAAGCCGTCGCCTCCCGGGACGAGGTCGGGGCGCGGCGACGTAACGGGCTACCGGGGGGCCATGCGAATGGCGCCGTCGAGGCGGATGGTCTCGCCGTTGAGCATGGGGTTGGCGACTATGTGGGCGGCCAGCGCCGCGTACTCGCTCGGCTCACCCAGGCGCGCGGGGTGCGGGACCTGGGATCCCAGCGAGGCAACAGCCTCCTTGGGAAGGGTGTCGAAAAGCGGGGTGTGGAACAGGCCCGGGGCGATGGTCACCACGCGGATGGCGAGGCTCGCCAGGTCACGGGCTACCGGAAGGGTCATGCCGACAATGCCGCCCTTGGAGGCGGAGTACGCCGCCTGGCCGATCTGGCCGTCGAAAGCGGCGGCGGACGCGGTGTTGACGATGACGCCGCGCTCCTCGCCCAGCGGCTCTGTCCCCGCGATCCGCTCGGCGGCAAGCCGGATCACGTTGAAAGTGCCGATCAGGTTGACCTGGACCGTCTTCGTGAACGTATCCAGCGGGTGCGCGCCCTTCCGGCCGACCGTCCTGGCAGCGGGGCCGATCCCCGCGCAGTTCACGGCGACCCTGAGGGTACCCAGTGACTGCGCGAGGTCGAGGGCGGCTGCCATGTCCCCCTCGCTGGTGACGTCGGCTGGGGCAAAGGCCACCTGCTCGCCGAGTTCTTCGGCGACGAGCTTTCCCTTGGAGGACGGCAGATCGACGATGACGACCCCGGCCCCCAACTCGACAAACTTTCGCACGGTCGCCAGCCCGAGGCCGGAGGCTCCTCCCGTGACGACGGCGACGCTGCCTGCGATGTTCACGTGTTCTCCTGGGATTTCGTTGGTGGGGGACGTCAGATACGTTCGATGACGGTGGCGTTGGCCATGCCGCCGCCTTCGCACATCGTCTGCAGGCCGTAGCGTCCGCCCTTGGCCTGCAGGTGGTGGACCAAGGTGGTGAGCAGCCGGGCGCCGGATGCCCCGAGCGCGTGGCCCAGCGCGATGGCACCGCCGCGGGGGTTGAGCCGCTCTGGGTCCGCACCCAGTTCCTGCTGCCAGAGCAGAGGGACGGGCGCGAAGGCTTCGTTCACCTCGTACGCGTCGATGTCGTCGATCGTCAGACCGGCACGGGTCAGGACCTGCTGGCTGGCCGGGACGACACCGGTGAGCATCAACAGCGGGTCGCTGCCCGTGACGGCGAAGGAACGAAACCGGGCCAACGGTCGCAGGCCGAGCGCTGCGGCCTTGTCCTCGCTCATGATCAGGACGGCCGACGCCCCGTCGGTGAGCGGCGAGGAGTTCCCCGGCGTTATACGCCAGTCCTCGATCTCCGTGAAGCGCTGGGCGATGGTCTCGTCGGCGAACGACGGCCGCAGTGCGGCCAGACCCGTGACGTCCGTCCCCGAACGGACAGTCTCGTCGGCGGTGAGGGCACGCCCCTCGGGACCGCGAACCGGCACGATCTCCTTCGCGAAGGCCCCGGACTCCTCGGCCGCCGCCGCTCGCGCGTGCGACCGCGCGGCATACGCGTCCAGTGTGTCGCGGTCGAACTTCCAGCGGGCGGCGATGAGTTCGGCGGCCACACCCTGGTTGACCAGCCCGCCGGGGTAGCGCGCCGCGAGCCCGGGGCCGAAAGGCTCGCGGCCCTGGAGCGCGGAGCCCATCGGCACCCGGCTCATGGACTCCACCCCGCACGCGATCACTACGTCGTAGGCGCCGGCGATCACGCCTTGGGCGGCGAAGTTCGCGGCCTGCTGACTCGATCCGCACTGCCGGTCGATGGTCGTCGCCGGGACCGACTCGGGAAACCCGGCGCCGAGGACGGCGCTCCGCGCGATGTTCATCGCCTGCTCGCCGACCTGCCCGACACAACCGGCGATCACATCGTCGACCAGGGCGGGGTCGAGGTCGTTGCGCGCGACCAGGGCGCGCAGCACCTCAGACAGCAACTCGGTCGGATGGATCCCGGACAGCTGCCCGCCCGGCTTGCCCCTGCCGGACGGCGTGCGCACCGCGTCCACGATGACGGCATTGGTCATGGTCCCGCCCCTTTACTGTGCAACTCAGACTCTGGTATATCGATCGATAGATAGTGCATCTTAGGGGCGCACCTCGCCGGCCATCAAGACTCTTGACGAGGTATCGCACGAGACCTAGTGTCCCGATCTATCGATCGATAGGTTTCATGGGAGTTGCCATGAACATCCGAGCCGCCACCCGCAGGAGCACTACGACGCCCCGGCCTGCCGATCGCCTTCCATACCGCCGCGCCGTTCCCCCTCGGCATCGCCCCGATCGGCCCGGTTGAGTCATGGTCCGCCGCACAGTCCACCGCCCATGCCGTAGCGGTTCTCGCTGCGGTCCCTCCCCTCCGGAGATGACAGTGCCGTCACATCCCGGTCCGGCGGCCTTTGAGGCCGCTCCACCCCGCCGCTCGGCCCGCGCGTCCTTCGCCGCGGCCATCGCGACCTCGCTGGAGTGGTACGACTTCTTCATCTACTCCACCGCTGCCGCGCTGGTCTTCAACACCACGTTCTTCGCCACCGACAACGCTGTTGTCTCCGCACTCAACTCGTTCGCCACGGTGGCCGTGGGCTTCGTCGCCCGTCCCGTCGGCGGCGTTGTGGCCGGCGCGCTGGGTGACCGGCACGGACGTAAGCCCGTGCTGGTCAGCGCCATGATCCTCATGGCGGTGGCTACCTCGCTGATCGGCTTCGTGCCGAACTCCGAGGTGGTGTGGTTGGCACCGACACTGCTGATAGCACTGCGTCTGTGCCAGGGACTGGCCGTCGGGGCACAGTGGAGCAGCGCGGTCCTGGTCGCGACCGAGAACGCGCCCGCGCACCTGCGCGGCTTCTTCGGCAGCTTCGCTCAACTCGGCGTCCCGATCGGGGCGGTGCTCGGCAATGTGGTGTTCCTGATCGCCACCGCGGCGTCCTCGCCCGACGCCTTCGTCGACTGGGTGTGGCGGATCCCCTTCTGGATCAGCTTGGTCATGCTTCCGATCGCCTTCGCCATCCACCGTTTCCTGGAGGAGACCGCGGAGTTCAAGGCGGTCGCGGCGAGGGCAGCCGCGCAGCCCGCGGCTCGGCGCTCCGCGTTTCTGGATGCGGTCCGTCGCAACCCGGGCGCCATCCTGACGGCGGCGGGTGCGAATACCGTGGGCGTGGTCCTCTTCCAGGTGACGGTCGCCGGCTCGGTGCAGTTCGTGACGACCTACCGTGACATCACGCGTACCGCGGCTCTGACCTGGGTTCTGATCGCCTGCACCCTCATGATGCCGTTGGTACCGTTCTTCGGCTGGTTGTCGGACCGTTTCGGCCGCAAGCTGATCTTCGGTCTGGGATCCGCCGCGATGCTGGTCTGGGGGGTGCCGATGTGGCTGCTGATCCCCGCGTCGGGGCCCGACCAGGTCTGGCCGTTCGGTTTGGCGGTTGTGGGCGCCGGCATCGCCATGTCACTGCAGACCGGAACTCAGGGCACGCTCATCGCCGAGCTCTTCCCGCCGGAGGTCCGTTCCTCCGGCGCCTCGCTCGGCTATCAGATCGCCGGGATCATCGGTGGCTTCGGGCCCTTTGTCACTGTGGCGTTGATCAACGGTGCCTCCGCCAACGCCTGGCGGGTCGGCCTGCTCGTCACCCTTCTCGCCGCGGCCTCCCTGCTCTGCCTGCGGCTGATCATCCGCCGCCGCTACCACTCGACAACCAGCCATGCCGCGTCCGACGAACCCGAAGCCGTCGCCGCCCGCTGACCCTGGAGCAACTCGTGCACACCACTACGCTCTCGCCCGAGGCCCCCTTCCCCGACGCGGTGGCGCACACCGATCCCGCACGACCGGCGTTCATCATGGCCGGCTCCGGACAGGTGGTGACCTACGGTGAGCTGGTCGACTCGTCCCGGTCCATCGCCGACCTGCTGTGGTCCCGCGGACTTCGGCACGGGGACTGCGTCGCGCTTCTGATGGAGAACACGGCCGACTACCTCCCGGTGGCGTGGGCAGCACAACGGTGCGGCCTGCGCTACGTCGGTCTGCCGGTCCGGCTCGAACCCACTGAGGCCGCGTACATACTGCGCGACTCCCGGGCTCGTGCCCTTGTCACGAGCCCGGCCCGACTCGACCGGGCCGCAGCCGCGCTGAAGGAAGCGCCCGGCGTCGAACTCCGATTCAACACCGGGCCCGCGGCCGAGGGATTCGAGGAGCTGGCCGAGGCCGTGACCGCCGCCCCAGCAGCCGCGCCCGAGGAGCGGGAGGGCGTCGACCTGCTCTACTCGTCGGGCACGACGGGTCGGCCGAAGGGCGTCGCGTCGAACCTGTCGCTGGCCCCGTTGGGCACCCCGCCCGGCGTCGCCACCCTGCTGCACGAGCGCTGGGGCCTCGGCAGGAACGCGGTCTACCTCTCCCCCGCCCCCTTGTACCACGCCGCGCCACTGCGCTTCTGCATGACGGTGCACCGCTACGGCGGCACCGCGGTGATCATGGAGCGCTTCGACGCCGAGGCCGCGCTCGAACTCATCGACCGCTACCGCGTAACCCACACCCAGATGGTGCCGACCATGCTCACCCGGATCCTCAAGCTCCCCGCTGAATCGCGCGCGCAACGCGACATGTCGTCGTTGCGGGTCGTCGTGCATGCGGCGGCGCCCTGCCCGGCCGGGACGAAGCGGGCCCTGATCGACTGGCTCGGGCCGATCGTGCACGAGTACTACTCGTCCACCGAGAACTATCTGTTCACCGCGATCGACTCGAAGGAATGGCTCGCGCACCCGGGCTCGGTCGGGCGGGCGCTGGTCGGACGGCCTCACATCCTCGACGAGACCGGCGCGGAGCTGCCGACGGGCGAGATCGGGACGGTCTGGTCCGAAGGCGGCCTGCCGTTCGAATACCTCAATGACCCTGCCAAGACCGCCGAGTCGCGCAACGATCGTGGTTGGGCCACCGTCGGCGACCTCGGCCACCTCGACGCCGACGGCTACCTCTACCTGGCTGATCGCCGCGCCGATCTCGTCCTGTCCGGCGGGGTGAACATCTACCCTCAGGAAGCCGAGAACGTCCTGATCGAGCATCCTGACGTGGCCGACGCCGCGGTCTTCGGCATCCCGCACGACGAACTGGGTGAGGTCGTTCACGCCGTGGTCCAGCTCCGCCCGGGCTGCACCGAGAGCCACGAGGTGGCCGAGCAGCTCATCGACTGGTGCCGGCAGCACCTTTCACTCTACAAATGCCCCCGCGGCCTCGACTTCGCCGACCAGCTCCCGCGGTCACCCACGGGCAAACTGTTCAAGCGTGAGCTCAAGGAGCGGTACCGATGAACCGGAAGTCGATCCGCCCTGAGGCCGAAGCCAGGGTCGCTGTGGAACGGCACGGTCACATCCTTGTCATCCGGATGCGGCGCGAAGCCAAGCGCAACGCCATCGACCCGGAGATGACGGCGTCGCTGGACTCCGCCCTGAACGACCTTGACGACGATCCAGATCTCCGGTGCGGAATCCTCACCGGCGGTGAGCGGGTGTTCTCGGCCGGGACCGATCTCGCGGTCGGAGCCGGGGACCCGACACCGCGTGGAGGGTCGTACGGCGTCGTCCGCAGGAAGCGCTCCACCCCGCTGATCGCCGCGGTCGAGGGCATCGCCTTCGGGGGCGGCTTCGAGCTGGTGCTGGCCTGCGACATGGTCGTCGCGGGCCGGTCGGCCCAGTTCGGTCTGCCGGAGGTGTCCCGGGGCCTGGTGGCCACCTGCGGAGGGTTGTTCCGGACTTGGCGGTCACTGCCGTTGCCGGTGGCCAAGCAGATGCTGCTGACCGGCCGCCCCCTGCCGGCCTCGCGGGCCTACCAGCTCGGGCTGGTCAACGACCTCGTGGACGACGGGCAAGCGGAGGCGGCCGCCATCACGCTGGCCGAGCAGGTCTGTGAGAACTCGCCGTTGTCGGTGACCGCGGCCCTCACCGCGGTGGACCGGGTCGCCGGCGAGACGGATGACCTCGGATGGGAGGCCACCCAGCACGCACTCGAAACCATTCTCGACTCCGAGGATCACCGCGAGGGCATCTCCGCATTCCTGGAGAAGCGAACCCCCAACTGGCTCGGCCGCTGACACTCAGCGCCGCTCCCCCACCCGTCCGCCGCGCCCAGCGCGCGCCTGCACCGGGGCGCCGCCCACAGCAGGGCGCACGAACTCGACCATCGACATCGGAGGTACGTATGCGACGCGTGATCTGTGCGGAGTTCGGCTATCCGCCGGCCCTGCGGATCCTGGAGGAGCCCACACCGCAGCCGCAACCCGGCGAGGTGCTCATCGAGCTGACGGCCGTCGGTGTCAGCTTCGTCGACGGACTCATCGTCCGCGGGGCCTATCAGGTTCGGCCGCCGTTGCCGTTCACCCCGGGCAGCTGCGTGGCGGGCCGTGTCATCGCGGTCGGCAAAGACGTCGAAACCCCGCGTCTCGGGACCGTGGTGGCGACGGTGCTGAGTGACTTCGGCGGATACGCCTCGCACGTCGCCGTCCCGGCCAGTGTCGTCGTCCCGCTGCCGTCCGGTGTGACCGCCGACATCGCCGCAGCATCCATGGAGAGCTACCTGACCTTGGTGTTCGCCACCACCCATCGCGTCACGATCAAGCCCGGCGAGCACGTCGTCGTACTGGGTGCCGGCGGCGGCATCGGCCAGGCCGCGATCGACGTGGCACACAGCCATGGTGCCCATGTCATCGCAGTCGCGTCCACGGAGGACAAGCGCGCCGCGGCCAAGGCCGCCGGAGCCGAAGTGACACTTGGTTACGACCATCTCAAGGACAACATCCGCGCCGCTACCGGCGACGGCGCCGATGTGGTCATCGACCCGGTGGGCGGGCCCGCATCCGAAAGCGCGCTACGGGCGCTGGCGACCGATGGGCGGTTCTGCGTACTCGGATTCGCCTCCGGCGACATTCCACGACTGCCGACGAACATCGTGTTGCTGCGCAACCGCACGATCGTCGGCGTCGACTGGGGCGACTGGTCGCGTGAAGCAGGCGGCGCCAACGGTAACGCGATCCTGCTCGCGGATGTCCTCGCCAGGATCAGCCGCGGTGAGTTGCACCCTGGTCAGCCCTCGACCGCACCGCTGGCCGACGCCGGCCGGGTGCTCCAGCTCTTCGCCGAACGCCGAGCACTCGGCAAGTACGTCCTGCACCCGTGATTCCGGAAGGCATCCGTATGAGTACCGCAGAGAACCCCGACGAGCCCGGAACGACGGAACCCACCCAAGCCGACGCATTCAAGAAGCTGCTCCAACAGCGATGGAGCTGTCGCGCCTACCTGCCGAACCACGTTCCGGATGACGTCATCGCCGAGATGTTCAGCATGGCGCAGCGGACGGCGTCCTGGTGCAACACCCAGCCCTGGCACGTCTACCTGACCAAGGGTGAGGCGACCCGGCGCCTCGCCAAGAGCCTGACCGAGCACGCGCGCACCCACCAGCAGGTCTCCGACCTGGAGGCTCCTGCTCGATACCGCGGGGTGTACAGGGACCGCCGCCGGGAGGCCGGCTACGCGCTCTACGCCAGCCTCGCAATCAAGAAGACCGACCTGGCAGCGCGAGAGGCACAGATGCTGAAGAACTTCGAGTTCTTCGGCGCCCCTCACGTCGCGGTCATCACCACCGACCGCGATCAGGGTGTGTACGGGGCGATCGACTGCGGCGGCTACGTCGCGAACCTGCTCAACTCCGCCGCCTCACTCGGCATCGCGACCATCCCGCAGGCCGCGATCGCCATGCACTCCGACCACATCCGCAACCACTTCCGGATCCCGGAGGACCAACTGATCGTTTGCGCGGTCTCCTTCGGTTACCCCGACGCCGCCCATCCGGTCAACTGCTTCCGCACAACCCGCGCCGACATCAGCGAAACCGTCGTCACGATCAACGACTGATCGTCGGGTGCCCAACCTGCGGAGGGTTGTCGCTCCGGTCTGCCCGCATGCCCGCTTATCCCGACGCCTGGCGTGCCGACGGCGCTCATCGCAGGTCACAAGGTGTAGGCGCACGGCCGAGTTCGGCACCGAGCCGGCCGTGTCCGCCACCGGGCAGCCCGTCAAGCGCACGCGAGTTCCGCTTGTCGCAGGGACAGCGAATCGCCGCAGACAGGGTCACTGGGACCCCGCACCGTCACCACCGTCCGCCCGCATCACAGGAACGAGCAGAACTGATGAAGCGCAAGGTCTTCAACGAGGAGCACGAGGCATTCCGGGCCGTGATCCGGGACTTCGTCGCCAACGAGGTCGTGCCTCACTTCGCCGACTGGGAGGAGGCTGGTCTCCCGCCGCGTGAGCTGTTCCGCAAGCTGGGCGCGCTGGGAGTGATGGGGTTCGGCATCCCCGAGGAGTACGGCGGCCCGGGGGACCCCGGGTACAAGTACCAGGCCGTCATCGACGAGGAATGCGCCAACGCAGGCGTCATGCTCGGCCACTACACGCTGAGCACGGGCATCGTCCTGCCGTACCTGCTCAACCTGGCCGACGAGGAACAGAAGAAGCGCTGGCTGCCCGGCATCGCCACCGGCGACATCATGCTGTGCATCGCCATGACCGAACCCGACATCGGATCCGACCTCGCCGGCATTCGCACCACCGCCGACCTCTCCGAGGACGGAACCCACTACATTCTGAACGGCTCCAAGACCTTCATCACCGGCGCCCGCAACTCCGAACTGTGCGTGGTCGTCGCTCGCACCTCCCCGGCCGACCCGGACAACCGCCGTGCCGGTCTGAGTCTGTTGGCAGTCCCCACCGACAGCGAGGGCTTCTCCTTCGGCCGCAAGCTGCAGAAGATCGGCATGCGCTCGTCCGACACCAACGAACTCTCCTTCGTCGACGTCAAGGTGCCGGTGGAGAACCTACTGGGCGAGGAGGGCCGGGGCTTCGAGCACCTGGGCCAGAACCTGGTGCGCGAACGCCTGGCCATCGGCACCGAGGCGATATCCCGCGCCCGCGCCGCAATCATGTTCGCCACGGACTATGTGCGCGAACGCCAGGTCTTCGGCAAGCCGGTCGCCCACTTCCAGAACACCAAGTTCGTCCTCGCCGAGTGCGAGACCGAGGTGGCCGCCGCCGAGGCGCTGTGCGACCGGGCGCTCGATCTGGAGGAGGCCGGCGAGCTCACCGCTGCCGATGCCGCCCGGGTGAAGCTGTTCGGCACCGAGGTCGCCGGCCGGGTCATCGACAAGTGCCTTCAATTGCACGGCGGTTACGGCTACGTCTTGGAGTACCCGATCGCCCGCATGTACGCCGACACCCGCGTCAACCGAATCTACGGCGGAACCAGCGAAGTCATGAAGTCGATCATTGCCAAGGACATGGGGCTGTAGCTCCAGGAACGCGCCACTGCCCCGGACCGCGTTCTGCCGGTACCGTGGCCAGTCGAGGCCGATGTCACGCAGTACCCAGCCTCCCGCGGATCGGCATGGGTGGGTTCGCCGGAGCGGTGCTGGTGCAGGACGCCTCTAGGGCTTGCGGGTGGGGTCGCTGTCTGCCGTGACTCCCCGGATGCACACGGCCATGGGCGGAGCCCACCCGCGAACGCGACTTGGCCGAACACGCAATCAAGATCCGGACCATGCCCAGGCCAACGCCGCCCGCCCAGCCTCTGTATCCCGCGTCGGCACTGGCCAGAGAGGTATTGACGGCTACCACCAGCAGAGGCCATAGCCAGCTCAGCCTTCTGAACAGGCCTTTTATATCGAGGCTTCCGCGAGACAGAAGCCCTATTGCGCCCCGGTGAGCCCCTTCCGGACCATGTCGCCACGACAGAGAGACCCGGGCCGCTCAGAGGCAGTCAGAGGCATCGGCCTCTGCAACTGAGCTGGCCGGTGTGGATCAAGAGTGGGCGGCTCTGGCGGTGCTCTGGTTCGACCTCGGTCGAGCTGCGATGGAGACGCCTGCCTCCGCCCGGGGCCGGGCAGAAAAGGGCCTTCAGGATGGCCGTCCTGGAGATCTTGCCGGCGCCGATGGAGGTTGGTTCCGGATGCCGCCCGTGGTTTTTGCGGGCCTGGGTGGCGTCCACGTCTTTGCGAGACGACCCCACCGTGCCAGACAGCACCCATAAAGCCCTCTCTCAACGACACTCGACGCAATTCCACGGCA